>NZ_JBVJKE010000015.1:0-234582 GCF_055585405.1 Streptomyces sp. NPDC053426 | reverse complement strand
GGTGTAGATGAGGGGGGTGGCGAAGGGGTTCGGAGACGACGACGGGAAGAAGAAGGGGGGGAGGGGGGGGGCCCCAAAAAAAAAAAGAGCCCCCCCCCCCCCCCTTTGGGGGGGGCCCCCGGGCCTCTCGTCGTGTGCCTCGGTCCTCTGCCTCAGTCCTCGCCGAGGTAGGCCTTGCGGACCGACTCGTCGTGGAGGAGGTCCTGCCCGGTGCCGGAGAGGACGATCTTTCCGACCTCCATGACATGGGCGTGGTCCGCGAGGGAGAGCGCGGCCTGGGCGTTCTGCTCGATGAGCAGGATGGTGGTGCCCTGGGACTTGAGTTCGGCGATGGTCGCCATGATCTTCTGCATCATGATCGGCGAGAGGCCCATGGAGGGTTCGTCGAGCATGAGCAGTTTGGGCCGGGACATCAGCGCCCTGCCCATGGCGAGCATCTGCTGCTCGCCGCCGGAGAGGGTGCCCGCGGCCTGCTTGCTGCGTTCCCCGAGGATGGGGAAGAGGTCGTAGGCGCGCTTGATGTCCTTCTCGATGCCCTCCTTGTCGTTGCGGAGGTAGGCGCCGAGGCGGAGGTTGTCCTCGATGGTCATGCGGGGGAAGATGTGCCGGCCCTCGGGGGAGTGGGCGAGCCCCAGCGACACGATCTTGTGTGCTGGGATCTTCTTCAGCGACTGGCCGTCGAACCTGATCTGGCCGGAGACCGGCTGGAGCAGCCCGGACAGGGTCCGGAGCGTGGTGGTCTTGCCGGCGCCGTTGGTGCCGATGAGGGTGACGACCTCGCCCGCGTCGACCTTGAACGAGATGCCCTTGACGGCCTCGATCTTGCCGTAGGCGACCCTGAGGTCCTCGACCTCCAGCAGTGCGGTCACTTGTCGTCCCCTTCTGTGGTGCTGTGCGCCTCGGCGGCTGCGACCTCGGCGGCTTCCTCCTGGCCGGGGGCGCCTTCGAAGGGGGTGCCGAGGTAGGCGGCGATGACGCGTTCGTCGGCCTGGACCACTTCGGCGGGTCCTTCGACGATCTTCTCGCCCTGGACGAGGACGGCGACCCGGTCGCAGAGGTTCATGATGAACCGGATGTCGTGCTCGATGACGAGGACGGCGATGCCCTGGTCGCGGATGGCGAAGATGAGCTCTTCGGCGGCGCGGGTCTCCTGCGGGTTCATGCCCGCGGTGGGCTCGTCGAGGAGGAGCAGGCCGGGTTCGCTGGCGAGGGCGCGGGCGATCTCGAGCTTGCGCTGTTCGCCGTAGGGCAGGTTGCGGGCGAGGTGGTCGGCCTTGGCGGCGAGACCGGTGAACTCCAGGAGTTCCATGGCTCGTTCGCGGGAGGCCTCCTCGGCCTTCTTGAAGCCGGGCAGCCGCAGCAGGGCGGACCAGAGGCCCTCCTTGGTGCGGGTGTGCCGGCCGACCAGCACGTTCTCCAGAACGGTCATGTTGGCGAAGAGCCGGATGTTCTGGAAGGTGCGCGCGATGCCGGCCTGGGTGACCAGGTGCGGCTTGGGCGGCAGGACGGTGCCCTTGTAGGAGACCTTGCCCTCGGTGGGGACGTACAGGCCGGTGAGGCAGTTGAAGAAGGTGGTCTTGCCGGCGCCGTTGGGTCCGATGAGGCCGACGATCTCGCCGCTGTTGACGGTGAGGTCGACGGAGCGCACGGCGGTGAGACCGCCGAAGCGCATGGTGACGTCGGTGGCGTCGAGGACGGTCGTGGTGGTGGGTGCGGTGGTGGTCATGGCGGTCACGCCCCTGCCTTCGCGACGCCGGTCGCGCCGTCGGGGAGCGGCTTGTCGTCCGGTACGTCGAGCTGTCCGGTGTCGTGGAACTCGAGCTGCTTCCTGCGGTCGGCGACCAGTCCTTCGGGGCGGAAGCGCATGAGGAGCATGAGCGCGGCGCCGAAGAGGAGCAGCTGGTACTCCGCCATGAACTGGAGCTTGGCCGGGATCAGGTAGAGCAGCGCGGCGCCGATGAGGGGGCCGCTGATGGTGCCCATGCCGCCGAGGATGACGGCGGCGAGCAGGAAGGCCGAGTTGGGCGGCACTGAGCCGGCGAACTGGTACTGCTCGGGGGTGACGCTGTAGGACACGTGGGCCTGGACGGTGCCGGCGAGGCCGGCCAGACAGGCGCCGAGGGCGAAGGCGAGGAGCTTGAGGCGGAAGCCGTTGATGCCCATGGCGGTGGCGGCGGTCTCGTCCTCGCGGATGGCGACCCAGGCGCGGCCGATGCGGGATTCCGCGGAGCGGCGGAAGACCAGGACGACGACGGCCGTGAACAGCAGCATCAGCAGGTAGTAGTTGCCGGAGCGGGTGAGCTCGTGGCCGAGGACGTCGTGCGGTACTCCGAGGTCGAACCCGAGGACCTTGAGGTCGGGGATGTTCGGGATGCCGTTGGAGCCGTTGGTGACGTCGGGTCCGCTGTTGCCGTTGAGGTTGTTCATGGTGATGCGGAAGATCTCACCGAAGCCGAGCGTCACGATGGCGAGGTAGTCGCCGCGCAGTCGCAGGGTCGGTGCGCCGATCACCACGCCGAAGATCAGCGAGGCGAGGGCGCCGGTGAGGACGGCCGCCCAGAACGGGAAGTGCACGCCGATGCTCGACTGCGGGGAGCCGGAGACCAGGGCGGCGGCGTAGGCGCCGACGCCGAGGAAGGCGACGTATCCGAGGTCGAGGAGGCCGGCGAGGCCGACGACGACGTTGAGGCCCAGGGCGACGGTGGCGAAGATCAGGATGTTCGCGCCGATGAGGGCGAACTGGTCGTTGCTCTGGGTGAAGGGGAAGCAGATCGCGGCGACGAACGCGGCGGCGAGGGTGACGTTGCGGTGCTTGGCGGTGAGCGCCGAGAGCCGCCTGAGGAGTCCGGCGCGGGTGACGGCGGTGAAGCCGAACGCGGCCATGATCAGGAAGCCGACGAACAGCTCGGAGTACTCGGTGCCGATGCCGTACGCGAACACGTACAGGCCGATGCCGAAGCCGGCGGCGATGATGAGGATCTCGGCCCAGGAGGGCAGGTCCTCGGCGCGGGCGGGCTCGGGGGCGGTGAGGGAGTGGCGGATCCGGCCCCACAGGCCCGGGTGCGGCTCGTCGGCGTCGTACGGCTGGTCGGCCGGGAGGCCGATGGCGCCGATGACGGCGACGAGGGCACCGATGCCGGAGACCCAGGCGCCGGGCTCGAGGTTGACGAGTCCGCCGAGCTCCTGGCTGATGGCGCCCATGGCGTAGCCGGTGGTGCCGAGGACACCGAGGGCGGTCAGCAGGACGGGGCTGTTGGTGCCGCCGGGGGTGAGCCAGCCCAGTCCGCGGACGCCGTAGCCGGAGAGGACGAACAGCAGGGTGAGGAGGGCGCCGACGAGGGTGAGGACCTGCAGGCCGCCGGGGTAGCCGGTGACGGTGAGGTTGCCGGGGAACTCGTCGGTCCAGGTCCAGGCGAGGAAGGTGCCGACGAACGCGACGGCGGAGCCGGCGGCGGCGACGGCGCGTGCCGCGGCGGGCGGCAGCGGGACGATCGGGGCGGCCGGTGCGGTGGCCGTCTTGGCGGTGGCGTCGGTGGTGGGAGTCTTGGTGGTCATGGGTATCACGCCCGATCCGCGACGCGTTCGCCGAGCAGGCCTTGTGGCCGGAAGAGCAGGACGAGGATGAGCAGGGCGAACGCCCATACGTCCTTCCAGGCGCCGCCGCCGAAGAGGTCCATTCCGGGAACGTTGGCGATGTAGCCGGTGGCGAGGGCCTCGGCGACGCCGAGGACGATGCCGCCGAGCATGGCGCCGTAGATGTTGCCGATGCCGCCGAGGACGGCGGCGGTGAAGGCCTTGAGGCCCATCAGGAAGCCCATGCGGAAGCCGACTTGGCCGTTCTTGAGGCCGTAGGCGACGGCGGCGATCGCGGCGAACGCGGCACCGATGGCGAAGGCCATCACGATGATGCGGTCGGTGTTGACGCCCATCAGCTTGGCGGTGTCGGGGTCCTGGGCGGTGGCCTGCATGCCACGGCCGGAGCGGGTCTTCGACACGAAGAGACCGAGGGCGAGCATGCACAGCGGGGCGGCGATGATGACGAAGAGGTCACCGCGCTGGACGGTGGCGCCGAGCAGGTCGATGGGCTCGCCCTGGAACTGCGGGAAGGAACGGTCCTTCTTGGCCTCCGGGTACCACATCCACACGATCTGCTGGAGGACGATGGACAGGCCGATCGCGGTGATCAGCGGTGCCAGCCGTGGGGCGCCGCGCAGGGGCCGGTAGGCGAAGCGTTCGGCGGCGGTGGCGAAGGCGACCGAGACGATGACGCCGCCGAGGATCATGAGCGGGATGGCGGCGCCGAGGGCGAAGCCGTCGGGGAGTACGAGGAACACGGTGAGGGCCCCGAAGCCCCCGACCATGAAGATCTCGCCGTGGGCGAAGTTGATGAGCTGGACGATGCCGTAGACCATCGTGTAGCCGATCGCGATGAGTCCGTACATCGCGCCGAGGATGAGTCCATTGGCCAGCTGTTGCGGCAGTTCGTTCACCGCAGGGCCTCCGTGGAGTGGTTCGGATATGGCGCCGCGCGGGAGCGCTGGTGGGCGCTCCCGCGCGGCCTGGGGTCAATGTGTGCGGGGTGTCTCCTCCGCTGTGTGTCCCCTCGCTCAGTCGACCTTGGGGGAGGCGCTGTACTCGGGCGCCCAGGCGTTGTTCTTGACCTTGTAGGCGGTCATCAGGGTGTTCGTGGTGTCACCGAACTCGTCGAAGGAGATGGTGCCGGTGACGCCGTCGAACTTGACCTTGCTCATGGCGTCCAGGACCGCCTTGCGGCCGTCCGCGGGGACCTTGCCGTCGTTGCCGTCGACCGCCAGCTTGACGGCCTCGATGATCGACCAGGTGGCGTCGTAGGTGAGGCCGCCGTAGGCCTCGTACGCGTCCTCGAAGTTCTCGGCCTTGTAGTTCGCGATGAACTCCTTGGCGGAGGGGAGCTGCTCGACGGGCTTGCCGACGGAGGTGGCGAGGTCGCCCTCGGCCTTCTTGTTGAGCTTGGGGAACTCGGCGGAGTAGATGCCGTCGCCGCCCATGAGCGGGATGTTCTGGCCGCTGTCCTTGAGCTGCTGGCTCAGCGGGGCGGCGGCCGGGTACTCACCGCCGTAGTAGAGGGCCTCGGCGCCGGTCGACTTGATCTTGGCGACGACGGCGTTGAAGTCGCGGTCCTCGGGGTTGATGTGGTCGCTGCCGACGATCTTGCCGCCGAGGTTGGTGAAGTTGGTCTTGAAGGACGCGGCGAGACCGGCGCCGTAGGTCTTCTGGTCGTCGATCAGGTAGACCTTCTTCTTGCCGGCCTTGGAGTAGAGGTACTCGGCGGCGAAGGCACCCTGGATCTCGTCCGTGGTGGCGGTGCGGAAGAAGGTCTCGAACTGGCGGACCGAGTTGCCGGTCTTCCAGCCGTCGCCCTGGGTCAGCTCGGTGCCGGTGTTGGCCGGGGAGACCTGGACCAGGCCGGCGTCGTTGAACGGCTTCTGCATCTGCTGGGAGACGCTGGAGTTCAGCGGGCCGACGACGCCGAGGACGTCCTTGTCGCTGATGAACTTCTGGGCGTTCTGCTGGCCCACGGAGGGCTGCGCCTGGTCGTCGAGGGGTTCGAGCTCGAACTCGATGCCCTTGACGTACTCCTCCTTGTTGGCCGTCTTCACGGCGAGCTCGGCGGAGTTGCGCATGCCGAGGCCGAGGGCCGAGAGGTCGCCGGTCAGCGGGGCGTCGATGCCGATCACAACAGTGGTCTTGTCGCCGCCGCCACTGCCGTTGCTGCTGTCGTCGCGCGACCCGCATGCGGTGAGGGTGAGCGATCCCGCCGCGAGTGCCGCGGTGAGGGCGATGAGCGAACGTTGACGCACGATCCAGTCCTTTCCCCTGACGGCCGCTCCCTGATGGAAATGGCCGAGTCGAGCGCTGGGCCGACGTGACAATCGGGCTGGCGCGGTGACTGGCGGTGACTCTAAGCGGGTGGGGGGAACGTGGAGGAGGGTCTGGCCAAGGCTGTGACTCTCTTGTTATGACACGACGTATTGCAGAGCGGTACTGACTGGGGGGAACGGCGGAATTCTCGCCGTTTTGCCCTGTCCGGATGGTGAGAAACCGCAGGACCCGGCGCGGTGTGTTCAGGTGTATCGAGGGTTTTGGTAATTACCCGAAGTCGTTGCCGCAGACGCCTTGTGGGGCCCTGGGGGAGGGGTGGTGCGCCCCGTGTCCCGCGGGGTCGGGGCGGGTGGCCGCATTGCGCGCGTATTACACAGAGTTACGTCCGGGAAAGGGGGTCCGGCGTTTCCGGCGCTTTCTCTCATTCCGTCGCGGAGGGGGTGACGGAAAGCCCCGAGTGAGGTAAGGGGGGCGGGAGGGGAATTCCATGTAATGGCCACCTAAAGCTGGGATTCCGCACCGGACCGGACGTTGAATCCGAAGTTCCGGATTGTCCCTCCAAGGGCGTTGGCCTGCGGGTTCATCAACCGCCGGGGGGAATGGGGCTCATTGCCACGGTCCGCCCGTCGGTTTGCCGCCGCGGTACCGG
This sequence comes from Streptomyces sp. NPDC053426, assembly GCF_055585405.1. Classification (NCBI taxonomy): domain Bacteria; kingdom Bacillati; phylum Actinomycetota; class Actinomycetes; order Kitasatosporales; family Streptomycetaceae; genus Streptomyces; species Streptomyces sp. NPDC053426. Next base: position 228,071 of record NZ_JBVJKE010000015.1, on the reverse strand, counting down.
TCGACGCACCCCTCGCGCACCTTACGGTCCATCAACTCACGTGCGGCTTCGGCGCCTTGACGTTTCTCGGTGGCACGGGCGGCGGCCACGGCCGCGCGCAGGATGTCGTACTGTCCGTCGGACAGTCCCATGGACTGGTAGTCGCCGTAGGTGTCGCCTTCGAGGGCCTTGCGGGACCAGTACCCGACGAGCTTCGCGCACAGCTCCTCGTCGGAGGTGGCGCGCGGTGACGGCGGGGCGGAGCCGGTCCGCCTGTCGGACGCGGTGTCCGTCCGCCCGCCGGACGCGTGGCCGGAACCGGACGCGCCGCAGCCGGTCACCACGAGGCCCGCCACGAGCGCCGCCAGGAGATGCGTCCGAGTGGTGCCTCCCCGTCCCATGCCCGCACCGTAGGGCGGCCGCCGCCCCACGGCAACGGGGATGCGGAGCGGACGCCCTCCGCATCCCCGACGGCCGTCAGCCCGCCGCCTGTTCCCCGTCGCCGGGCCGGACGTCCCGCAGCAGGCAGGTCAGCCGCGCGGTGCACACCCGCTTGTCCGCCTCGTCGGTGATGACGATCTCGTACGTCGCCGTGGACCGCCCCCGGTGCACCGGAGTGGCGACCCCGGTGACCAGGCCGGAGCGGACGCCGCGGTGATGCGTGCAGTTGAGGTCGACGCCGACGGCGATCTTGGAGCTGCCGCCGTGCAGCATCGACCCCACCGACCCCAGCGTCTCGGCCAGTACGGCGGAGGCACCGCCGTGCAGCAGCCCGTACGGCTGGGTGTTGCCCTCCACCGGCATCGTCCCGACGACCCGCTCCGCCGACGCCTCCAGGATCTGCACGCCCATGCGCGTGCCCAGGTGACCCGCCGAGAACAGCGCCGGCAGGTCCACACCGAGCGCGGCGTACTCGTCGATGACCTCCTGCGGGAACTTCACCTGCTGCTGCTCTCCCATGGGCCCGGCTCCTTCGTCGTGCGTCGGTACGGCTGTCTGCTGAGCGAACGCTCAGTCGGTCGCCGATTGTTCCAGACGCACCACGACCGACTTGCTGGCCGGGGTGTTGCTGGTGTCCGCGGTGGCGTCCAGCGGCACCAGGACGTTGGTCTCCGGGTAGTACGCCGCCGCACACCCCCGCGCCGTCGGGTAGTGCACGACGCGGAACCCGGGCGCCCTGCGCTCCACGCCGTCCTTCCACTCGCCGACCAGGTCGACGTAATCGCCGTCCACCAGCCGCAGCTCCCGCGCGTCCTCCGGGTTGACCAGCACCACACGGCGGCCGTTCCTGATCCCCCGGTAGCGGTCGTCGAGGCCGTAGATCGTGGTGTTGTACTGGTCGTGCGAGCGCAGCGTCTGCAGCAGCAGCCGGCCCTCGGGCAGCTCGGGGAACTCCACCGGCGCGGCGGTGAAGTTGGCCTTGCCGGTGGCGGTGGGGAAGCGGCGCTCGTCGCGCGGGGCGTGCGGGAGCGCGAAGCCCCCGGGGCGTGCCACGCGCGCGTTGAAGTCCTCGAAGCCGGGGACCACCCGCGCGATGCGGTCGCGGATCGTCGCGTAGTCCTTCTCGAACTCCTCCCACGGCACCGTGTCGTCCTCGCCGAGGACGCGGCGGGCCAGCCGGCACACGATGGCCGGCTCCGACAGGAGCCGGCCGCTCGCCGGTTCCAGGCGCCCGCGCGAGGCGTGCACCATGCCCATGGAGTCCTCGACCGTCACGAACTGCTCGCCGCCGCCCTGGACATCGCGCTCGGTGCGGCCGAGCGTCGGCAGGATCAGGGCACGCGCGCCCGTGACGGTGTGCGAGCGGTTCAGCTTGGTCGACACGTGCACCGTCAGCCGCGCCCGGCGCATCGCGGCCTCGGTGACCTCCGTGTCGGGGGAGGCGGAGACGAAGTTGCCGCCCATGGCGAAGAAGACCTTCGCCTTCCCGTCGCGCAGCGCCCGGATGGCCCGTACGACGTCGAAGCCGTGCTCGCGCGGCGGCGCGAAGCCGAACTCCTTCTCCAGGGCGTCCAGGAACGCCGGCGCGGGCCGCTCGAAGATGCCCATGGTGCGGTCGCCCTGCACGTTGGAGTGACCGCGCACCGGGCACACGCCCGCACCGGGGCGGCCGATGTTGCCGCGCAGCAGGAGGAAGTTGACGACCTCGCGGATGATCGGCACCGAGTGCTTGTGCTGGGTGAGCCCCATCGCCCAGCACACGATGACGCGCTTCGATTCGAGGACCATCCGCAGACACCGCTCGATGTCCCCGCGCGTGAGACCGGTCGCGGTGAGCGTTTCGTCCCAGTCGGCGGCGCGCGCGGCCTCGGCGAACTCCTCGTAGCCGTGCGTGTGTTCGCGCACGAACTCCTCGTCGACCGCGCCGGGCGTGTCCAGGATCAGCTTGTTGAGGAGACGGAACAGGGCCTGGTCGCCGCCGATGCGGATCTGCAGGAACAGGTCGGTCAGGGCGGCGCCGGTGGTGAGCCCCTTGGGGGTCTGCGGGTTCTTGAAGCGCTCCAGGCCCGCCTCGGGCAGCGGATTGACGCTGACGATCCGCGCGCCGTTCGCCTTGGCCTTCTCCAGGGCGGACAGCATGCGCGGATGGTTGGTGCCGGGGTTCTGGCCGGCGACGATGATCAGGTCGGCCTTGTGGAGGTCCTCCAGCAGGACGCTGCCCTTGCCGACGCCGATCGTCTCCGACAGGGCCGAGCCGGACGACTCGTGGCACATGTTGGAGCAGTCCGGCAGGTTGTTGGTGCCGAGCCGGCGGGCGAAGAGCTGGTAGAGGAAGGCGGCCTCGTTGCTGGTGCGCCCGGAGGTGTAGAAGACGGCCTCGTCCGGGGAGGAGAGGGCGGAGATCTCCTCGGCGACGATGTCGAAGGCCCGCTCCCAGGTGACCGGCTCGTAGTGCTCACCGCCCTCGGGCAGGTACATGGGGTGCGTCAGCCGCCCCTGCTGCCCCAGCCAGTAACCGCTGCGGCCGGCCAGGTCGGCGACGGGGTGCGCGGCGAAGAACTCCGGGGTGACCCGGCGCAGGGTGGCCTCCTCGGCCACCGCCTTCGCCCCGTTCTCACAGAACTCCGCCTTGTGCCGGTGCTCCGGCTCCGGCCAGGCGCACCCCGGGCAGTCGAAGCCGTCCTTCTGATTCACGCTGAGCAACGTCAGCGCCGTCCGCTTCACACCCATCTGCCGCTGGGCCATCCGCAGGGTGTGCCCGATCGCCGGCAGCCCCGCGGCAGCATGCTTCGGCCCGTCGACCTGCGGCGCGTCCTGAACCGGATCCCCCTTGGGCGGCTTCGCTGCCATCGCGCACTCCTGTTCCACATACACGTATGAGGTGGACCTCCGATCCTGCCACGCCTTTCCGGCCCGTCCGGCGTCTGAGGACGAGGCCCGTTCAGGGCCGAAGGGGGTCTGGGGGCGCGGCCCCCGGGGACGATGGGGGCACCTCCCGATCGAGCGAGGTCGAGAGTGGGGGAGGGAAGGGGCGGAGGAGGCGAATCGACCCCACGGCACACGGCCCGCCCCCCACTGTCAGTGCCACGTGGCAGGATCGGACACGTGGCAGACACAGCATCGAAGAAGACCGACCAGCCCCCCACCGGCCCCCGCCCCCGCCTGATGCTCATGGACGGGCACTCCCTCGCGTACCGCGCGTACTTCGCGCTGCCCGCGGAAAACTTCACCACCGCGACGGGCCAGCCGACCAACGCGATCTACGGCTTCGCGTCGATGCTGGCCAACACCCTCCGTGACGAGTCCCCCACCCATTTCGCCGTGGCCTTCGACGTCTCCCGCAAGACCTGGCGCTCGGAGGAGTTCACCGAGTACAAGGCGAACCGCTCCAAGACCCCGGACGAGTTCAAGGGCCAGGTCGAACTCATCGGCGAGCTCCTCGACGCGATGCACGCCGACCGCTTCGCCGTCGAGGGCTTCGAGGCGGACGACATCATCGCCACCCTCGCCACCCAGGCCGAGGCCGAGGGCTTCGAGGTGCTGATCGTCACCGGTGACCGTGACTCCTTCCAGCTCGTCTCCGAGCACACCACGGTGCTGTACCCGACGAAGGGCGTCTCCGAGCTGACCCGGTTCACCCCGGAGAAGGTCGTCGAGAAGTACGGCCTGACCCCCGCCCAGTACCCCGACTTCGCGGCGCTGCGCGGCGACCCGTCGGACAACCTGCCCGGCATCCCCGGCGTCGGCGAGAAGACGGCCGCGAAGTGGATCAACCAGTTCGGTTCCTTCGCCGAGCTGGTCGAGCGCGCCGAGGAGGTCAAGGGCAAGGCCGGGCAGAACCTGCGCGACCACCTGGAGGCGGTCAAGCTCAACCGCCGCCTCACCGAGCTGGAGCGCGCCGTCGAGCTGCCCAAGGGCGTCCTCGACCTGGCGCGGACCGCTTATGACCGCAAGGCCGTGGCGATGATCCTGGACACCCTGGAGATCAGGAACCCGTCGCTGCGCGAGCGGCTGTTCGCCGTCGACCCGGGCGCGGAGGAGGCCGAGGCCACCCCGGTCGTCGCGGAGGGCGTGGAGCTGGACGGCACGGTGCTGGGCACCGGCGAGCTGACCGCCTGGCTCACCGAGCACGGCACCGGCCCGCTCGGTGTCGCCACGGTCGACACCTGGGCCCTCGGCACCGGCTCGGTCGCCGAGGTCGCGCTGGCCACGGCCGCCGGACCGGCCGCCTGGTTCGACCCGTCCGAGCTGGACGAGGCCGACGAGCGGGCCCTCGCGGCCTGGCTCGCCGACCCGGCCCGCCCCAAGGTGTTCCACAACGCCAAGGGCGCGATGCGGGTCTTCGCCGAGCACGGCTGGACCATCGAGGGCGTCACCATGGACACCGCGCTCGCCGCGTACCTGGTGAAGCCGGGCCGCCGCTCCTTCGACCTGGACGCGCTGTCCCTGGAGTACCTGCACCGCGAGCTGGCGCCCGCCGCCGCGCCCGACGGCCAGCTCGCCTTCGGCGCGGACGACGGAGCGGAGGCCGAGGCGCTGATGGTGCAGGCCCGCGCCATCCTCGACCTGGGCGGGGCCTTCGAGGGCCGCCTCGAGGAAGTGGGCGCGGCGGACCTGCTCCGCGACATGGAGCTGCCCACGTCCGCGCTGCTCGCCCGCATGGAGCGGCACGGCATCGCGGCCGACCGGGACCACCTCCAGGCGATGGAGCAGATGTTCGCGGGCGCCGTGCAGCAGGCGGTGAAGGAGGCGCACGCGGCGGCGGGGCACGAGTTCAACCTGGGCTCGCCCAAGCAGCTCCAGGAGGTCCTCTTCGGCGAGCTGGCCCTGCCGAAGACGAAGAAGACGAAGACCGGCTACACCACGGACGCCGACGCCCTGGCCTGGCTCGCCACGCAGACCGACAACGAACTGCCGGTGATCATGCTCCGCCACCGTGAGCAGGCGAAGCTGCGCGTCACCGTCGAGGGCCTGATCAAGACGATCGCCGCGGACGGCCGCATCCACACCACGTTCAACCAGACGGTCGCCGCGACGGGCCGGCTGTCCTCGACGGACCCCAACCTCCAGAACATCCCGGTCCGCACGGACGAGGGCCGAGCGATCCGCCGCGGCTTCGTCGTCGGCGAGGGCTTCGAGTCGCTCCTCACCGCCGACTACAGCCAGATCGAGCTGCGCGTGATGGCCCACCTCTCCGAGGACGCCGGCCTGATCGAGGCGTTCACCTCGGGCGAGGACCTGCACACCACGGCGGCGGCCCAGGTGTTCTCGGTCGAGCGGTCCGCGGTGGACGCGGAGATGCGCCGCAAGATCAAGGCGATGTCGTACGGGCTGGCGTACGGACTGTCGGCCTTCGGCCTCTCCCAGCAGCTCAACATCGAGGCGGCGGAGGCACGCGCCCTGATGGACGCGTACTTCGAGCGCTTCGGCGGCGTACGGGACTATCTGCGCCGGGTCGTCGACGAGGCGAGGGCGACCGGCTACACGGCGACGCTCTTCGGCCGCCGCCGCTACCTGCCCGACCTCAACAGCGACAACCGCCAGCGCCGCGAGGCCGCGGAGCGCATGGCGCTGAACGCGCCGATCCAGGGCACGGCGGCGGACATCGTCAAGATCGCCATGCTGAACGTGGACCGCGCCCTGCGCGAGGCGGACCTGCGCTCCCGCATGCTCCTCCAGGTCCACGACGAGATCGTCCTGGAACTGGCCCCCGGCGAGCGCGCCGCGGTGGAGGACCTGGTCCGCCGCGAAATGGCCTCCGCGGTCGAGCTCCGGGTCCCCCTGGGCGTCTCGGTGGGCGCGGGCCCGGACTGGGAGTCGGCGGCGCACTGACCCTTCCGGGGGCACCGCCCCCGTACCCCCGTTCCTCGAACACCGGGCGGGCTGCTCCCAGCCCGCCCGGGGGCACCCCCTCCGGGGGTGTTCGAGGACGAGGCTTGTGCTTCCGGCCCGTCCGGCGTTCGAGGACGAGGCCCGTTCAGGGCCGAACTCTCAGCCCGTCCGGCGACCGAGGACAAGGCCCGTCCAGAGCCGGAGGGGGCTCGGGGGCGCAGCCCCAGGTCCAGGGAAACCTTCACCCGCGTGGCCCCTGCGGGAAAGCCCCCGCCCGCAGGGGCGGACACCATGCCATGCATGGGTATACGCATGCTTCACCGCACAGCGGCAGGCAACGCACCCCCGCGCCCCGGCGGACACACACTGTCTCCGCCGGTCCCGGTCTTCGCGGCCTCCGCAAGTACCGCCCGCACCCCCGCCACCCTCGCGACCGCGCTGCGCAGCGCCACGGCGGACCTCGGCCGCCGTATCGCCGACGGCCGCCGGCGGACCGCCCGCACCCCCACCGCCGGGGCCCCCGTGGGCGAGCAGCCGCCGTGGCGGCTGTGGGCCGAGCTGGCCCGCGCCTACCTCACCCTCGTGCTCACCCTGCTGCCCCGGCCCCGCCCGGTCCGCACCGTCACCGTGTTCGTCGCGGCGAGCGACACCCTCAGCGTGCGCCCGTACGGTCCGGCCGCCGCGTACCGGCGCTCGCAGGGACCCCCGTGGCCGGACGCCACACCCTGACGGCCACCGCGTACAGCGGCAGTGCGAGGACCAGCCCCGCGCCCACCCCGAAGCACACCGTCGGAATCAGTTCCCAGGGCTTCGCGGTCGAGCCCCAGTAGGCCCACCACCGCGAGGCCCGCTGCACCGCGGCCACCACCGCGCACCCGCCGAGCAGCGCGACGGCCCACCACCGGTCCCCGGCGGACAGCACGGGCACCCCCACCGCCTCGCTCCCCGGGGACGTCCGCCGCAGCGCCCGCGCCACGAACAGCGCGATGACGACCGCGGCCACCGCCGAACCGCCGTACTGCAGGTACCAGTACAGCGGCGACCCCGCCACCTTCTCGCCCAGCACGGGAAACACCCGCGTTCCCCACCGGTCGAGGTGCGTGAACGCGTCCCAGACCACATGCGTCGACGCCCCCACCACGGCCGAGACGTACCAGCGCGCCACCAGCGACGGCCGTGTCCGCGCACGCGGCGCCCCGCAGCGCAGCAGCGCCGCCGCCCGCCCCTGCCGGGCCCGTGGCAACAGCGCCACCAGCGGTTCGCGCACCAGCAGCCACAGCCCCACCAGCGCCCAGGCGATGAGCACGTCGACCGTGAACACACCCCAGAACGCATGGGTGACGTCACCGAACTCCATCGCCCCGGACAGGACACTCGCCGCGTAATAGGTCATGTCGGGCGCGAAGCTGCCCGCGACCAGTACGGCGGGAACCAGGGGGCCCCGCCCGCTCCCGTCCGTGCGCACGGCGGGCAGCACCGCCGCCGCATGGCTCAGCGTGAACGGCAACGCGGCTCCTCGTGGCAGTGGTTGACCGGGCCCGCGGACCCACATGATCGGCAGGCCCCAGTATGCGGGACGCCCCGCACCGGCCTCCGCCCACGGGAACGTGGTGAACCGGTGAATATCGGGCATGAACAGGTGTCCGGGCAAAGGAAGTTGTCGTAGGGTCGCGAGGGCCGTCGTGCCGGATGCCCACAGGAGGGCAACCAGCGGGGCGGTTGGATCGTCACAACAGGGCGAACACAACACAGGCTGACGGACGTCACGGCGTTCACGGGAGGGGCTCACTCTATGGCGGCGCAATTCGGCAGGAGGCTGCGCAAGGGAGTGACGACCACCGCCGTCGCCGCGGCGGCGGTGGCGGCCCTGGCCGCGTCCCAGGCCCCCGGCGCGACGACCGACGGCCAGGGAGGGCAGACCACCTCGGACGCCATGCCCTCGCCCGAGGAGGCCGCCGACGCCGGCGCGACCGGCAACTCGCCGTACTACACGGACCTGCCGCCGCTCAACAGCCCCAACCCCGCCCCGTCCGCGAGCACCGGAACGGACACGTCCGGCGTGACCGAGGCCGGCATACCGGCGACGGTCCTCGACGCCTACAAGCGGGCCGAGGCGACCCTGCGCGAGAAGAAGCCCGGCTGCAACCTGCCCTGGCAACTCCTCGCCGCCATCGGCAAGGTGGAGTCCGGTCAGGCCCGCGGCGGACGCGTCGACGCCGACGGCACCACCCTCTCGCCCATCCTCGGCCCCCAGCTCGACGGCAACGGCTTCGCCCTCATCAAGGACACCGACGACGGTGCCTACGACGGCAACAGCTCCTACGACCAGGCCGTCGGCCCCATGCAGTTCATCCCCTCCACCTGGGAGTGGGCGGGCCGCGACGGCAACGGCGACGGCCGTGAGGACCCCAACAACATCTACGACGCCGCCCTCGCCGCCGGCCACTACCTGTGCCGCTTCGGCTGGGACCTGTCCGACCAGCGGGACCTCGACCGGGCGATCCTCAGCTACAACCAGTCGACGGAGTACCTGAACACCGTCATGTCGTGGCTGGAGTACTACCGCAGGGGCACGCACGAGATCCCCGACGGCACCGGCACGCTGCCCAGGGACCGCAGCGACAGCACCGGCACGGTGCGTCCCTCCCCGACGGCGCCGAGCACGCCGCCGAGCGCGTCGCCGTCGCCGAAGCCCAGCCCGAAGCCGGAGAAGCCGGCCGACTCCGGCACCCCGAACACGCCGCCGCCCACCACCACCCCGCCGCCCACCACCCCGCCCACCCCCACCGACACGGTGGACCACCTGGAGAACGCCGGTACCGCGCAGTTCACCGCGATGGCGGGCGACGCGTTCACCGAGCGGATGAGCGCCCGCGCGGAGACGGACGCCGGCAAGGCCGTGGCCAAGGTGCGGATCCGCTTCACCGTCATCAGCGACACCGACACCACCTTCACCGGCGGCGAGAGCGTGGCCACCGTCCTCACCGACAGCTCGGGCGTCGCCGTGGCCCCCGCGCTCCGGGCGGGCGAGAAGACCGGTTCCGTCATCGTCCAGGCCACCGTGGTCGGCCGGACGGTCAAGGGCGTCACCTACCGGGCGACGGTCACCGAGCGCGCAGCCGACACCCTCGTCCGCACCGGTACGAAGGAGCTGACCTGCACGCCGGGCGGCGAGTTCGCGGACGCGGTCGAGCTGAAGGCCACGTACGAGGGTGCCGTCGCCGACAAGGTCGCCGCCACCGCGACGATCGTCAAGTCGGCCGAGGACCCGACCGAGAACGACAAGGGCCCCTACTTCAAGGACGCCGACGGCAAGGCCGTACGCACCCTGAGCGGTCTGACGACGGACGCGGACGGCCTGCTGAAGCTGCCTCAGCTCTACGCGGACGGCACCGAGGGCACGTTCCTGCTCCGCGTCACCACCGCGGGCGGGGCGACCGTCACGATCGAGCTGACCGTGGCGGCGGCGCCGGCCGAGACGGAGCCTCCGGCCGAGACGGAGACTCCGGACCCGTCGGGCAGCCCGTCGGCGAGCCCCACCGCCTGACGGAACCGGAACGGAACGAACGGATCACCGCCTGAGCCGCGCGTTGGTGTGCCGGGTCGGCTCGGCGGTGGCCGGATCCTCCGGCCAGGGGTGCTTGGGGTAGCGCCCGCGCAGTTCGGCCCGTACGCCCCTGTAGCCGTCCCGCCAGAACGAGGCGAGGTCGGCGGTCACGGCGGCGGGCCGCCCGGCCGGGGACAGCAGATGCACCAGCAGCGGCACCCCGGCCACCCGCGGCGACTCCTGGAGCCCGAACATCTCCTGCAGCTTCACGGCGAGCACCGGCCGCTCCGGGTCGGAGTAGTCGATCCGGATTCCGGACCCACTGGGCACGGTGATCCGTTCGGGGGCGAGCTCGTCGAGCCGTACGGCCTCGCCGGAGGCCCAGGGCAGCAGCCGCGCGAGCGCCTGCCCGGCGTCGATCCGCGCGAGATCGGCCCGTCGCCGGGCCCGGCCCAGTTCCGGTTCCAGCCACTCCGTCACGCGCGCGTGCAGCGCCTCGTCGGAGACATCGGGCCACGGCGCGCCGAGCCGGCCGTGCAGGAACGCCAGCCGCTGCCGCAGCACGACGGCCCCGGCCGGCCACCGCAGCAGCCCGAACCCCTCCCGCCGCAGCCCGTCCAGCAGCGCGTCCCGTACGAGCGAGGGGTCGGCGTCGGCATACGCCCGCACGGCCACCTCCACGGCCCCGAGCCGCTCGACCCGCCGCGCGACGACGTCCCCGTCGCCCCAGCCCACTTCCTCCCGGTGCTCCAGCAACGCCCCGGCCGCGACCCGCGCGACCGCTTCGTCGACGACACCCCCGAGCTGCACGCGCGCGTGCCCGCGCCCCACGGGCCGATCGGCCACGGCGACGGCGAGCCACTCGGCCCCCCGCAACCGCGACCCGGCCCCCACCTCGGCCCGCGTCCCACCCACCATCAGATACGAACCGCCCTCCGCGCGGGCCACCCGCTCGGGAAAGGCCAGCGCGACAACGAGTCCGACCCGCCCGTCCTCCCCGCCCCCGGCCACGGGCCGGAAGCCGGCTCCGTCCCCCCGCGAGGGCCGAGGGCCCTCAGCCGTCCGCGACACCGCCGTCCCACCGCCCGACCCCCGCGGAGCGTCCGGGACGGGCGTGCCCGCGCCGCCGTTCCCGTCGGCCGCCGGCCGTGGGGAACCCGGTGCGGGCGTGTCCGGTGCGCCGATGGCCCGAGTGTCGTCCCTGTCGGCCGTCTGCGCGGTGGGCGGTGCGCCGCCCCCTGCCGCCCGCCCCGGGGGCCGGACGGCGACGGCACGGGTGCCGGACCGGTCCGCCGGTGCCGGCGGGGAGGGCCGCGTGGGCTCGGACACGAGCCCGCGGAGGCGGCCGACCTCCTTGCGCCACCGCGCGGCGTACGCGTCGCCCCCGTGCTGGGCGGTCCGCAGCGCGGCGGTGAGGTCGTCGCCGTACTCGCGCGGCGGTTCCTCGCTGATCAGGGCGACCACCTCGGCCGCGAGGTCCGGGCCCACCACCGGTGCCGCGTCCAGCAGGGCGCGGCCCAGACGCGGGTGCAGGCCCAGGCGGGCCAGCCGTGCCCCGCGCTCGCCGGCCCGCCCGTCGGGGCCCACCGCGCCGATCGCCGTCAGGACGGAGCGGGCCGCCGCCATCGCCCCGCCCGGCGGGGGATCCAGCAGCGCCAGCCCCGAGGCGTCCGGATCGCCCCAGCAGGCCGCCTGGAGCGCGAACGCCGTCAGGTCGGCCACCTTGATCTCGGGGGAGGGGAACCGCGGCAGCCGCGCGTCCTCCGCCTCCGCCCAGCACCGGTACACCGCCCCCGGCGCCTCACGCCCGGCCCGCCCCGCCCGCTGGAGCCCCGCCGCGCGGGAGGCCCGTACCGTCGTCAGCGCGCTGAGCCCCCGCGCGTGGTCCACGCGCGGTTCGCGCGCCAGCCCGGAGTCCACCACCACCCGCACCCCGGGAACCGTCAGCGACGACTCCGCGACCGAGGTCGCCAGCACCACCCGGCGCCGCTCCCCGGCGGACAGCACCGCGTCCTGCACGGCGGCCGGCGCCCGCCCGTGCACCTGGAGCACGTCGACGTCCCCGAGGCCCCCGAGCTGCCCGGCCACCCGGGCGATCTCGCCGACCCCCGGCAGGAACACCAGCACGTCCCCGTCCCGCTCCGCCAGCGCCCGCCGCACCACCGACGCCACGTGCCTCAGCAGCGCCGGATCGACCCGCGTCCCGTGCGGCGGCCGTACCGCACGCGCGGGCGGCGCCCACACCACGTCCACCGGGAACGCGGCACCGCGCGCCTGGACCACCGGCGCGTCCCCCAGCAGCCGCGCCCAGCCCTCCGCGTCCGTCGTCGCCGACGCGGCCACCAGGCGCAGCTCCGGGCGCAGCGTCTCGCGCACGTCCCACAGGAACGCCGCCGCCGTGTCCGCGTCCAGATGCCGCTCGTGGCACTCGTCGAGCACCACCACGTCCACCCCGGACAGCTCCTGGTCGCGCTGGAGGCGCTGGAGGAGCACACCGGTCGTGACGACCTCCACGCGCGTGTGCCGCCCCACCGCCCGCTCCCCGCGCACGGTGAAACCGACCGATCCGCCGACCCGCTCACCCAGCAGCCACGCCATCCGCCGGGCCGCCGCGCGGGCCGCGATCCGCCGCGGCTCGGCGACCACCACCCGCCGCGCGGGCCCGTCCCCGAGCAGCCCCGCCAGCGCCGGCGGCACCAGCGTCGTCTTACCGGTGCCGGGCGGCGCCACCAGCACGGCGGTGCCGTGCGCGTCGAGCGCGTCGGTCAGCCCCGGCAGGGCCTCGCGTACGGGAAGGGCGTCCAGGGCGTCGTAACGGATCACGCGCTCAGTCCCGTACGCACACGAAGATCGCCGTCCCCGGGATCAGGTTCCCGCGCAGCGGCGACCAGCCGCCCCACTCCGAGGTGTTCCAGGCCGGCCACTCCGGCTCCACCAGGTCCACCAGCCGGAACCCCGAGGCGACGACGTCACGGACGCGGTCCCCGAGCGTCCTGTGGTGCTCCACGTACACCGCGCGGCCCCGCTCGTCCTGCTCGACGTAGGGCGTGCGGTCGAAGTACGACGCGGACACGCTCAGCCCCTCCGGTCCCGGCTCGTCCGGGAACGCCCAGCGGATCGGGTGCGTGACCGAGAAGACCAGCCGGCCGCCGGGCCGCAGCACCCGCCGCACCTCGCGCAGCACCAGCCGCGGATCGGCCACGAAGGGCAGTGCCCCGTACGCCGAGCAGGCCAGGTCGAAGGAGCCGTCCGCGAACGGCAGCGCCCCCGCGTCGGCGCACACCAGCGGGACCGGCCCGCCGATCCGCAGCGCGTGCTGCAACTGCCGGTGCGAGATGTCCAGCGCCACCGGCCGCGCCCCCTGCGCGGCCAGCCAGCGCGAGCACTGCGCCGCGCCGGCGCCCAGCTCCAGGACGTCCCGCCCCTTCAGCTCCTCCGGCGGGCCGAGCAGCTCCGCCTCCACCTCGTCCAGACCCTCGGGCCCCCACACGAAGCGGTCGTCGCCGAGGAACGTGCCGTGCTCGATCTGGTACTCGTCCGCGTTGCGGTCCCACCATCCCCGGTTGGCGCGGGAGCTCTCCGTGACACCGGCCTGCCGCCGGGTCGCCTCCGGTTCGGGCGCTTCGGGCTCTTGGATGATCGGCTCCCTCGTCGTACTCTTCCGTCCAACCAGCCGGTCCCCGGCGTGTCGCAGAAGGGGTCTCATCACCCCTGCGTGGCCTCGGGAGACCGTAATTGTGCCGGTTATGCGGCGATCCGCCCCGGGTGGGCGGCTTCGCGCATTGACCATGCCCGGCAGCCCCCGTATGCTACAAGTTGCGCTGCGAGCCTGCGCACCTCAGACGTAGCAGGCTGCGCTCGCATCTGTTGTATGTCCCCTCGGTTCTCGAGGTGTCATCACCGGTGGACGGTGATGCGCTTCCTTGGCTGTCCGGCTTCTGCAGAGCGAAACGGGCTCCGGCGTAGCAGTACCTACGACTTCAATGTCCGTACCGGAGCCCTTTCCCACATGACGAGCAGCACCGAGACCACCGCCACCACCCCGCAGGTTGCGGTCAACGACATCGGTAACGAGGAAGCGTTCCTCGCCGCGATCGACGAGACGATCAAGTACTTCAACGACGGCGACATCGTCGACGGCGTCATCGTGAAGGTCGACCGGGACGAGGTCCTGCTCGACATCGGTTACAAGACCGAAGGTGTCATCCCGAGCCGCGAGCTCTCGATCAAGCACGACGTCGACCCCAACGAGGTCGTCGCCGTCGGTGACGAGATCGAGGCCCTCGTCCTCCAGAAGGAGGACAAGGAAGGCCGCCTGATCCTCTCGAAGAAGCGCGCCCAGTACGAGCGTGCCTGGGGCACCATCGAGAAGATCAAGGAAGAGGACGGCATCGTCACCGGTACCGTCATCGAGGTCGTCAAGGGTGGTCTCATCCTCGACATCGGCCTCCGCGGCTTCCTCCCGGCCTCCCTGGTCGAGATGCGCCGCGTCCGCGACCTCCAGCCCTACGTGGGCAAGGAGCTCGAGGCGAAGATCATCGAGCTGGACAAGAACCGCAACAACGTGGTCCTGTCCCGCCGTGCCTGGCTGGAGCAGACCCAGTCCGAGGTCCGCCAGACGTTCCTCACCACCCTCCAGAAGGGTCAGGTCCGTTCCGGCGTCGTCTCCTCGATCGTCAACTTCGGTGCCTTCGTGGACCTGGGTGGCGTCGACGGTCTGGTCCACGTCTCCGAGCTGTCCTGGAAGCACATCGACCACCCCTCCGAGGTCGTCGAGGTCGGCCAGGAGGTCACGGTCGAGGTCCTCGACGTCGACATGGACCGCGAGCGCGTCTCCCTGTCGCTGAAGGCGACCCAGGAAGACCCGTGGCAGCAGTTCGCCCGCACCCACCAGATCGGCCAGGTCGTGCCCGGCAAGGTCACGAAGCTGGTTCCGTTCGGTGCGTTCGTCCGCGTGGACGAGGGCATCGAGGGTCTGGTCCACATCTCCGAGCTGGCCGAGCGCCACGTGGAGATCCCGGAGCAGGTCGTCCAGGTCAACGACGAGATCTTCGTCAAGGTCATCGACATCGACCTCGAGCGCCGTCGCATCAGCCTCTCGCTGAAGCAGGCCAACGAGGCCTTCGGTGCCGACCCGTCGGCGGTCGAGTTCGACCCGACCCTGTACGGCATGGCCGCGTCCTACGACGACCAGGGCAACTACATCTACCCCGAGGGCTTCGACCCCGAGACCAACGACTGGCTCGAGGGCTACGAGACCCAGCGCGAGGCGTGGGAGACCCAGTACGCCGAGGCGCAGCAGCGCTTCGAGCAGCACCAGGCGCAGGTCATCAAGTCCCGCGAGGCGGACGAGAAGGCCGCTGCCGAGGGTGGCGAGGCCGCCGCTCCGGTCGCGTCCGGTGGCGGTTCGTACTCCTCCGAGGGCGGCGACCAGTCCGGTGCGCTGGCTTCGGACGAGGCGCTTGCCGCGCTGCGGGAGAAGCTGGCGGGTGGGCAGAGCTGACGCTCTCTGCTGACGCTTAGCCGTTGACTGAGGGGCCGTACCTTTTGGGGTACGGCCCCTCAGTGCTGTGTTCCGGGCCGCGCCCCGTGGGGGTTCGCGCCCACGCGGCGGAGCCGCATGTCGGTACAGCCCCGCGCCCCTCGGGGAGTCGCCCGCGGTCTCGACGGGAAGATCCCCGCGTTTCTCGGGGAGTTGTTCTTGCCGGGGAATGTCAGTGGTGCGTGCCATGTTGTGGTGTACGGACATGAGGAGGAGCGGTCACTGTGCTTGATCCGCAGGGTTTGTACGCGTGGGAGCCGAAGGGGCTCGGTGTCGTCGACATGGCGCTGGCCCAGGAGTCGGCCGGACTTGTCATGCTCTACCACTTCGACGGATACATCGACGCGGGGGAGACCGGGGACCAGATCGTCGACCGGCTGCTCGACTCGCTGCCCCACCAGGTCGTCGCCCGGTTCGACCACGACCGGCTCGTCGACTACCGCGCCCGCCGCCCGCTGCTGACCTTCACCCGCGACCGGTGGAGCGACTACGAGGTGCCCGCCATCGAGGTGCGCCTCGTCCAGGACGCCACGGGAGCACCCTTCCTGCTGCTCTCCGGTCCGGAGCCGGACGTGGAGTGGGAGCGCTTCGCCGCCGCCGTCCAGCAGATCGTGGAGCGGCTCGGCGTGCGCCTGTCGGTGAACTTCCACGGCATCCCCATGGGCGTCCCGCACACCCGGCCCGTCGGCCTCACCCCGCACGGCAACCGCGCCGACCTCGTCCCGGTGGCCGGCAGCGTCTTCGACGAGGCACAGGTGCCGGGCAGCGCCGAGGCGCTCGTCGAGTACCGGCTCATGCAGGCCGGGCACGACGTCCTGGGCGTCGCCGCGCACGTGCCGCACTACATCGCCCGTTCCCCGTACCCGGACGCGGCACTGACCGCCCTGGAGGCGATCACGGCCGCGACGGGACTGGTCCTGCCGGGCGTCGCGCACGCGCTGCGCACCGACGCCCACCGCACCCAGACGGAGATCGAACGCCAGATCCGGGAGGGCGACGACGAGCTCACCGCCCTCGTCCAGGGCCTCGAGCACCAGTACGACGCGGCGGCGGGCGCGGAGAGCCGGGGCAACATGCTCGCCGAGCCGGTGGAGATCCCGTCGGCGGACGAGATCGGCCGCGAGTTCGAACGCTTCCTGGCGGAGCGCGAGGGCGACGGCTGACGCGCTCCCGGCACCCCCTAGGCTGCTCCCCATGCTGAAAGTGGGCCTGACCGGCGGGATCGGTGCCGGTAAGAGCGAGGTGTCGCGGCTGCTCGTCGAGTGCGGGGCCGTGCTGATCGACGCGGACCGGATCGCGCGCGAGGTCGTCGAACCGGGGACGCCCGGCCTCGCGGCGGTCGTGGACGCCTTCGGTACGGAGGTCCTCACCGAGGACGGCAGGCTCGACCGGCCCAAGCTGGGCTCTGTCGTCTTCGCCGACCCGGAGAGGCTGGCCGTCCTCAACTCGATCGTCCATCCCCTGGTGGGCGCCCGCTCCCGTGAGCTGGAGGAGGCCGCCGCCGAGGACGCCGTCGTGGTCCACGACGTCCCCCTCCTCACGGAGAACGGCCTGGCCCCCCTCTACGATCTCGTGATCGTCGTCGACGCGAGCCCGGAGACCCAGCTCGACCGGCTCGTCGGCCGGCGCGGCATGACGGCCGAGGACGCGCGCGCGCGGATGGCCGCCCAGGCGACCCGCGAGCAGCGCAGGGAGATCGCCGACATCGTCATCGACAACGACGTCCCCCTCGACGAACTGCACCGGCGCGTCAAGGACGTGTGGGCCGGCCTCGTCCGCCGGGCGCGGACCTCCCAGCCGGAATAGCGGGTGCCGGGCGGGGCGTTGAACCCGTTCAGCGAGGGAAGGATTCCGCCGTGCCCGAGACCAGCGGTTCGACCGGACGTACGCCGGAAACGCATGTCATCGACTTCCGTGCCGCCGAGCACCTGCTCGCCTCCCGGGACCCGAGGGGCGCGGTGAAGCTGCTCGACGGCGTCATAGACGTCCATCCGGAGAACACCGCCGCGCGGCTGCTGCGCGCCCGCGCCTTCTTCGCGGCGGCCCAGCTCCGCCCCGCCGAGCTGGAGTTCTCCCTCGTGCTGGAGCGCGAGCCGGACAACGCCTTCGCCCACTTCGCGCTCGCCCGCACCTATCAGCGGCAGGGCCGCCCGCACCCGGCCAAGCGCCACTTCCGGCTGGCGGCCGCGCTGGACCCGAACCCGGAGTACCTGAAGGCGGCCCGCTTCGACGAGTGAGCGACGGCCGGCGCTACGGGCGGCCCCTCGGCGGCTGGTACGGGGGCACGTCGCGCCCCGGCTGGTAATGCGGGCCCTGGCGGATGTGCCGCAGGACGACGACCAGGTCGACCGTGACGAGCAGCCACAGCAGCCCGCAGGCGAGCGCCCAGCCCGGATGCCCCGCGAGCGCGAACGCCACGGTCCCGGACACCGTCCAGACCACGCCCCACACGCTCAGCCAGAACCGCATCCGCAGAGCACTGCGGGCGGTCACCGGCTCACTGCCCGTACGCATCCCGATCACCACCCCGTCCGCCCCGTCCGTGCCGCTCCCGCGTGTTCCGGGTTCCCCGAACCGCCTCCCGGACCACGTGTCACTCGGTCGGGTGAACCGGCGAGGAGGGGGAACGGGCGTGCGGACGCCGGCCGTTTCACGGGCATGGAACTGAGAATGCGTGAGGGCCATGAGGGGACGGGTCCCGGGGCGATCACCCCGGACGGCTGCGCGGTGGAGCTGTACGCGCGGCTGCCCGTCGGGGACGAGCCGGACATCATCGCCGCCGCGGTGCCGGCGGGGGCACGGATCCTGGAGCTGGGCAGCGGCGTAGGGCGGATGACCCACGCGCTGCTGGAGCGCGGCTTCGAGGTCACGGCGGTGGACGAGTCCGCGGAGATGCTGGAGCGGGTGCGTGGGGCGCGGACGATATGCGGCCCCATAGAGCGGGTCGACCTCGGTGAGACGTTCGACGTGGTGCTGCTCGCGTCGTTCCTGGTGCACGCGGGGGACGTGGAGGTGCGGCGGGGCCTGCTGCGCACCTGTGCGCGGCATCTGGCGAAGGGCGGGTGCGTGCTGATCCAGCGGGAGGGCGAGGACTACCACACCAATGTGCCGCGCGAGCGGGTCGACCCGGCCGGCTTCACCGTGCGGATCGTGTCGGCGGAGCCGGTGGGCGACGGCGTCGACTCGGTCCACGCGGAGTACGTGTTCCCGGACGCGACCTGGACCCAGACATTCCGCGCCCGCCCCCTGACGAGGGAGCAGTTCGAGGAGGCACTGGCGGAGACGGGCCTGAAGGTGGACCGGTATCTGACGGAGGACAGGATCTGGGTGAGGGCGGTACCGATGACCGACACCTGATCACGCGTCCCGCGTTCACGGTCGTGCCGCGCCCCCGGCCCCTCTGCCACGGGTCTTGCGTCCACCGGCCGTCTCGCGTCCGGCGGATCCACCACGCCGCCTGTCGGTTCCGCCGGACGCCGCGCCCGGGTCACCGCTGTTGCCCGGTCCGCCCGGTCCCGCGTATCCGCCGAACGGGGCGGGGCCGCCCAGGCCGCGCAGTCGTTCCATCTCTCGGCGGTCGCGTTTGGTGGGACGGCCCGTGCCGCGGTCGCGGATGCCGGCGGGGGCGACGGCCTCGCGGGGCGGGGGCGGCGGGGAGTTGTCGACATAGCACTGGACGGCCACCGGGGCGCCGACCCGCTTGCGGATCAGCCGCTTGACGACGACGATCCGCTCCCGGGTCTCGGCCCGCAGCCGTACCTCGTCACCGACACGGAGGGAGTGGGAGGGCTTCACGCGTTCGCCGTTCACCCGGACGTGCCCGCCCTTGCAGGCGGCGGCGCCGAGGGACCGCGTCTTGACCAGCCGCACCGACCAGATCCAGCTGTCGATCCGTACGGACTCACCACTCGGCGGGCCGGCCGCCTCGGCGGCGGCCACGGCGGCGGCGACCTTGGGGTCCTCGGCACTCTCAGAAGCCATGGTCCCGACCTTAACCCGTGGTCCCGGCCGACGGTGCGGGGTTTTCGCCCGCCCCGAACACCTACGGTGGAGCCATGGACTCCCGTGGCCTCGACCGGCTCGACCAGCGCATCGCCGGCTGCCGTGCCTGCCCACGGCTGGTCGGCTGGCGGGAGGAGGTCGCCCGGACCAAGCGGGCCGCGTTCGCGGACTGGACGTACTGGGGGAGGCCGGTGCCCGGATTCGGGCCGGCGGACGCCCGGCTGCTGATCGTCGGCCTGGCGCCCGCCGCGCACGGCGGCAACCGCACCGGGCGGATGTTCACCGGGGACCGTTCCGGGGACGTGCTGTACCGGGCGCTGTACGACGTGGGGCTCGCCTCGCAGCCGGACTCCACCCACGCCGGGGACGGCCTGGAGCTGTACGGCGTGCGTGTCACCTCGCCCGTGCACTGCGCCCCGCCCGCCAACAAGCCCACCCCCGAGGAGCGGGACACCTGCCGGCCCTGGCTGGTGCGGGAGCTGCGCCTGCTGCGGCCGACGGTACGGGCCGCGCTCGTGCTGGGGGCCTTCGGCTGGCAGGCCGCGCTGCCCGCGTTCGCAGAGGCCGGCTGGACCGTGCCCCGGCCCCGGCCCGCCTTCGCGCACGGCGCCCACGTCACCCTGGACGCCCCCGGCGGCCCCGGCCTCCACCTCTTCGGCTGCTTCCACGTCAGCCAGCGCAACACCTTCACCGGCCGCCTCACCCCCGAGATGCTCCGCGACGTACTGCGCACGGCGGCCGGGGCGGCGGGACTGAGCGAGGGGGGAAGGGGATGAACGGTCCCGGCCGACGCCGGTACGGTGCCCCGACGAGCCGGTACCCGGAGACCGGCCCCGTACGACCACGGTCGACTACGACGAGCTGACTACGACGAGCCGGCGACGCCGCGCCGACCACGACGCGCCGGTGGCGGCGACGTACCGGTACGCCCGGTCCCGGGCCTGACGCCGCAGGGCCGTCACACGTACCGCGCGTCCGGCTTCCGCTCCTCGTTCCCGGAGCCGTCCGCTCCACGGCCGTGAAGCCGTGCCGCTCGTGGAAGCGGTGCGCGGGCGTGTGGACCCGGAAGGTCCACAGCGCGAGCCCTCCGGGGCCGCGCTCCCCGGCCGGGGTGACGGACCGGTCGTCGACTCCCGTGCCCGCGCCACTCGGGGGCGGGGAGCCGGTCCGGCTCCCCGCCCTCCGGCACCGGCACGCCGACCGCCTTCCGGCCCGCCGCCCGTACCGCCCCCGTGTCCGCATCGCTCCCGCGGCGCCGGGGCTACGGGCGCAGCACCACCTTCGTGTAGCCCTCGATGCGCTTGTCGAACTTGTCGTAGGCCGACGGCGCCTGGTCCAGGGGCAGTTCGTGGGAGACGACGAAGCTGGGCTTCGCCCTGCCCTCGATGATCATGTCGCGCAGTTGCCGGTTGTAGCGCTTCACGTTGCACTGCCCCGTGCCCAGCCGCAGGCCCTTCTCGAAGAGCTTGCCGACCGCGACGAGGAGCATGCCCTGCTTGGACTGCTCGTCCGGGGCTCCGGGGTCGGACGGGACGTAGAGCCCGGGAACGCCGAGCATTCCGGTGGCGCGCACCGTGCGGATGAGCGAGTTCAGGACGGTCGCCGGTTCCTCGCGGTCCGTGCCGCCCGCCGTGGCCTGGTAGCCGACCGCGTCGACGCCCTTGTCGGTGCCCACGCCCCCGGTCTGCTCGTGGATCTGCTCCACCGGGTCGCCCTCGGCGAAGTTGATCGGGACCGCGCCGATCTCCTCGGCCTTCTGCAGCCGCTCGGGGACCCGGTCCACGACGAAGACCTTCTTCGCGCCGCGCAGCAGTGCCGAGTAGGCGGCCATGAGACCGACCGGTCCGGCGCCGTACACGGTGACGCTCTCGCCGGGGCGGACCTGGGCGAGTTCACAGCCGTGGTAGCCGGTGGGGAAGATGTCGGCGAGCAGCACGAAGTCGTTCTCGTGCTCCTTTCCCGGCGGCAGTTTCAGGCAGTTGAAGTCGGCGTAGGGAACGCGCAGGTATTCCGCCTGGCCGCCCTTCCACGGTCCCATCGCGACATAGCCGTAAGCGCCGCCGGGAAACCCGGGGTTGACGGTCAGGCAGTATCCGGTGAACCCCTCGGCGCAGTTCCGGCAGAATCCGCAGGCGACGTTGAAGGGCATGACCACACGGTCGCCCTCCTTGAGCGAGGTGACCCCCGGGCCGACCTCCGTGATGATGCCCATGTTCTCGTGACCGAAGGTGATGCCGGGCTCGGCGGCGGTACGACCCTCGTACATGTGCAGGTCGGAACCGCAGATCGCGGTCGAGGTGACCTTGACGATCACGTCGTTCGGATGCTGGACGGCGGGGTCGTCGACTTCTTCGACGGCGACCTCGAAGGGTCCCTTGTACACGACGGCCTTCATGGCTACGACCTCCACTCGGTGGCGTACGGGTCCGGTGGCGCGCCTCTCCCGATGGTTCCGCGTGACCGATTTCTCATGGTTCTCCGGTCTGGCCGACGGGGCAAGCCGGTAATATCCGGACGCATATCGTCCGACGATCCGCGGACGACGCATGCCGTAACCGAGAACGGAAAGAGGCCGCCATGGCAGCGCAGCGGCTGGGGACCCTGCTCGTCGCGGTGCCCGGGCTGTCCGGCACCACCTACCCCCCGGGCACGACGGTGACGGTCCGTGGCCGTGGCGCCACGGTCGACGGGTTCGTGAACGGCGACTGGCTTCCGCTGTCGTGGTGGGAGTTCTCCGACGGCCTCCGCGAGGACATCGCCGACCGCTGACCGCGGCACCCGTCACCCACCGGCCGGTACGTCACTCACCGGCCGTTACGGCGCCCGGCCGGTGTCAGTCGTCGCTGACCTTGACCCAGTCCAGGGTCCGCTCCACCGCCCGCTTCCAGTCCTGGTAGCCCTCCTGGCGCCGTTCCTCGCTCCACTGCGGGGTCCAGCGCTTCGACTCCTGCCAGTGGGTGCGCAGCTCGTCGGTGTCGCGCCAGAAGCCCACGGCGAGCCCGGCGGCGTAGGCGGCGCCCAGCGCGGTGGTCTCGGCCACCACGGGACGGCTGACCGGCACGCCCAGCACATCGGCCTGGATCTGCATGCACAGGTCGTTCGCGGTGACGCCGCCGTCGACCTTGAGCACGTCCAAGCGCACACCGGAGTCCCGCTCCATGGCCTCGACCACGTCGCGGCTCTGGTAGCAGATGGCCTCCAGTGTGGCCCGGGCGATGTGGCCGCCGGTGTTGTACCGGGCCAGCCCCACCATGGCGCCGCGTGCGTCGGAACGCCAGTAGGGGGCGAACAGACCGGAGAAGGCGGGGACGAAGTACATCCCGCCGTTGTCCTCCACCGTACGCGCCAGCTGCTCGCTGTCCGGGGCACTCCCGATGATCTTCAACTGGTCGCGCAGCCACTGCACGGCCGCGCCGGTGACGGCGATGGAGCCCTCCAGGGCGTAGACCGCGGGGCTTCCCGCGAACCGGTACGCCACCGTCGTCAGCAGCCCGCTGTGCGAGCGCACCAGCTCCGTACCCGTGTTGAGCACGAGGAAGTTGCCGGTGCCGTAGGTGTTCTTGGCCTCGCCGGGGGAGAAGCAGACCTGGCCCACGGTCGCCGCGTGCTGGTCGCCGAGCACACCGGTGATCGGGACGGCGGCGCCCAGCGGCCGGGAGGTGCGGGCCTGGCCGAACGCCTCGGGGTCGGACGAGGAGTGGATGTCCGGCAGCATCGGGCGCGGAACGCCGAAGACGTCCAGCAGCTCGTCGTCCCAGTCCAGGGTCTCGAGGTTCATCAGCATGGTGCGGCTGGCGTTGGTCACGTCCGTGGCGTGCACACCGCCGTTGGGTCCGCCGGTGAGGTTCCACAGCACCCAGGCGTCGGTGTTCCCGAACAGGGCGTGGCCCGCCTCGGCGGCCTCGCGCAGCCCGTCCACGTTCTCCAGCAGCCACTTGATCTTGCCGCCGGAGAAGTAGGTGGCCGGCGGCAGACCGGCCTTGTGGCGGATGGTGTCGCCGTGACCGTCACGCTCGAGAGCGGCGGCGATGCGGTCGGTGCGGGTGTCCTGCCAGACGATGGCGTTGTAGTACGGGCGGCCGGTGCGCGGGTCCCAGACCACCGTCGTCTCGCGCTGGTTGGTGATGCCGACGGCCCGCAGGTCGGCGGCGGTCAGGCCGCCGTCGCGCAGGGCGTTCTGGATCACCGTGTTGGTGCGTTCCCAGATCTCCACCGGGTCGTGCTCGACCCAGCCGGACCGGGGCAGGATCTGCTGGTGTTCGAGCTGGTGCCTGGCCACCTCGTTCCCCGCGTGGTCGAAGATCATGAAGCGGGTGCTGGTGGTCCCCTGGTCCACCGCGCCGACGAATTCGGGCATCGCTGACACCTCCTGGTTGACGACGGGGTCCTGACGGCAGGGTCCGGGGACCTACGGTTCCTCGGTGGCCGGGCCTTTCTCCTGCTCCTCCAGCGCCCTCGTCCTGGCGGTGATCACCGGTTTGATGAGCAGGTCGTACACGCCGACACCGACGATCCCGCCGATCAGCGGGCCGACGATGGGGATCCACCAGTAGCCGCTGAACCATCCGAACGTGCCGGGCAGGGCGATGTCTCCCCAGCCCGCGAAGAAGGTGAACAGCCGGGGTCCGAAATCACGCGCGGGATTGATCGCGTACCCGGCGTTGGTGCCGAAGGTCAGGCCGATCACGACGACCACCAGGCCGATGATGAACGGGTGGAGATTCGCCGCCGGAGCCGTATTGCGGGTGTCGATGACGGCGCAGATCAGCAGCAGCAGAATCCCCGTTCCCACGATCTGGTCGAGCAGCGGGCCCCACCAGGAATCACCGAAGTATTCGGCGGGGAACGTCGCGAAGATGGAGTAGGTCGCCAGCGACTCGTCCCGCGGGATTCCGGCCTTGGCGTCGGCCGCGTCGATGGCCCACCGGTAGCACGCGTAGACGAGCGCGGCGGCGGCGAAGGCGCCCACCACCTGCGCCAGCCAGTACGGCAGGACCTTCCGCCAGGGGAGGCTCCCGCGCACGGCGAAGGCCAGCGTCACCGCGGGGTTGATGTGGGCGCCGCTGACACCGCCGGCCACGTAGACACCGAACACCACGGCGAGGCCCCAGCCCCACGCGATGATGAGCCAGTTGGCCGGGCCGAATTCCACGAATTGCCGTCCCGAGCCGGGCAGACCGACGACGGCGACGGCCACCGCCCCGGCGCCCAGCAGGAGCAGGACGAACGTCCCCAGGAATTCGGCGAGCATCTCGCCGCCGAGACCTTCTCTGTAACCTCGACGACGTGGGCTGCTCTCAGCCTTGACGCGTTCAGCCATCGGCTCTCCTCGGCAGGAATGGCACAGGCCTTCCCCTCCCTTTACCGGCAGCGTATGCGCATCGCCGTGAGAGGGCGCCCTGAGCAGGGCGTTTCCTTCCAATGGAGCAACACCCCGGGCGCCAGCCGTCGAGCACCGGCACCAGGAACGACTCGGTCTTCCCGGACCCGGTCCGCCCGGTCGGGAACGAGAGCGGTCCCCTCCGCCCCGAGGAGGGAAGGGGACCCCAAGAGGAGTCCCGACGGCCCTACACTGCCTTCTTCTCCGGGTTGACCGCGTCGAAGACGATCGACTTCCGCTTGAAGTCGGCGTAGAACGTGGCGGAGTAGCGTCCTTGCGTAACGGCGGTCACGAAGTCCTCACTCGTCTGCCACTGGACGCTTGCCGGTACACGTGGGCGGACGGTGCCGAGCACCACCGGCGTACCGGGCTCGTCCTGCCAGGCGTAGCCCTTGCTCAGCCTCGCCACGTCGGCGTCCGCGAGCCGGACGACCCCGGACACCCGGAAGTCCGAGGGACCGGGTACCGATGACCTGCCCTTGCCGAGGACTTCCCCCGCCCACTCCACGGCATCGAAGTCACCCAGCTCGGGGAAGTACTTCCGCACCAGGTCCTCGTCCTGCCGGATGCCGGGCTCACCGATCCCCCCGGACCGGGATTCCGGGGCCCCGGCGGCGTCCGCCGACCCGGTCCGATGACCGCACCCCGCCAGTACGAGCACGGCCACGGCCGCTGCTGCGAGGCGGGAAGCCCGGCGGATCCGCAGCCGTCCTTCGTCGTCCGCCGCACCCGCGTCGAAGCCGTACCGGTCCAGTGCGTGAAGCGTGGCGTTCATGCTCATCCCGTCGCCGTTCCGTTTGATCGTGGCGCTGCCCCGGATCGTGGTGCCTGCTCGTCGTCCCACAGCACCGGAGACCGCAGTTCAGCCGTTGTCG
Source organism: Streptomyces sp. NPDC053426 (assembly GCF_055585405.1). NCBI lineage: Bacteria > Bacillati > Actinomycetota > Actinomycetes > Kitasatosporales > Streptomycetaceae > Streptomyces > Streptomyces sp. NPDC053426. The sequence continues at coordinate 202,473 of NZ_JBVJKE010000015.1, read as the reverse complement.
GCACCCTTCCGGGAATGGTCGAGAACGCCGCACGTCACGACACCCGTGACCAGGAAGGCGCCCATGGCCGACAGCAAGGCGACTTCCGCGTACGACGGTGGGGTGAGCCGGAGGGCCACGGTGGCGCCGGCGGTTCCCGCGAGGACCGCGCAGCCGGCGCGGGCCGTCAGGCCGGCCACCGCACGGGGCCGCCGGCCGGCACCGGCCGACGCCTCGCGGGCCGCGCGTACGCAGGCCACCGCGGCTGTCACGACGCCTGCCGCCAGGGCCGGTCGGGGTGTGCCGAACAGCAGGCCGTAGCGGATCGCCAGGGCCGGTACGAAGAACAGCAGCAGCCAGTGGCGCAGCGCGTGCACCACGAAGGACAGCGTCGGGCCGGACCGGTCGGACACCCGGGAAGCGGCCGCGCGCAGCACCACCAGGGCGGCCGACGCGGTCAGGGCGAGCGGCAGACGGTCGTCCAGGCGGCCCAGGCTGTACAGCAGCGCCGTGTCGTAGACGACCAGTACCAGAGCGCCCAGCGCCCCCAGCGAACCGATGAACACCAGCAGCCCCGGTACCGAGGCCGGCATCCGGGTCGTCGCCGTGTCGCGCGCGGCCGTCCGCGCGAGGAACAGGGGGGTCACGACAGCCGACACCGCGCGGATCAGCACGTCGTCGACCGTGTACGGGTTGCGCAGGTCCCACTCGACCAGGCAGAACACGGCCGTGTACGACACCGAGGCCGACGGCAGCAGGGCCGAGCGCGCGATCCGGCGGTACAGGTCGGCGTCCAGCCACCGCACCACCGTGGCGAAGGCCAGCAGGACGAAGGGAAGTTCCAGGAAGGCCTGCGCTCTCAGCAGGCTCGGTGCGAGGAGGCCCGGCGCCGGGAAGTGCTCGGCCATGGTGCGCAGGGCGGGGTTCGACGACGCCAGGTCGAACCAGCCGGCCGGGAGATACCGCGCGATGAACGACGGATCACCGTCGTGCACGCGCAGCACGTAGACCGTGAACAGCACCTGGTTGACGTAGACCAGACCGGTCACCAGCACCAGCCAGACGGCCGGCGAGAGGACGCGGCGGCCCGCCGCCCCGACCGGGGCGGGGCGGCGGGCCAGGACACGCGGGGTGATCGCGAGGGCCGAGACGACCGAGGCGACCACCACCGCATCCACGAGTGTCCGCACGCCGGTCATGTGTGCGGACACACCGTGCGTTCCGTGCCGGTCCGGTGGGCGACGACCCCCGCGTGGTCCCGGTCCCGCGGGTACCGCGGGTCCGCTTCGTCGCCGGCCCACCCGTGGTCCTCGTCGGAGACCTCGACACCGACGACGCCCCCCTCGACGGAGGAGGCCGGACGCGGCCCGCTGCCGGAGACGGAGTCCGGCACCTGGAGGCCGTGGTCACGGAACGCCCGGTCCGCGCTCACATCGGTGTGCGTGCCCGGAAAGGCGCCCGGGAAGTGCTTCTCCGGTTCCTCACCGCACGCGGCGACCGCCAGCAGTGGCAGCAGGCCCGGGAGCAGGCCCGCGGCCGTGCGCCGGATGGCACGGGTGCTCATCTCACCCTCTTCGGTCGAGTACGAGTAGGAGCCCCGGACGTCGAAGTCCTGGGCACAGCCGTCGGTGTGCAACCGTGCCGGATCGTTCCGGTGGCCGCTCATGGGCCGGAGACAGCCAGGGCGTGCCCCCCGAGCGCGGCGGCGACGATCAGGCAGGCGACGGTGACGCCGGCGGTGGCGCGCCGTCCCGGAAGAAACCGGCGCGGCAGGCAGAGCACCAGCACCGCACCCGTCCACGCGGCGGACACCAACCAGGGGAGCCATGTCTCCGCCCGGTCGTTGACCAGGTAACAGTGCTCGGCCCGCGGTCCGGTGTCACCGAAGTAGAAGAGGCAGTCGTTCCCGAAGTTCTCGGACAGCAGCGCGGTGAGTCCCCAGCACATGGTGGTGAGGACGGCCGCGGTCACCGCGACACCGAAGACCGAGCAGCCTTCAGGGCCACGCGGCGTGGCTGTGTTCACGCTCTGATCTCCCCGACGAGAACTGTTCCGCCGAGGGTGTCCCGGCGGAATTCGACACCTTCGGCACATGCCGACACGGGCCGGCGGTCAGTGGACCTCGCAGCCGCGGGCCCGGCTGTCAGCGGTAGTACTCGCGCCGTAGATCTGCCTCGAACCGCATACGGGGGCCCGCGTAGCTCGCGAACCGCTCCCAGAGCTCGGGAAATCCCAGCAGTTGATCCGTGACGCGGATGCTGACGAGTTCGATGACCTGGGGACGTCCAGACCCCAGGAGTGCCTCTATCAGGCGGGCGGAACGGACGAGGGTCTCCCTCGCCGATTCCTCCAGCGCGGGTCGGAACACCGGGTGCACGAATCCATAACTCAGCATGGAATACATGCCGGGATCTGAGCACTCGCCGTTCGTGGTTTCCCATTCCTCCTCTTCGATCTCAGTCACGAAGGGACGGGCCTCCGGGACGTGTTCCCAGATGCTGTGCCGCACGAACTCGCTGTCCGAAGTGTTCATCTCATTCATCCGCGATTGGTCGTTGATGGGGCGAAGGGGCGAGCCCAGGGGGTCTGAGCGGATCACGACCCCCTGGGCTCTGGACGTCACTCGGGTGCGGTTTCCTGCACCGAGGTCATGCGACGCTCGGTTGGTACTGGGGATCGGAGACCCCGAAGGGGTCCACTATGTCCTTGAACATCTCCCAGGCACCACGACCCCACCCGTACGTTCGGACATACGACGGAGCCTGGCCAACGGTGAGAACTCCCCCTGCCACGCCCAGGATACGCGGCATCTTCGGCTTGTTCGTCAGCCGGGGGGCCTTGAACCCGCGGGGGTCCTCATAGAACTGCCCACCTGTCACCGATGCCATGGACGCGGACTCGGCGGTGCGCTTCAGCGCTGACTGCACCGCCCTGCCGATTTCCGGGTTGTCGTTCATCAACTGCGCGATCTTGCCGGTCGAGTCAGGCGTGTCGAACGCGTCCCAGATTTCCTTGGCTTCGTTCAGGGCGATCTTCCGGTCGCTGTCGCTCAGCAGTTTGTTCTTGCTCTTACGGTCCTCTTCGAGCAGCTTCTGAAGCTGCCGGAGCGAACCGGCGGCGTCGGCCAGATGCCACAGGTTCTTGGTCGGCTGACCTGTCTTGAGCTCGTTGACGACGGCCTCGCTCACCTTTCCGGTTCCGACGGCGGGAACGCTGCCGGCCTTTATGTAGATTTCCGAGGTGAGCACCTTTTGCAGATCGGGGTTCTGCACCGTGGGAGCGACGGCTGCTACCGGGCACGGTCCGATGAAGCCCGGCGTCCCGCATCCACCGGTGGGGGGCGGAGTGCTGCTGCCACCGCCGTCGATCGGCGCGGGCATGTGGCCGTCGAGTTCCACGTAGCTGACCGGGTTGCCGCCGGTGAAGGCGTAGCGGTTGCCGGTGTACGGGTCGGTGCCGAGGCTCATGTCGGCGAGGGCGCCGTTGTACATGTCCCGGGTGGTGAAGCGGTTGAGGCCCGGGTCGTAGTCGCGGAAGCCCATGTCGTAGGTGCCGGACCGGGCGTCCCACCGCTTCGCGTTGTAGCGGTAGGGGTTGTAGGCCTCCTTGGTGGGATCGGTCGTGTCGGGCTTGTCGATGCCGGTGAACTCGGACTCGTCGTCGGAGCCGTAGGCCGTGTAGCCGTACGTCGCCTTCGTGTCGCCGGTGTCGTCCGTGAGCGTCTCGACGTCGGTGTGGCCGTTGTAGCCGTAGTAGCCGTCCTCGGTCGTGCCGTCCGCGTTGTGCTTGACCTGCGACAGGCGTTCGCCCCAGGGGCTGTACTGGTACGACTTGGTCAGCTCGCCGGCGACCTCCTCGTTCAGCACCTCACCGGACAGGCCGAGGTAGGTGAAGTCGGTGGTCTTGCCGTCCGCCGTCTTCGACGTGGTGCGGTCCAGCGGGTCGAAGGTGTACGTGGTGGACTTCATCGCGCCGGTGTCGTCCATCTTCTGGGACTCCACGACGTGGTCGAAGCCGTCGTACACGCTCCGGGAGATGACCTTGCCCTGGGCCGTCACCGATTCCTGGCGGCCGAACGGATCGTAGTTGTAGTCGGCCGTGACACCGGAGGTCGTCGCGGTCAGGAGGCGGTTGCGGTCGTAGCGGTAGGTGGTGCTGGTGCCCTTGACCGTCTGGCTGACGACGTTGGCGTTGTCGTCGTGGACGTAGGTCTCCGTGCCGGCGCCGTTGCCCGTCTTGACCGACTTGATGAGCCGGTTGGCCGGGTCGTAGGAGTAGTCGGTCGTGGAGTCGAGGTACGCCGCGTGGTTGTCGGCGTTCATCTTCTTCGCGACGTCCTGCGCCTTGTTGCCGTTGGCGTCGTAGGCGTAGGTGTGGGAGGCGACCAGCGTGGTGCCGTCCGCCTTCTTCTCGACCGTCGACTTCAGGGCACCGTCGAGGTAGTAGGTGTGGTCGACGGTGTTGTCGTTGGCCTTGGTCTCCCTCAGCTTCTGGCCCCGGTCGGTGTACGTGTACGACGTCACCTTCGGGTCGGTGTCCGTCGCCGTCCTGCCGACCGACACCGTCTTGACCAGCTCGCGCAGGTCGTAGGTGTACTTGGAGTACTGGCTGGGGTGGGTGACCGTCTCCGGCTGTCCGTTGGCGTCGTAGGTGTACGACGTCGCCTTCTTCTCCGCGCCGGACAGCGACTCCGTGACCTTCTGGACCTGGTTGAGGCCCGTGTACGCGACGGTGTACGCGTCGATCCGCGCCCCGGAGGAGGTGTCGTCGATCGACGTCAGGTTGCCGTTGACGTCGTAGGCGTAGGTGAAGGTCTTCTTCTCGTCGTCGGTGTCGGCCGAGTTGTCACGGACGAGCTTGACCGCGTCCGCGACCACGATGCCCGTGCCACTCTGCTCCAGCTTCAGCTCGGTGTCCTCGCCCCGCTTGAGGGCGTAGTCGCCGAGGCCGACCCAGGAGCCGGGGCCGGCCGTCTGGTCCTTGGTGACCGACGGTTCGGTGGTTGTGCCGTGGGTGAGCGTGTACGTGGCGGCCGTGGCGGCGCCGGTCACCTCCGGGTACTTCACGTACGCGGTGTACGTACCGTCCTCGGGGATGTTCAGCGTCCACGTGAAGGCGTCCGTGCCCGTGCCGGCGGCGTGGGTGCGGTGGTCGTAGCCCTGCTGGCCGGCGGTGTCTCCCTTCGTCCAGGTGCCGGTGGAGGTGGTGTGCTGGGTGTCGGAGTTGTCCACCAGGACCACCGACCTGCCCACCGGCACACCGTCGTCCGACTTGGACCTCAGCTTGCCGTCGGGGAAGTAGGACCACGTCATGGTGCGGTTGGAGGAACCGCCCGCCGACGTCAGGGTCCTGGCCGTCTGCTGGCCCAGGTCGTTGTAGTCGTACGTGGTGGCGATGGACCACGGGTCCGTGGACGACCGCACCCAGCCGTTGTCGAAGTACTCGTACGCCGTGTCGTTGCGGACCGTCTGTCCCTCGGAAGGCGGCAGCGAGGTCTTCGCCACCCGGCCGACCTCGTCGTACACGGTCTCCGTGTACACGTTCGGGTCGTTGTGGCGGGTGTCCGCCGGGTCGTAGGGCTGGTACTGCCTGACCGGCCGGTTCAGCGCGTCGTACTCGGTGCGGGCGGTGAACGCCGTGGTCGTGCCGGCCTCGACGGCCCGCGGGGTGATCACCTTGGTGGTGTTGCCGACCTCGTCGTACTCGTACCGGGTCGTGCGGTAGGTGATCGTCGTGGTGCCGCTGTGCGGGACCTTGACCTCGGTGGTCCTGCCGCGCTCGTCGTGGTCGATGAGCGTGGTGTTGTTCTCCGCGTCCGTGGTCGACGTGACCAGCGAGTCCTTGTCGTAGGTCCGCTCGGTGGTGTTGCCCGCGGCGTCCGTGACCGCGGTGATGCGGTGGTTCAGGTCGTAGACGGTCTTGGTGGTGTAGTCGGCCGTGTCGGCCGTCGCGTTCTTCTTCGGGTCGATGACCTGGGTGGCGTTGCCGACGTCGTCGTACTCGTAACTGATCCTGTCGCCGTCCGCGTTGACCACGGAGGTGAGCTGGTAGATCTCGTCGTAGTGGTTCGTCGTGACGTAGTCCGTCGCGTCCGACGTGGTCAGCGCGCCCTTCGGCTCGGTCGTCGCCCTGAGGTTGCCGACCTTGTCGTAGGCGTAGGTGCTCCTGCGCTCGTCCGACGTATCGGTGTCCTTCGGCGCGGTCGCCGAGGTGATCTGGTCCGCGTCGTCGTACACCGCCGTCGACACCGCCCCGTTGGGAGCCGTGGACACGACGATGTTGTCGTTGGCGTCGTACTCCGGAGCGGGCGTGGTGATCAGATCACCCTTGTCCTGCTCCTTGGGCACCGTGCCGACCAGCGGGCGGCCGAACGTGTCGTACGTCTGCGTGGTCACCTTCTCCTCGGCGTCGACGACCTTGGTCACCTGGCCGCGCTCGTCGTAGACGAACTTCGTGGAGTGGGCCAGCGCATTGGTGATCGTCGCCGGGTAGCCGGTCGGGCCGAACCCGCCGTACATCGTCGGGTTGCCGTTGGCGTCGGTCGTCCTGGTCGTCTGACCGTGGGAGTCGTACTCGTACGACGTCGTGTAGTCGTCCGCCGTCGCCGTCGCGACGCCCTTGGGGTCGGTGACCGTCTTCAGGTTGCCGAAGGCGTCATAGCCGAACTGCCACGTGCGGCCCTCCGGGGAGGTCTTGGTGGACAGGTCGGCCGCGTAGCCGTCGGCGCGGGTCTGGTAGCTGTACCGCTGTGAGTCGGCCGGGTAGGTGCCCGGAGCGCATTCCGAGGCGTCCGGGACACCGGACTTGTTGTTCTCGGCGTCGCGCGACCAGAGCGGGTAGCCGGTCTTCTGGTCGTAGCAGTAGGCCGTCTTGGCGCCGTTGGCTTCTTCCAGGTAGGTGACGTTGTTGTCCGCGTCCCACGCCATCTTCGTGGTCTGGGACTTGGCGTTCGTCGTCTGCACCGGGCGGCCGAAGTCGTCCGCCACGTAGGAGGTGGTGTGCGACTCCGCGTCCGTCACCTTGGCGTCGGTGAACTTCGGGTTCGACGCGTTCGCCGCGTACGTGAACCCGGTCGCCCCGTCCAGGCGGTCGGTGATGGTCTTCGTCCACCAGTGGTACTTCGGGTCGTCCCCGGCCGACGGCTCGTTGTACGCCAGCTTCGTGCCGTTGCCCCGCGGGTCATCGGCCTGGACCAGTTTGACGTTCTTGTTGCCCTGCGTGGCGTCGTAGGTGAAGGCGAACACCTTCGGCTGGGCCGAGCCCGCGCCGTCGGTCATCTTGGTCAGCAGGCCCTTGTCCGAGTACTCGAACGTGAGCTTGCGGCCCGAGATGTCGGTGACCGACTGGATGTGGTCCTCGATCTTCGGTGAGGTCGCCTCGGCCTTGTCGTAGTAGTCGACGGTGAGCGACTGCCGGCCGGCCGGGTCGGTGATGTACCGGAGGAACTTGGTCGGCTTGTTGTTGGACTTGCGCTCCTCGTACGTGAACGTCTGCGTGTTGCCGTTCTTGTCGACCGCGGACGTCAGGTAGCCGTCGCAGCCGAAGAGGAAGCGGGTGCCGTCGGGGCGGGTGAGCGTCCAGGCGTCCGGGACCGGGTCCTTGGCCGGGGTGCAGTCCAGGCCCGGCTTCATCGACACCTGGTAGTGGACGCCCGCCGGGGCCTTCCACGTGCCGTCGTCCTGCTTGCGGAAGACGTGCGTGGTGCCGTCGCCGTCCGGGAGGCGGATCTCGGTGGGGTGCGGGTTGGGGTGGAAGTCCAGTGGCGCGCCCAGCCGGACCGGGCCCGACGCCTGGAACGACCAGCCGTGTCCGGACACCGTGTCCGAGGTGTCCAGCGAGTTGTACGCCACCCGGAAGAACGTGCTCAGACCCCGGCCGGGGTTGGTGAACGCGTTGTACGACCACACGCTGTTCCCGGCCGCCAGGTTGTTCATCACCGTGGAGCCGGCGCCGGTGTTCTTGCCGGTGTAGGAGTAGAACTTCTCCAGGCCGAGCTGGTTGGAGGTCGGGTCCTCCACGGCCACGTGCTGGGTGAGGCCGGCGACCTCCGCCGCCGTACCGGCCGTGTCCTGGACCTCCCAGGTCAGCGTGTACTCGGTGCGCTTGTTGCCGGAGTCGGAGTTGATCGGCGTCTTGACCTGCGCGGGGACGGTGACGGAGGCACCGGGGGCGAGGTCGTGCGGCAGCGCGGTGCGGACCTGGTTGCCGCCGGTCGTGGCGTCCGTGCCGTCCGGCAGGGACCACCGGTAGGTCAGCTCGTGACCGGCCACCGTCCACTGCTGGTCGGTGGTGTTGGTGAGGGTGACGTCGACGGTGTAGGTGGAGTTGGGCGTCATCCGGGCCGGCGTGCCCGGCGCGTAGTACGTCGACTCCGGGGTCTCGTCCACGTAGGTGACGACGAGCTTGGGCCGCAGCCGCTGCTCGGGCGCCTCCGAGGACAGGAAGACCGAGCGCTCCTGCGCGGCGGTCTCGTCGGCCGTCCGGATGGCGACCCCGTGCCCGCCGGCCGGGTCGGTCACCCAGCCCTGGGCCAGGGAGGTGACGTCCCAGTCGTGGCGGGCCGGGTCGTTGCTCATCGCGCCGACGTCGGAGACCGCCGCGCCGACGTCACCGCCGGGCGTGGTCCAGGCGGTGGCGGAGGTGGCCTTGTTCCAGGTCGCGCTCTCGTCGAAGTCCCGGGTGAGCGGGCGCAGTTCGTAGACCGCTCCCTCGGCGCTCCGCGTCGACTGGGTGCCCCAGAGGCGGACCGTGGCCTGAAGGACGCGCGAGGACGCGGGGACACCGAGGTCGCCGAAGTCCAGCAGGGTACGGGTGTCGCCGTAGGTGGTGGAGTTGTTGCCGACCGTCAGCCACGGCTGCGGCCCGTACTCGTCGAACGAGTCGTGGGCGGCCGTCGGCTGCGCGGAGGACAGGGTGGTGTCCTGGCCGGCCGTGATCACCTTCGTGGTGCGGCCCGCCTTCGGCAGCCGCACGAGCTGGGTGGGCGAGCCGATGACCTGCCCGTCCTTCGTCTTCACCGCGACCATGTAGTAGTAGGCGCGGCCGAACGGGTCGGCGTTGTCCGCCGGGGTGGGCACCGCCGTGGTGTCGGTGAAGGTGTTCGCCGACCCGTCCACGGGGGCCACCAGCGTCGCCGCCGACGGCGTGAACGACTGGTAGACCGAGCGGTGGACCTGGTACTCGGCCAGGTCGTCGCCGGTGGAGCCGGCGTCCGGGTCCTGGTAGTCGGGCCAGTGCAGCTCCGCGCCCGTCGCGTGGATCACGGACGGGGAGTCGAGGGCCACGCCCTGCCGCCCGAAGGTCAGCACCAGGCGCGGGTAGTTGGCCGCCTCGCCGCCGTAGCCGAACTCGCTGCCCTCGTAGCGGGGGCCGCCCTTGGGGGCGTCGGCGCTCTCGTCCCCGGCCTTGACCACGAAGCCGTGGTTGTCGTGGGTGCCGTCGATCCACTGCTGGACGGTCTTCGTCACCGGGAACGAGTGCCAGGTGCTCACCTCGCCCGGCTTCTTGGTGACGGTCCCGCCCTTGGTGAAGCGCACGGCGTCCGCGACGACCGCGGTCGACGTCGAGGCCGGGGCGTCCCCCAGGACGACCTTGCCGACCGTGCCCGCCTTGAACGGGTGCGAGCCCAGCGACTTCCACACACCGCCGGTACCGGCGCTCTGGTCGACGGTGTACTGTTTCGACCCGCCCGAGTACGTCACCGTGTACGGCGCGTCGGTCGCCCGGTCGACGGCGGGCACGCTGTGCACGTCGACCTGGTAGGTGCCGTCCTCCGGCAGGCTCGGCTGCCAGGTGTACGTGTCACCCGCCACCGAGTCCTTGTTGTACAGGTAGTCCTGGTCGACCGCGTGCTGCGTGTACGTGGTGTTCCCCGAGGGAGGCCACGAACCCACCGCCGCGGTGCGGCCCGTCTCCCCGTCGTCGACGACGACGGACGTGCCGGACAGCTCACCGGTGATGCCCTGGGCGCTGTTCCAGGTGGCCGTCGCCTCGCTCCACTCCTGGGTGGCCCGGTGCGCCTCAAGACGCACCTCGTCACCGGAGGTGGTGTGCGTCTGGTCGTAGTACAGCTTCAGGTCCGCCGAGTCCACGCGCGTCCCGGCCGGTATCCCGGACAGCGGGAACCGCAGCAGGGCGCGTGAGGAGCCGGAGGTGGTGTTGCCGACCGACAGCCGCCAGTTGTCGTCGTAGTTCGACGCCGGACCGTCCGAGGAGATCATCACGTCCTGCGCCGTCGTCGGCGTCGGCGCGATCTCGATCGTCGGGTCGACCGTGACGGGGTACCGGCGTTCCTTCGCGGCCAGCCACTTCGCGTCCGGCGTGACGGTCAGCGTCCAGCCGTCCCCGGCCTTGGCGAGCCGCTGCTCCACCTCGGTGCTGTACGCGGTGCCGTACGGCGACGAGGCGTCCTTCTTCGAGTCCGTCATGAACCCGGCCGGGATCACCAGCACGGGGTCCGCGGACTCGCCGAAGAAGCGGATCGAACCGTCCTCGCCCTGCTTCGGCGTCAGCCCGTCCACGTCCAGCGTGAACGTGAACTTCACCGGCCCGGAGGGCCGTTCGTCCAGGACGATGTTCTCCTTGACGCGCCCGGCACCCACCTCGTAGGCGAGGTCCGCGCCGTCGACCGCGTCCTCGTACGTGACCGTGCTGCCCTCGGCCGTCGGCTTCAGCGCGTCCGCGCCGGCCAGGCCCATCGTCACCGACCGGCCCTCACCGGCCTCCACCCGCAGCAGCTTCCCGGCGTCCGAACCGAACCGGCTGTGCAGCGTGTTCGTCGTGTTCGCGAAGTCGAAGCCCTTCGTCCCCGACGCCTCGACCGACGTGTCGATCGGCTTCCACTCGGCCTTCCCGCCCGTACCGTCCCGGTAGGACGTCGGCACCGCCGACAGTTCCACCTCGGTACGGCCGTCGGACATCCGCCAGTACCGGGCGTTCGCCGTCCGCCGCCCGGTCAGCTCCTTGACCCGCTTCGCCTTCGGCGCGTTCTTTCCCTTGGGCAGTTTCTGCCGGTCCGCGATTCCACGCTCACCGTACGACGGGGGTTCGGGGTTCTTCTCGCCATCGTCCCCGAACCAGTCGGTGACGGTGTCGAAGAACCCCTTTTCATCGCCCTTTCCGGGCTCCGACGGCGAGGCCGCGTACGCGACCTGCGGCAAGAGCGTTCCCGCTATCGCCGCCGCCACCAGACAGGAGAGATATCTCCTGTACGGCACCTTCACGTCATGACCTTTCGACAACGGCGGCCCTTGTCCCGCCGTACGCGAAAAGGGCGCGCCGAACGAGCCGTCACGGAGAATTCCGAACGGCGGCCGGATTATTGACCAGTTGGCTGACGGCATGTCAAGCGATCGGACATTTGGGGTCATTGAAGCCCCTGGACGCGGTTGCTTCGCCCCCGTTTGTCTTCTCGGTGGCGCCGCATATTCCGCATGGTGTATAACCGCCCGGTTCCGTACCGGAAGCACGCGCGGAAATTGCGCCCGACGAAAGCCGGACCCATGTCGACGACCGAAAGCACGGCGGAAACAACGGAAAAGGACGCCCCGGCCGGAGAATCGACCGACAAGCGCCGGGGCGGCGACCGGGCGGGCTTCGTCGCCGCCGGCGCGATCCTCGTCGTCTGCCTGGGCTTCGTCCTGTACGGCGTCCTCGGCACCGGGAGCGACTCCCGCCCGGAGCGGCCGAGGACACCGACGGCCGCCGTGACGTACCGGATCACCGGCGAGGGCGACGTCGACGTCAGCTACCTCGCCCGCAGCGAGGAGGGCAAGGCGACCGTCGAGAAGGACATCGAACTGCCCTGGGAGAAGACCGTCCAGGTGCCGCTGGGCCAGCCGCCCACCATCAGCATCGTCCTCGACGGCGAGGGCGGACGGGCGCGCTGCGCCCTCGCCGTCCGCGGCGCCCACGTCCAGAGCGCCACCGCGTCGGGCACCTACGGCCGCGCCACCTGCGCGGGCGAACGGCTCGCGGCGCCGAAGGGGTCCTAGGCGGCCTGCGGCTTCGGGGTCCGGGTTCTCCGGACGGCCGTCACGGGGCGCACTGCGCCCATACGGTCTTGCCGGGGCCCGTGGGGCGGGGCAGTACGCCCCAGTCGTCGGCGAGGGCGTCCACCAGGAGCAGGCCCCGGCCCGACTCGCCGTCCGGGGCCGGCGTTCCGGGGGCCGGTCCTCGCTCCGTGCGGGTGTCCGACACCTCGATGCGCAGCGTGCCGTCCTCGGCCTCGGTGAGGCCGACGTGGAAGTCGCGGCCCGGTACGTGTCCGTGCCGGACCGCGTTCGCGGTGAGTTCGGCGGCGATCAGGGTGAGTGTCTCGTTCGCCGGTGAGGTGTAGACGTGGCCCCAGGCGTGCAGGCGGTGCGAGACCAGCCGGCGGGCCAGGCGGGCGCCTCGCGGGGTCGAGGTGAACTGCATCGCGAACGTGCGGGTCGCCTGGGGCGTACGCCTTTGCGGGGGAGTCGCTGACTTCATGGGGTAACGGTGGCGAACCGTGCGTAACGTTGAACAGGCGTGACGCACTGACCGGCGGTCGCTGTACGCCGATGTCGTGGGCCTTGTACACGGGGTGGACCGTGACGGGGCTTCACAGGGCGGGTTGGTTGCGTGCGCGACGACTGAGCGGGGTGTTCGGCGAGTACGTACGGGAGGTGCCGGGCGTGGAGGAACAGCGGCAGCAGGTGGACGGGCAGGAGCAGGAGGCCGGCGCGGGCATTCTGCACGTCTTCGGACGGCAGTTGAAGCTGTGCAGGGAGCGGGCGGGGCTGGATCGGGCGACCCTGGGGAGCAGGGTGGGGTACTCCGCGTCGACGATCGCGAGCTTCGAGCAGGGGAGGCGGATCCCGCCGCCCAAGTTCATCGACAACGCGGATGAACTGCTGGACGCGGGTGGGTTGCTGAAGGCGGGGAAGGAGGAGGTGGCGCGGGCTCAGTATCCGGCGTTCTTTCGGGATGCGGCCAGGTTGGAGGGTGAGGCGGTTGAAATCCACCTGTACGACACCCACCTGGTCAACGGCCTGCTTCAGACGGAGGAGTACGCCCGAGCGGTGTTCGCCATGTGGCAGCCGCTCTTGGACGAGGCGATCATCGAGGAGCGTGTTGCGGCGCGGCTGGCGCGGCAGGAGATCTTCACCAAGCGCCCCACTCCGCACCTCGGCTTCGTGATCGAGGAGAGTGTCCTGCTCCGCCCGATCGGCGGCAAGGCGGCCTGGCGGGGGCAGTTGGAGCACCTCATGCTGATCGCGGAGAAGCGCAACGTGGTGATTCAGGTGATGCCGCTCTCTCGCCAGGAACACGCGGGACTGGCTGGCCCGTTCACCTTGATGGAGACCAGGGATGAGCGGAGGATCGCCTACACGGAGGTCCAAGGTGACAGCCGTGTCCACACGGAGCGTCAGAAGGTACGAGGTCTTGAGCGCACGTACGGGATCCTTCGCGCGCAGGCCCTCACTCCGACAGACTCGCTTGCGTTGATCGAGAAGTTGCTGGGAGAGAGATGAGCGGGGACAAGGCCAGGCCCCACGTCGATGACTTGGCGTGGTTCAAGAGCAGTTACAGCGCTGGCGATGGTGGCCAGTGCGTTGAGGTGGCTACGGGAAGCGGCGCCCTGTACGTGCGCGACTCGAAGCACGAGGCCGGCCCCATGGTCGGCCTTACGCCGGAGGCGTGGGCGGAGTTCATCGGGTTCGCCGCCCGGCACACCGCGTAGGGCGAAGAGCGCCGCAGTGCCCCGTGGCCGCTGAACCGGGTCACGGGGCACTGGCGTGATCGCCCGGAAATGGTAGCCATGTACATAGTAGCCATGTACTGTATCTGCCATGAGCAAGGGTTCCCCGGGCCCCACCCCCGGCTTCCTGGTATGGCGCCTCGCCAACAAATGGCGCGTCGCGGTCGACCGCGCGGTCGCCCCCCTGGGCCTCACCCACGCCCAGTACTCCCTGGTCGCGTCGCTGTACGGCATGCACCGCACCGGCGACCGCCCCAGCCAGCGCCAACTGGCCGACCACACCGGCATGGAAGCGCTGTACGTCTCGAAGCTGGCCCGCACCCTGGAGGCGGCCGGCCTGATCGACCGTGCCCGCGACCCCCGCGACCCGCGCGCCGTACAGCTCGCCCTCACCGAACAGGGACAGGCCGTCACGCGACAGGCCATCGAGGTGGTCCAGAACCTGCTCCGGCAACTGCTGGAGCCCCTCGGCGGCCTGGACGCCCCACGGACCCGCGCGTTCACCGACGAACTGACGGCCCTGCTCGACGTACCTCTCGCACCATCCTCCGCACCGACCGACGAGAGAACCAAGGGGACACCACCATGACCACCACCGCACCCGTCGCCGACGCCCGCGCCCTCGGCCGGGCCCACTACGCCGCCCGCGGCGTCCTGGAGCACTTCCTCGCCCTGCACGGCCTCACGTTCCAGCAGCAGCTCACCCTGCGTGCCGCCCTCACCGCCGACGTCCCGCGGACCCCTGACGACCTGGTCGGCCAGGTCCGTGGCGACGTCAAGGCCGACCCTGCCGACATCCGCGCCGCCATCGACGTACTGCTGGACAGGCGACTGCTCGTCGCGGACGGCGCGCACCTGCGCCCCACGGAGGCGGGGCGCGAGCTGACCGCCGCCGTCGGCGCGCAGACCGCCCCCGTCACCGCCCGCATCTGGGGCGGGATACCCGCCGAGGACCTGGCTGCCGCGGGCCGCGTCCTCGCCCTGGTCACCGAGCGCGCCGACGCGGAACTGGCGGCACTGACCGAGTGACGGCCGCCTACGGCCGCCACACGTACCGCACGTCCGGCTCCCGCTCCTCGTTCCCGGAGCCGTCCGTCCACCGCACGGCCGCGAAGCCGTGCCGCTCGTAGAAGCGGTGCGCGGGCGCGTTGACCTGGAAGGTCCACAGCGCGAGCCCTCCGGGGCTGCGTTCCTTGGCCAGCGCGACGAACCGGTCACCGATCCCGTGCCCACGCCACTCGGGGGCGAGGTAGAGCTGGTCCAGTTCCTCGCCCTCCAGCACCATCACACCGACCACGTCCTCGCCCGCCGCCTCCGCCACCCACGTCTCCCGCACGGGTATGAGCACGTGCCGGAAGTAATCCCGCACCTCGTCGTCGGACCGGGGCCGGACCACGCCCGGCAGCGCGGCGGCGAAGGACCGCAGCCAGACACCGGCCGCGGCCTCGGCGTCGGAGGGCAGGGCCCGGCGCAGACGTACCGTCCGGTCGCTGTTCTTCACGAGCCGGCGCCGGTGTCCGGCACGACCGCCGTCGCTGTGATCTCCACGAGCTGCCCGGCATACCCGAGACAGGCCACACCGATCAGGGTCGACGAGTGGGGCCCCGCGCTCAGTCCGGACGCCTCCACCACGTCCCACACGGCGGAGAGCACCGCGGGCTCGCCGCTCACGACGTACACGTCCGTCGCGACGACGTGACCCAGGCCGGAGCCCACGGCCCGCAACTGCTCCTCGAGGTTGGCGATCACCTGCCGGGCCTGCCCCACCGGATCACCCTCACCGACCAGCTTCCCCTCGGCGTCCAGCGGAACCGACCCGGCGAGGAACGCCAGCCTGGTCCCCGCCTCGACGACGGAGGCGTGGGAGTAGGCGGGCGGCGGGAAGAGGGTGGGGACGGTGACGCGGCTGATCACGCGGACTCCATGTATCCAAGGAGGGACGGACGACCCTCGATCCTGCTCGACACGGCGAGCCACCGCATCCGTATTTCGTTCGCCCCCTCGGCCGTCGCCACGTACCCTGCCCGACGCCCCGCCCGCACACCGATCCCCACCAGGAGCCCCCGTGCCGTCCGCCCTCCCGGACCAAGCCTTCCTCGACCGCACGGCCGACCGCCTCGCGGGCCTCCCCGGCGTCCGGGCCGTCACCCTCGGCGGCTCACGCGCCCAGGGCACCGACCGGCCCGAGAGCGACTGGGACATGGCGCTCTACTACCGGGGCTCCTTCGACCCGGACGACCTGCGCGCGGTCGGCTGGGAGGGCGAGGTCTGCGGCATCGGCGACTGGGGCGGCGTCTTCAACGGCGGCGCCTGGCTGACCATCGACGGGCGCCGGGTCGACGTCCACTACCGCGACCTGGACAGCGCCGAACACGAACTGGCGGAGGCGCAAGCGGGCCGCTTCCGCGTCGAGCCGCTGATGTTCCACCTGGTCGGCATCCCGACGTACCTGATCGTCGCCGAACTCGCCATCAACCGGGTACTCCGGGGAGAAGTGCCCCGCCCGGACACCTACCCGCCGGCGCTCCGCGACAGCGCCCCGCCCCACTGGTCCGGCGTGGCCACCGCCACCCTGGCCTACGCGAAGGCCGGCCACGCTCCCAAGGGCGCCCTCACCCAGGTCGCGGGCGCCATCGCGGTGGCCGCGACCTGCACCGCACACGCGGTGACGGCGGCGCGCGGGGAGTGGGTCACCAACGAGAAGGGACTGCTCCACCGCGCGGGTCTCCGGCACGTGGACGACATCATCGCCGGGATGCGAGCCACCCCGGAGTCGCTCACCGCGGCCGTCACCGACACCGAGGCGCTGTGCGAAGCGGTACTGCGTTGACTCCCGTGTGAACAGCGGCACGTCCCGGCCGGGTGCCGTCAGTGCCGGGCGAACTGGACGCGCGTCGGCTGCACGGCGTCCGGGCGTACGGGGATGCCGTCGACGGTCAGCTCTTGGCCGTAGATGTCGGTGAGCCTCAGCTTGCCGCCGCAGCCGGTGCCGTCGGGGGAGAGGAAGTAGTTGTACTCGGTCCGGGTCAGCCGCTGCCATCCGGATCCGGTGGCGACCTCGAGGCGGGCCAGCGGATTGCGGTGGCCGATCGCCTGGATGCCGCACCAGTGGCTGCTGGAGCCGGTCTTGTAGCGGACCGAGACGGTGTCGGACGTGCCGGGGCTGAGGAGGCTCCAGGTGACCGGGATCTTCCCGGCGGACAGCCCGGCCAGCTCGGCGAAGGCCTCCCTGCTCAGGTCGAGCTGTCCCGGAGCGCAGGGCGCGGGGCACTCGTTGGTGATCCGGACCGTCACGGAGGCGCCACCGGCCGTGCGGACCAGAACGTACGCACCGCACGCCTTGGACGTCTCGTAGTCGGTGGTGTTCATCGCCGCGGTCATGCGGTCGGGGCTCGGACCGTACAGGCAGGCACCGTCGCCGTCCCCGGCGTCGTAGTGGGTGGCGACTCCGCTGTAGGCGGTCCCGGGCACGATCCGTCCCGCCAGGGGTGCCCCGCCGGAGGCCGGGCGCGGGGCGGTCGTGGGGGTGGCGCCGCGCGAGGGCCGGGCCGACGGGGTCGTCGGGGAGGGCTCAGGGGTCGGGGACACGGTGGACGGCTTCGTCTCCGGTGTCCCCTCGGCCGCCGTGGGCGAGGCGCTCGGCCGGGTGCCGGCGCCGGCACCGGTGGCGGACGTGCCCGTGGACCGTACGGTGTCGGACCCGCCGTCCCGGGCGAAGGCGACGACCAGCGATACGAGGAGCCCGACGACGGCCACGGCCACGGCCGGGACCAGGAGACCGCGCCGCTTGCCGCGCGGACGGCGGTGGGAGGGGGATGCCACGGAGGAGTCCTTTACGAGGTGCGGGGAGAACACACGTTTCCGACCCGGTGGTCGTCACAGCGGCCCGAAAGGTTGCCGGGCTTTCGGACACGGCCGGTCACGGTGTGCCCGGCACCCGTCCAGACCTGGGCGGAAGTCCGTCCGGCCGACGGCCCAGGGTCCGGAACCTCTTCCGGGACCTTTTCGGAGGCCGGTCCGGACACGGCAGCGGCGGGTCCGGGCGGCCGGAGGGGCGGTCGGCCGGCCGGTTCCGGCGGTGGACGGAGCCCCGCCCGTGACCGCCGACCGAGGCCACGGGGCGCCGGACCGCTCCCACCCGCATCGTCACATCACGGAAACACGGCCGTTCGCTCCCCTTCCACCACACCGATTACCGTGGAAGGCACGTCTCCTCCTGCCCGGTCACCGTCGCCCGCGAGCATGCCCCGCCCCCGACGCGACGACTGGAGCCCCGTGACCCGTGCCGTACCCCCGTGGCTGGCCCACGCCCTGCGCGCCCAGCGCGGACCGGTCCCGTGGAGCGCGGTCGCGCGGGGCGCGCTGGGCGGCGGCCCGCTGCTGCTCGCGGCCGTCCTCGCCGGACGGCCCACGCTCGGCGTCGTCGCCGCCATCGGCGCCATGTTCGCCGGGATCAACGACCGGCCGGGGAGCCGACGGGCCTCGGTCGGACGGATCGGCGGGCCCGCGCTCGCGGGAGCGGCCGGGCTGGTCGTCGGGACGTACGCGGGGGACCACGTCCCCGCCGTCCTGCTCACCCTGCTGCTGACCGGCCTCGGTCTCGTCGCCGGCGGGATCAGCGCCCTCGGGCCCGTCGGCTCCTCCGTCGGCACGCAACTCCTGGTCGGCGCCGCCGTCGGCGCCGGGATGCCGCTGCCCGAACCGGGCTGGCAGCGGGCCCTCGCCTTCCTCGCCGGCGCGGCCTGGCTGCTCCTGCTGCGGCTCGCGCTGCCCACACCGGGCTCGCTCGCCAAAGACTCCCGGTCCGGTTTCCGGTCCGACTCCCGGCTCAGCTCCCGGCTCGCCTTCCGGTTCGACGGGGAACGGGACGCCGTCGCCGGGGTGTACGACGCCGTCGCCGCGCTGCTCGACGCCGCCGGAACGGAGTCGGCCCTCGCCCGGCGCGCCGCCCTCACCGCCGCCCTCGACCACGCACAGGACGCGCTCGCCGGACCCCGGCTGCGGCGCTACGCCTCCTCCGCCGCCGAACGCCGGCTGCACGCCCAGTACGCCGCCGCCCTCCCGCTCGCCGAGGCCGCCACCGCGCTCGCCTGGGCCGGGGACCCCGTACCGGCCCGCGCCGCCGAAGGACCCCGGCGCCTCGCCACCGCCGTACGCGGCGACACCCCCACCGGCCAGTTGCCCGCCCCCTCCCGGACCGTCCCCGCCCTGCGCGCCCTCGACGACGCCCTCCTGCGCGCCGCCGAGGCCTTCGACCGGGGCGACGGCGACGACCTGCACAGCCGCGTCCGCTCCCGGACCGCCGCACTGCGGACCGTCCTCGGCGCCCGCGGCCGGGAGTACGGAACGCGGGTCGCCCTCTGCTTCGGGGTGAGCGCCGCCCTCGCCCAGGCCCTGCACCACACCCGCTGGTACGGGCAGCACGAACACTGGTACTGGCTGCCCGCCACCGCCGTCTTCCTCGTCAAACCCGACCTCGGACCCCTCGCCTCCCGCGTCCTGTCCCGGGCCGCCGGAACCGTCCTCGGGGCGCTCCTGTTCGCCGGGTTCGCCGCCGTGCTGCCCCGCCCGGAAGGACTCGTCGCGCTGGTCGCGGTCAGCGGCGCGCTGATCCCCGTCGCCGCCCGGCACTTCGCCGCGCAGACCGCCGTCGTCACCGTGCTCGTCCTCGCCCTGGTGATGGCCGGCGGCGAACCCCAGGCCTCCGTCGGCCGCATCGGCGAAACCCTGCTGGCCTGCGCCGTCGTGCTCGTCGCAGGCCACCTCCCGCTGCCGGGACAGCGCGGCGGCGCCGCCATCCGCGCCCGGCTCGCGGAGGCGGCCGGTGCCGCCCAGGCCTACCTCGACCACGTACTCGGCGCCCCCGACGACCGCGCCACCCGCTGGGCCCTGCGCCGCGAGGCCTACCGCACCCTCGCCGAAGCCCGTACGGCCATCGCCCTCGCCTCCGCCGAACTCCCCCCGCTCGCCCGCCACGCGCACGGCACCGACGAGACCGCCGCCACCCTCGAACTCCTCGTCGACACCATCACCGCCTGCGCCGTCCACCTCGACGACACCGGCCACCTCGACCCCCACCACATCCGGCATCTGACCGAACTCACGGCCCGCGTACGGGCGCGAGGGGACGCCGTGGTCCGGCTCACGCCGGGCCACGCCCGCGCCGTGCGGTGACGGGTGAGAGACGACCGACCGCGTGGTTCCGGAGCTCGGGTCCGGAAGGAGTCCGGCGGGCCGGTGCCGGACGGAGCCGAAAACCGCGGGCCCCGCGCGCGTGGCCCGGTCATGATGGCCCGGTGGACCATGTGCTGCGCGGGCTCGCCGCGAACCCGAACCTGCCGCCCGGCCTCGTCGACCGGCTGATCGAGATCGCGGACGACGACCTCGCCGCGGAACTCGCCGCACGCGCCGACCTCAGCAGGACGCAGACGACCGCGCTGGTGGCGCGCGGTGACGAGATCGCCGCGCGACTCGCGTACGAGGGGCGGCTGACGGCCTGCGACGTCGATCCCCTCGTACAGCCGCGCGCCGCGCTCGCCCTCCTCGACCAGGGCGCCGGCAGGCCCGAGTGGGCGCGTCTGCTCGCGTCGGACCCGGACCCGGAACGCCGGGAGAAGCTGGCCGCCTGTCCGGACCTGCCGCCGGACGTGGTGGCGACGCTCGGCGCCGATCCGGAGATACGGGTCGTGGCGGAGCTCGCCCTGTGGACGACGGCGCCGGACACGGCCGCCCGGTTCGCGGAGCATCCGCACGCCGAGGTCCGATGCGCGGTGGCCGCCAACGAGAAGACCCCACCGGCCGTGCTGGCCGTGCTGGCCGGGCCGGCCGACGGCACGGGACCGCCCCCGGCGCGCCGGTGCCTGGTCTGCGACCGGGAGCGGACGCCGTTCGTCCACGATCCGTCCTGCCCGCGGACCGACTGCGACCTGCCTCCGGGCGCCTCCTGCGACGGCTCCCACGAGTCCACCGTGCGGGACATGCGGCAGCGGGCGGTGTGCAATCCGGCCACACCGGTCGACGCGGTCCTCCGCTTCGCCGAGCACCCCTCGATGGTGGTGCGCGGCGCGCTGGCCGCCCGTCCCGACCTGCCGGCGCACGTCCTCCGGCGTCTCGCCGAGGACCCCGTCCCCGGTGTCCGGGCCGCCCTCGCCGAGAATCCGGCGATCGACGAGACACTGATGCGCGTGCTGGCCACCGACAACGGTCACGACGTGCGGCGCCGGCTGGCGCACAACCCGGACGTCCCGCTCGACGTGCTCACGCACCTGGCCGGTGCCACGAGGATCGGCCCGGTCCTGCTGCCCCGGATCGCCGGCGCCTCACCGGCGGAGATCGCGAGCCTGGCGGCGTCGCCGGTTCCCGGGGCGCGGATGCTCGTGGCGGCGCGACGCGATCTGCCGCCCGGGATCCGCGACGCGCTGGCCGCCGACCCCGACGCGAAGGTGGTCGCCTCCGTCGCGCCCCACCCGGGCCTGTCCGAAGCGTGCCTGCGCGCCATGGCCGACCGGCACGGCGGCCGGGTCGTCGTCGGCGTGGCGGCCAATCCGGACGCCCCGTCCGCGCTGCTGGAGGACCTGGCCCGCCCGCAACGAGCGGTACGGAGGGCCTTGCGTGACATCGCCCGGCACCGGAACGCGACGGCTCGGGCCCTGCTGCCCTGTCTCGCGGACGCACGGGCCAGGCGCGTGGCCGCCGGCCATCCCGCTCTGCCGGAGCGGACGATCGTCGAGCTGCTGGACGACGACTGGCAGGTCGCGGGGGCGGCGGCCGCCAACCCCTCGCTGCCGGGTGCGGTGATGTCCCGACTGGTGCTCCGGGCGACGGCCGGAGCCTCGTGAGGGAACGCCGGGTTCGGTCCTGCCGGTTCTGCCGGTTCTGCCGGTCCTGCCGGGGAGCCGCCGCCGTCGTCACGCGGGAGTGGGGGTGAGCTGCTCCTTCATTCCCTCGAAGTCCCAGTTGAACCAGGACTCCGCGATCTTCCCGTCGCGGAAGCGGAGGGTGGTGTGGCCGGTGGATTCGAAGGTCCGGCCGGTCGGGGGGATGCCCTGGAACTCGCCGGTGTGCCGTCCCCGTACCGTGAACCTGATGCCCACCAGGTCTCCCTCGGCCACCATGCTCTCCACCGAGTGCCGGAGCCCGAACGCCTCGGCCACCGCCCGGTACGTCTCCCGGGCCCCGGCCAGGTCCACCGTCTCGCGGGGCATCGCCGGATCGTGCTCGACGTAGTCCGGGGTGCACAGTTCGCCGTACTCGGCGACGCGGTCCCCCTGCCGGTCCTCCTCGATGAAGCGGCGGGCCGCTTCCTTGTGGCCGGTGAGCCGGTCGGACGTCATGTCGCCTCCCGGGTGCGGTGGGGCGTGTGTTGTCGGACAGTGCCAGGCTAGTCAGCCCTTCGGGGTGTGTCCTGCGCACCCGGTTCGTCGTACGTTGACGGGATGACGCCCGCTGCCACGGAGAGCCCGGCCGACCTCGTCGTCACCGGCTGCGCCGTCCTCACCCACGACGACCGGGAACGGATCGGGTTCGCGCAGGACGCGGCGATCGTCGTACGGGGCGGGGCGGTGGAGGAGGTGACCAGTGCCGGGGCGGTCGCGGGGCGGGCGGCCCGCGAGTGGATCGACGCCCGGGGGCAGGTCGCGCTGCCCGGTCTGATCAACTGCCACACGCACGCCCCGATGGTCGCCCTGCGCGGCCTCGCCGAGGACCTGCCGACCGAGGAGTGGTTCAACGACGTCGTCTGGCCGGTCGAGTCCAACCTCACCGCGCGGGACGTCGAACTGGGCGCGCTGCTCGCCTGCGCCGAGATGATCAGGGGCGGGGTCACCTGCTTCGCCGACCACTACTTCGCCATGGACGCGGTCGCCGCCGTCGTCGACGGGTGCGGGATGCGGGCGCTGCTGGGGGAGGCGTTCTTCTCCTCGCAGGGGGCCGAGGGGCGGGAGCGGTCGCTGGCGTTCGCGCTGCGGCACCGGGGCGCCGCCGACGGCCGTATCACCACCGCCCTCGCCCCGCACGCCCCCTACACCGTCGACGACACCGACCTCGCCGCCACCGCGCGGCTGGCGCACGAGCACGGGCTGCCCGTGCATCTGCACGCCGCCGAGAACCGCGACCAGACCGAGGCCAGCCTCGCCCGGCACGGCGTCACCCCCGTCGAGGTCCTGCACCGCACCGGCATCCTCGACACCGACGTGCTCATCGCCCACGGCACCGGCGTCGTCGAGAGCGACCTGCCGCTGCTGGAGCGGGCAAGCGGCCGCACGGCCGTGGCCACCGCGCCCCGCGGCTACCTCAAGTTCGCCTGGCCCCACACCACACCCGTACGGGCCCTGCGCGACATCGGCGTCCCGGTCGGACTCGCCACCGACGGGGCCGCCTCCAACAACTCCCTCGACGTGTGGGAGTCGATGGCGCTCACCTCCCTGATCCAGAAGTCCACCGAGGGCGACCCCCGCTGGCTGACCTCCCGGCAGGCCCTGCACCACGCCACCCTGCAGAGCGCCCGCGCGGTCGGCCTCGGCGGCGGTGCCGGCGGTATCGGGAGTATCGCGCCGGGCCGCCGCGCCGACCTCGTCCTCGTCGACCTCACCGGGCCGCACACCCAGCCCGTGCACGACCTCGCCGCGACCCTGGTGCACAGCGCCCGCGCCGCCGACGTCCGTACGACGATCGTGGACGGCCGGATCCTCATGCGGGACCGGGAACTGCTCACGATCGACGTGCCCGAGGTGGTGCGGGAGCTGGGGGAGCGGCTGCCCGCGCTGGTCGACCGGAGCCATGGGCGGCGGATCCAGGAGTACGGCACCTGACGGCACGATCGGTGCGGCGGCCGGTACGGAGGGTGACCTTTTGGTGCGATCGGCCGAGAGTCCGATCACACTTGGCGGTGAACGGGTGTCAACTACGTCTCAGTACCGTCACTGAGCGAGGCGTTCACCCCATGGTTGGCGTTTAACTCTACGAGTACAACGCAGCATGGAGGTGGCAGGGTGAACGGGCGAACGGTGCTCGAACGCTTTCCCGCAGGTGGACCGCGTGGCTCATGGCCGGCGGAGGAGTTCGCCCACGCGCGCCGCCTGGAGGGTCTGCCCGCCGAGGTTGTCATGGACCTCGCGACCGACATGTTCCTGGTGATCGTCCGGGGGGACGGCGGGGGTGGCGACGCCACGGCGTGACCGGGCTGGGGTGCCCGGTTACGCGGTGACGGGGCGTGACCAGGCGGGGGGCGTTCCCGTCAGACGGCACAGGGCGAGATAGAGCGGAATCGGCGGCGTATAGGGGAGCGTGCCGTCGGGGCGGTGGATCAGGCCGGGGAGGTCCGGGGCGCCGGAGGCGTCCGAGGTGCCGGGGAGGACCGCGCCGGCGGCGTAGTGGGCGGGGGCCGGCCACTCCATGGCGTAGTCGGAATCGGACGGGACCAGCCACCACCAGTACGCGTCATCGGCGTACACGCAGCCCACGCGGGGCAGCCGGGGCATCACCAGCGGGCCGAAGCGGGCGGGTACCGCCACCGCGTCGCAGCCCATGGGCGCGGTCATGCCGTCGGGGACGGGGAGCCGCCGGGGGGTGCGGGCGTCGGGGGCGTCGGGAGCTTGCCGTTCGCGCCGGATCCGCACCAGTGAGTCCAGGCTCAGCACGCGGGTGCCGGGTGCGCCGCCCGTCACGCCCGGCCCCGGGAGTGGGGGGTGCGCTGGTGCGGAGGGAGTGACGGGGGGTGGGCCGGCTCGTTGGCGGTGTCGTCGTCCGGGGTGCCGGGCGGGCCCGGCTTCGGGCGGGCGCCCCAACCCAGGTCGTCGGTGGGCTCCACGGGACCGTGCCCGGTGTCACCGCTGTCCGCCGTACGGGGGAGGTCGGCCCAGACCAGCAGGCCGGGACCGTTCTCGTGCGCGCCCCACGAATGACACAGGGCGTCGACGAGGAGCAGTCCCCTCCCGTGCTCGTCCTCCGGCTGCTGCCGGGTGTTCGCCCGCGGCTGGCCCGGCGCGCACCCCTCGTCGCGCACGGCTATGCGCACCAGCTCGCCACCGTCGTGCAGCTCGCAGACTATGTGGCTGCTCGCCGTGTGCACGATGGCGTTGGTGACCAGTTCGGAGACGACGAGAGCCGCTGTGTCACAGGTGTCCTCGCACACCGACCAGCCGGTCAGCCGTGCCCTCGTCAGGCGTCTGGCCTGAGCCGGGGAACCCGGATGAGCGGCCAGTTCGAAACGGAACCGGCGCTCGGCGACGGACCCCGAGGGGTCGGACACCGAGGCGGCGCCGAGGCCGATGGACCCTGCGGCGGCGTCTGTTCCTAAGGGCGCGGACGGAATCACGCTTGCCACTATCGCCCCGCCGTGAACACTTGGCAAGTGTCACTCTGAAAAATGCAGAGTGCGGTGTGACGTTCTGGACGGGCGTGGCACACTGCTCGCAACAGCACCTCGCGCGGCGCCAGTTGGGATCGCCGAAGATTCGTTCGAATGTGAGTTCGGACGAGATGGATCTTCGAGCGGATCTCCGAGTGGCGCCGCCGAGCTGTCGGCTTTTGTTCGAGGGAGGTGGAGTGTGAGCGAACCCCGGTCCGCGCCGACGGTGGGACAGGTCGTCCTCGGCCGGCGCCTGCTGGACCTGCGGGAACGCGCGGGACTCAAGCGTGAGGAAGCGGCCCGCATCCTCCGTGTCGCACCCGCCACCGTCCGCCGCATGGAGATGGCCGAGGTCGCGCTCAAGATCCCGTACCTCCAGATGCTGCTGAAGGAGTACGGCGTCTCCGACGAGGAGGCCGACGCCTTCGTGCAACTGGCGGAGGACGCCAACCGGCCCGGTTGGTGGCAGCGCTTCCACGACATCCTGCCCGGCTGGTTCTCGATGTACGTCAGCCTGGAGGGTGCGGCCTCCCTCATGCGCAGCTACGAACCCCACTTCGTCCCCGGACTGCTCCAGACCGAGGACTACGCACGCGGCGTGCTGCGCTCCGGGGCCGTCGGGCAGACCCAGCCCGAGGACATAGAGCGCCACGTCGACCTGCGCATGCGACGGCAGGAACTGCTCACTCGTAAGGACGCGCCCCGGATGTGGGCCGTGATGGACGAGACCGTGCTCCGCCGCCAGGTCGGCGGCCCGGAGGTGATGCGTGCGCAGATCGACAAGTTGCTCGAGGCCACGAAGCTGCCCAACGTGACGCTGCAGATCGCCCCGTTCGCCGGCGGGCCCCATCCCGGCACGTACGGGCCGTTCGTGCTGTTCCGATTCGCCATGCCCGAACTGCCGGACATGGTCTACAGCGAGTACCTGACCGGCGCCGTCTACCTGGACGCGCGTGAAGAGGTGGCGACCCACCTCGAGGTCATGGACCGCATGGCGGCGCAGGCCGCTACGGCACATCGCACGAAGGAGATCCTCCGGGATCTCCGCAAGGAGCTGTGAATGGAACTCATGAAGCCCCTGAGCCCCCTGGACCCTCTGAAGTCCCCGCCCCGCCCGCGGGCGCGCACCGGAAGGATCTACAACGGCATGCCCGCGCGGGAGCTGGGCAGCGAGGGCTGGCACAAGCCGTGGAGCGGCGGCAACGGAGGGAACTGCCTGGAGGCGATGAAGCTCGAGGACGGCCGGATCGCCGTACGCCAGTCCACCGACCCGGACGGGCCGGCACTCATCTACACCTCCGCGGAGATGACGGCCTTCATCGAGGGAGCGAAGGCGGGAGAGGCGGATTTCCTGCTGTCCTGAACCTTGTTGCCCGCACTACCTTTGCTCCCCTCTTCCGGCCCTTCCGGCCCTTCCGGCCCTTCCGGCCCTTCCGGCCCTTCCGGCTTGGCACTGACTTGATCACTAATAGTTGCAATTGCAGGCGCAGAGACTTATGGAGTCCTTCATGACCGGGCAGCACCCCGTGGAGATCGACACGAGCAGGCCGCACCCCGCGCGGATGTACGACTGGTACCTCGGAGGCAAGGACAACTACCCGGTCGACGAGGCCATGGGGAAGCAGATGCTCGCCCTCGACCCGCGGGTGCCGGTGATGGCGCGGGTGAACCGCGCGTTCATGCAGCGGGCCACGCGCTGGCTGGCCGGGCAGGGCGTACGGCAGTTCCTCGACGTCGGCACCGGCATCCCCACCGAGCCCAACCTGCACCAGGTGGCACAGGGCATCACGCCCGACGCCCGCATCGTGTACTGCGACAACGACCCCATCGTGCTGGCCCACGCGGCGGCCCTGCTGCGCGGTACGGACGAGGGGGTGACCGAGTACCTCCAGGCCGATGTGCGCGATCCGGACGTCATCCTGGAGGGCGCGCGGAAGATCCTCGACTTCGACGAGCCGATCGCGCTGTCGCTCATCGCGCTGCTGCACTTCGTCTCCGACGAGGACGGGGCGCACGAGCTGGTCGGGCGGCTGCTGGACGCGCTGCCCTCGGGCAGCTACCTGGTCGTCACCCACGCGACGTCCGACTTCACCCCGGAGGAGTCGAAGGCGGCCACGGAGAAGCTCAAGGCGGCGGGCGTCACCCTGGCGCTCCGCTCCCGCGAGGAGTTCACCCGCTTCTTCGACGGCCTGACCCTCGTGGAACCGGGCGTCCAGGTCCCCCACCACTGGCACCCCGAACTGGGTGACCCGATCCCGGGCCAGGACGACGACGTCATCCCCGGCTACGGCGCGGTGGCCCACAAGCCGTAACCCCGGAGACGACTGCCCGCGTTCCCGCGGGCAGTCGTGCCTCCCCCAGTGCCTCAAAGGCCTGGGAGGTACCCCCAGGGCGGCACGGGTGGGCGGTGGGGGCACCTCCCGCTCATGGGGGTCCCTCCCGCTCGAGCGAAGCCGAGAGTGGGGGAGGCACCCCGCGGGCGCCGGGCCGCGTGAACACCC
The DNA here is from genome assembly GCF_055585405.1 of Streptomyces sp. NPDC053426. Classification (NCBI taxonomy): domain Bacteria; kingdom Bacillati; phylum Actinomycetota; class Actinomycetes; order Kitasatosporales; family Streptomycetaceae; genus Streptomyces; species Streptomyces sp. NPDC053426. The sequence continues at coordinate 174,920 of NZ_JBVJKE010000015.1, read as the reverse complement.
CCCGGCCCGCACCGACGCCGGCTCACACCGCCATCGGACGGTCATAGGGACCGATCGGCGCCGGCAGCCGGCTCACCGCACCCGTCAGACGGCGATCGACCGCCGCAGCCACCGCCCGCCCCTCGGCGATCGCCCACACGATCAGCGACTGCCCCCGCGCCGCGTCCCCCGCCGCGAAAACCCCCGGCACATTCGTACCGAACCCCGCATCCCGCGCGACCGTGCCACGAGGCGACAGCTCCACCCCCAGCTGGGCGAGGAGCCCGTCCCCCCGCTCCGGCCCGGAGAACCCCAGCGCGAGCAGCACAAGATCCACCGGCAGCACCCGCTCGCTCCCCGGCACGGGCCGACGCCCGGCGTCCACCCCCACCAGGTGCAGCGCACACACCCGCCCGTCCCCGTCCCCGGCGAAGCGCAGCGTGGACGCCGCGAACAGCCGCGCGTCCGCGTCCACCACCGGCGCCGTCCGCAACACCCCGGCCTCCTCATGCGCCGCGGACAACCGGTACAGCCTCGGATACGTCGGCCACGGCTCTGCCTCCTCATCGCGCTCGTCCCCCGGCCGGCCGTAGATGTCGAGCTGGGTGACCGACGCGGCCCCCTCCCGCACCGCCGTACCCAGACAGTCCGCCCCCGTGTCACCACCACCGACGATGACGACACGCCGGCCCGCGGCCGACAGCGGCGACGACTCCAGATCCCCCTCGCACACCCGGTTCGCGAGCGGCAGGTACTCCATCGCCTGGTGAATCCCCGCCAGTTCACGCCCCGGCACGGCAAGTTCCCGCCACGCCGTCGCCCCCGTCGCGATCACCACCGCGTCATACCGCGCCCGCAACTCCGCCGCGTCCACATCCCGCCCGACCGTCGTGGACGTACGGAACTTCGTCCCCTCGGCCCGCATCTGCTCCACCCGCCGTTCCAGATGCCGCTTCTCCATCTTGAACTCGGGGATGCCGTACCGCATCAGCCCGCCGACCCGGTCGTCCCGCTCGTACACGGCGACCGTGTGCCCCGCCCGGGTGAGCTGCTGGGCCGCGGCCAGCCCGGTCGGGCCCGAACCGATGACCGCGACCGTCCGGCCGGAGAGCCGCTCCGGCGGCGCCGGCGGGGCGAAACCCTCCTCCCAGGCCCGGTCGGCGATGGCACACTCGACGTTCTTGATGGTGACCGCCGGCTGGTTGATGGCGAGCACACACCCCGCCTCGCAGGGCGCCGGACACAACCGGCCGGTGAACTCCGGGAAGTTGTTGGTGGCGTGCAACCGCTCCGCCGCCGCCCGCCAGTCCTCCCGCGAGACCAGCTCGTTCCACTCGGGGACGAGGTTGCCGAGCGGACAGGCCTGATGGCAGAACGGCACACCGCAGTCCATGCAACGGTCGGCCTGCGCACTGACGAGGGGCAGCAGCGCCCCCGGCACGTACACCTCGTTCCAGTCGCGGACCCGTTCCTCGACGGGCCGGCGCGGCCACTCCTCGCGGGGCGTGGTCAGGAAACCCTTGGGATCGGCCATGGCCGTGTTCCTTGCGTGCGCGGGTGACAGGCCGTGCGTCGTCGGGCGGCACTCCTTGGGCCACGATACGTCCGCTCACCCGCCCCCGCAGAGCGCCGGGACAGCGCTTTCCCGGGGGCCCGCCGCCGGGTCCCTCAGACGAGGGCCAGGAGGTACGCCACCGCCGCCCCGGCCGAGGCGAGCGCGCGGACGTGGTTCCACATCGTCCACTCGCGCACATGGACCGGCCAGTACGCGGCCGCCTCCGGGCCGCCCGGTTCGAGCCGGGCCAGCGCCTCGTTGCGCGGTATGTTCGCGACCACGGTCAGCCCGAACGAGCCGACCAGGTACAGGACACCGCCCACCAGCAGCTCGACCGTCCCCGCGTCCGGCCACAGCACGAACGTCACCACCGTGACCACCGCGCACAGCATCGCCGTACCGAGGAACAGCAGCATGAAGGCCGGACGCACCGCCGCCACGTTGACCGCCTGCATCGCGGCCACCCCCTGAGCCGGCGGCAGCGCCGCGAGCCCTCTCATCACGAACGTCGAGAAGGCGCAGAAGACCCCGGCCGTCAGCCCGGTCCCGAGCACACTCAGCACCGTCAGCACGAAGTACGGCCCGTCGATCATGTCGTCACCCCCGTTCCCGGCCGGGACCCTTCCCGGCCACCACCGTCACCACCGTCATCACCAGTGAAAGCGACCCTTGGCACCCCCGGCCATGGCCCAGGAGCGCGGGCGCATGCGCGAACGTCCAGGGACGTCGAACACCCCGGGCGTCACCCGCCCCCTCCGGGCACCGGACACCGGGCGTCGAACCCCTACCGCCGGGAGACCTCTACCGCCGGGAGACCCCTACCGCTGGGAGACCCCTACGGCCGGGAGACCCGTGCCACCGGGAGATCCGCACGGCCGGACGGGCCGCAGGCGCATGATGGCCGTGTGCGACTTGAAGCGATCACCTGGGACCGGCTCGGCGACCTCCTCGCCGAGCGCCTGCTGGAGCTGAAGACGGCCGACGGCGGACCCTGGCCGCGGGTCGCCCTCGACGGCGCCCCCGCCGCACGTCCGGGAGACCTCGCCGAGCGGGTCGCCGAGGCGCTGCGGATACGTGGTCGGCCCTCCCTGGTCGTCGGCACCGAGGGCTTCCTGCGACCCGCATCCGTCCGGCTCGAATACGGCCACCGGGACCTGGAGTCCTACTACGGAGGCTGGTACGACACCGGCGCCCTCTGGCGCGAGGTGTTCGGCCCCCTCGAACCCGGCGGGAGCGGACGCGTCCTGCCCGACCTGTGGGACCCCGTCACCGACCGCGCCACCCGCAGCCCTTATGTCCGGCTCCCTCCCGGCGGCGTGCTGTTGCTGCACGGCCCCCTCCTCCTGCGCCACTGGTTCCCCTTCGACCTGAGCGTCCACGTCCTCCTCTCCCCGGGCGCCCTGCGCCGCCGTACCGCCGAGGCCGAGCACTGGACCCTCCCCGCCTTCGAGCGCTACGAGCAGGAGACCGACCCCGCCGGCACGGCCGACGTACTGGTACGGGCCGACGACCCCCGCCATCCGGCCTGGCGCGGCTGACCCCTCCTTCCTTCCCGCCCGGCGGTGGAGAGCAGCGGGCCTCAGAGCCAGCGGCTGCGCCGGAACGCCCGGTACAGCAGCAGACACGCCACGGATATCACCCCGATGACCATGCCGTAGCCGTACCGCCAGTGCAGCTCCGGCATGTGGTCGAAGTTCATGCCGTACATCCCGCAGACCATCGTCGGCACCGCCACGATCGCCGCCCAAGCGGTGATCTTGCGCATGTCCTCGTTCTGCGCGACCGTGACCTGCGCCAGATGCGCCTGGAGAATGGAGTTCAGCAGCTCGTCGAAGGCCGCTATCTGCTCCTTCGCCCGCAGCAGATGGTCGGAGACGTCACGGAAGTACGCCTGTATCTCCGGGGCGACCACCCGGATCGGCCGGGTGGCGAGTTCCTCCAGCGGCCGGCTCAGCGGCACCACCGCCCGCTTCAGTTCCAGGAGTTCGCGCTTGAGCTGGTAGATGCGGCCCGGATCGACCCGCGCGCCGTGCTCCGCGAACACATCCGTCTCGACCTGGTCGATGTCCTCCTGGACCGAGTCGATGACGGTCAGATAGTCGTCGACCACATGGTCCGCGATCGCGTGCAGCACCGTGGACGGGCCCTGGGCGAGCTGCCCGGGATCGGCCTCCAGCCCCTCGCGCAGCGGTCCCAGCGAACCGTGCCGGCCGTGCCGCACCGTGACCACGAAGTCCTTGCCGAGGAACACCATGATCTCGCCGGTGTCCACCACCTCGCTGTTCGCGGTGAGTTCCTCGTGCTCGACGTAGCAGACCGTCTTGAAGACGGCGAACAGCGTCTCCCCGTACCGCTCCAGCTTGGGCCGCTGGTGGGCCTCGACCGCGTCCTCCACCGCCAGCGGGTGCAGGTCGAACAGCTCCGCGATGCCGGCGAACTCCCGGGTGGTCGGCTCGTGCAGTCCCAGCCAGACGAAACCCTCGCCGCTCTTGCGCACCTGCCTCACCGCGTCCACCAGGTCCCCGCGCGCGCCGGTGCGGTGACCGTCCCGGTACGTCACGCAGTTGACCACCGAGGAGCCCAGCGGGGAGCGGGCCGGATGGCTCAGGTCCACACGGGGCCGCCGCCGCGCCAGCCGCGCCACCCGGCGCAGCCCGCCGACCCTGCCGAGGTTCGTGACCTTCCGCAGATTCCCTGCCATGGACATCCGGTTCTCCTTGCGTGGTTCCCCCGCGCCGTCCTGCTTCCCGCGCTCCGGATCGTCAGTCTGCCAGTGCCGGACGAGTCGTGTGCGAGCCTGTGGGAAGAGAGGGTTCCGCTTTGTTCCCGCCTGTGGACAAAGGGAGTTCGCCCGTCGCGGCGCCCGTTCGTCAGGCGGGTGCCGGAGGTCGGCCCCCTATGTGTTCCACCGCCTGCGCGCCCGCCCGGCAGCCCTCCCGCGCCGCCTGCTCCGGGTCGGCTCCCGCGAGCAGGGCCGCGAGGAACGCGCCCGTGAACGCGTCACCGGCACCCGTGGTGTCCCGGGGCACCGCGGGTACGGCCGGGACGCGGGCGTACACCTTCCCGGACCGTGCGAGCAGCGCGCCCTCGGCACCCTGCTTGGCCACCACCAGCGGAACGTGCCGGCTCAGCCGCGCCGCGGCGTCCGCGGCCTCGGACGCCCCCGCGAGCAGGCACGCCTCGTCACGGCTGGGCAGCAGGACGTCCACGCCCTCGACCAGCGACAGGAACCGGTCGGCGCCCAGCCGCACGAGGAACCCCGCCGACGCCGGATCCAGACTCACCGGCACCCCGCGGGCCCGCGCCGCCTTCGACGCCACCGCGACGAACGCACGGCTCGGTTCGGCGAACAGCAGATAGCCCGACAGGTGCAGCCGCGCCACCCCGTCCAGCAACGCGTCCGACCAGTCGCCGGGGTCCAGCCGCAGCGACGCGCCACTGTCGGTGAGGAACGTCCGCTCGGCCCCCGCGCCCTCGTCGACCAGGCAGATCACCGTCCCCGTCGGCGCCCGTCCGTCCACGACCAGCAGCGGACGGACCCCGCAGGCGGCCAGCTCCCGCTCGTGCCAGGCCGCCGCGTCCTCGCCCACCCGCCCGAGGAGCCGCACCTCCGTACCGTCCCGACGCGCCGCCCAGCAGGCCACGTTGGCGCCCGCGCCGCCCGGCACCGTCCGGATCGCCGCCGCCGTGTCCGTACCCGGCGCGAGCGGCCCCCGGTGCCGGACGACCACATCCGTGATCACATCGCCGACGACCAGCAGCGCCCCGCCCCGCACGGCGCCCGTCACTCCCCGGCGGCCCAGGACGCCGCGACCCGCGCGGCCAGCCGTACGTTGCCCCGGACCGCCGCCAGGTTCGCGGCGAGGGAGGCGCCGTCGGTGTGCCGGACCAGGTGGTCGAGCAGGAACGGCGTGACGGCCTGGCCGGTGACACCCTCCGCCTCGCACGCGCGCAGTGCCTCGTCGAGCACCCGCGCGTGCAGCCCGGGATCCAACTGCTCCTCCTCGGGGACCGGGTTGGCCACGATCAGCGCCGACTCGGGTCCGCCCAGCGCGTCCTGCGCCCGCATGACCTTTGCGACCTGCGCCGGAGAGTCCAGCCGCCAGTCCACGGGGTGCCCGGAGTCGGACAGGTAGAAGCCGGGGAATCGGTCCGTGCCGTATCCGGCGACCGCCACCCCCAGCGTCTCCAGCCGCTGCAGGGTCGCGGGCACGTCCAGGATCGACTTCACGCCCGCGCACACCACGGTGATCCGGGTCCGCGCCAGCAGGCCGAGGTCGGCCGACTCGTCCTGGGTCACCGTCCACTGCCGGTGCACGCCACCGAGCCCTCCGGTGGCGAACACCCGTATGCCCGCGAGCGCCGCCAGCAGGGCCGTGGCCGACACCGTGGTCGCCCCGCTCGCCCCGGCGGCCACCGCGAGCGGGAGGTCACGATGGCCCAGCTTGCGGATGCCGTCCTCGCCCGCGACCCGCTCCAACTGGCCCTTGTCCAGGCCGACCCGGGGCCGCCCGTCCAGCACGGCGATCGTCGCCGGTACCGCGCCCTCCCGCCGTACGGCCGCCTCCAGCTCCAGCGCCACCTGGAGATTGCGCGGCCGGGGCAGTCCGTGGGCGATGATCGTGGACTCCAGGGCCACCACCGGGCGGGCCGCGGCGATCGCCTCCCGTACCTCTTCGGACACCATGAGCACCACGTCTCTGTCTCCTGTCTGCCGGTTCTCCCTCATCTCTGGCGGGCCGGGCGCCGGGCCAAACCCCCTTGCGCGCGGTCATGGGTGTCGCGGAGGCTTGGAGCCATGACGGACAACACGACTCGCCTCGACCACATCGTCCTGTGGGTGAGCGATCCCATCGCCGCCGCCGGTTTCTACGAGAAGGCCGTGGGCCTGGAGCCCGTCAGGCTCACCGACTACTCCGTCGGTGAGGCGCCGTTTCCCTCGGTGCGGGTCAATGAGGAGACGATCCTCGATCTCATGCCGCGGGCCAAGGCGGAACGTATGCGGATGCTGCCCGGTGCCGCGGAGAGTTCGGGGCATCCCGTGAACCATGTCTGCCTGTCGCTGACGGCCTCGGACTTCGACGCTTTGCGCAGTCGGCTGGAGGAGGGGTCCGTGCCGGTGTCGGATGTCTCGCGTGACTCCTTCGGGGCGCGGGGGCTGGCGCGGCGCAGCTTCTACTTCCGTGATCCGGACGGCAACGTGTTCGAGGCGCGGCACTACGACTGACCGCGGGCGGTTGCGCGGCCCGGCGCTTGCGGGGTGCCTCCCCCACTCTCGGCTTCTCCCCCACTCTCGGCTTCGCTCGAGCGGGAGGGACCCCCATGAGCGGGAGGTGCCCCCACCGCCCACCCGTGCCGCCCTGCGGCACGATTGCCCGCGGAGGGCGGGGGAAGGTCGCGCCCACCCGTGCTGCCCCGGCGGCACGGCTGTCCGTGGGAACGCGGCGTGTGGCTGCCCGCGGTCGCGCGGGGCGGCGGCGTGTGGCTGCCCGCGGAGGGACGGGTCAGAACAGGGGTTCGGGGAGGATGCCTTCCAAGGCCAGGAGGCGGCGTTTTGTTTTCAGGCCGCCGCCGAAGCCGCCTATGCCGCCGCCGCTCTCCACGACCCGGTGGCACGGTACGACCACCGGCAGCGGGTTCGCGCCCATCGCCGTGCCCACGGCCTGGGCCGCGCCGGGCCGGCCGACCCGGCGGGCCAGATCGCCGTACCCGACGACCGAGCCGAACGGCACCCCGGCGGCCAGCTCCCGCAGCACCTCGCGGTTGAAGCCCGAGATCAGCGACCAGTCCAGCGGCAGCTCGAAGTCCCGCCGCTCGCCCGCGAAGTACGCCTCGACCTGCCGTATCGCCTCGGCCAGCAACGGGGAACCGGGCTCCTCGACGGGCTCGGTGCCGAGCCGCGACGCCAGCCGCTCCAGCGCACCGCCGCGCACCTCGTCGGTGGCGTGGAACACGACGTTGACCAGACCCTCACGGGTCGCGGCCAGCAGCAGCGGGCCGATGCCGGTGCCGACGACGGCCCACACCACCCGCTGCTCGTACCGCCCATGGCTGTCCATGCGCACCACCGTACGGCCCGCCACTGACAACGCCCCGGGCGGACGTCTCAGCCGCGCACCGCGTCCCGCACCACGTCGGGCGTGTTGGTGATGATCCCGTCGACCCCGAACCCGGCGACCCGCCGGGCGGCGGCCGCGTCGTTCACGGTCCAGGTGCACACCTCCAGCGGCTTGCCGCGCGCCCCCTTGAAGGAGTGCACGGCGGCTACGTAAGCGGCGGAGAGGGAACCGTGCGAGGGATTGATCTGGTCGGTGAAGGCCGCGTACGCGGGCAGGTCCGACACGGGCGGCGTCCCGAGGAAGCCCGTCTTCACCGCGGGCCGCAGATCGTGGACCGTCCGTACGCTGTCCGCGCTGAAGCTCTGCACGATCAGCCGGTTCCGCACATGCCGGCGGTCCAGCCAGCCCTCGTTGCCCAGCACCTTGACGATCTGCCGCTCTATGCCGGGATACAGCTGAGGGTTCTTGATCTCCAGCAGCAGCTTCTGCCGGTGCCGCTCGACGCGGTGCACGAACTGCTCCAGCGTCGGCACGCGCGCGCCCGCGTACGCGGAGCCGAACCAGCTTCCCGCGTCCAGCCGGGCGATCTCCGCGGCGGTGAAGTCCTTCACCTTCCACGGAGCCCGGTCGGGGAAGACCTCCTCGACGTCGGTGGTGCGCCGCAGGCTGTCGTCGTGCAGGACGACGAGTTCACCGTCCCTGGTGCGCTGGACGTCGTTCTCCACCCAGTCGACGCCGAGCGCGGCGGCCTTGTCGACGGCCTCCAGGGTGTTCTCGGGCGCGTACGCGGACGCGCCCCGGTGGGCTATCACCAGGGGCCGCGCGGAGCTCTCCGCGGCCCGCGCGGGGGAGAGCGGGAGCAGGAGGGCGGCGGTACCCAGGAGCGCGGTGGTCGAGGCGGCGACAGCGCGTGCGTGCATGCGTACTCCTCGCGTCGGACGGTCACGGTCAGCTCAACTCTGACAGCAGAGGGTCGACGCGAGACGAGTACGGGGTGGCCACGGATTGAACGGTGTTGTCCAGACTCCGCACACTGGTGCCACACACCTGGGGCAAGGACGTGTTTCTTTGCCGGAAAGTCGTTCGACCATTCCGGTGGGGTCATACTCTCTGCGTCATCCCTGGCCGCCGTCACGGCGCCAGGAGGGGGGTATATCAGGACGTTGCGGGCCATACGGGTCGGGAGGGCAGCCGCGCATGCAAGGCACGGTCGACGGATTCAGCTACGGCCTGGTCACACCGGTGGTGGCCTTCCTCATGGCCTGTCTCGGCGGCGCCCTGGGCCTGCGCTGCACCGCCAGGGCCATCAGGATGTCCCGCTCCTGGCGCCCCGGCTGGCTCGCCCTGGGGGCCGCGACCATCGGCTCCGGCATATGGACGATGCACTTCGTCGCGATGACGGGCTTCACCGTCGAGGGCACGCCGATCCACTACGACGGGCTGATCACGTTCGCGAGTCTGGCCGTCGCCGTCGTCATGGTGGGCATCGGGATCTTCATCGTCGGCTACAAGGGAGCCACCGGAACGGCCCTGTTCACCGGGGGCACCGTCACCGGCCTCGGCATCGCCTCGATGCACTACCTCGGCATGGCCGGGATGAGCCTCGACGGAAACCTGAAGTACGACGTCCTCATGGTCGCCGCGTCCGTGGTCATCGCCATGGCAGCCGCCAGCGCCGCCCTGTGGGCGGCCGGACAGGTGCGGGGCCCCCTGTGGAGCGTGGGCGCCAGCGTCGTCATGGGGCTCGCGGTCACCGGGATGCACTACACCGGCATGGCCGCGCTCGAGGTGCACGTCCACGGCACGGCCGAGCCCGCCGCGGGGGAGCCGGCGGCCGCCCTGCTCGGGCCGATGATGGTCGGCCCGCTCGCCTTCCTCGTCCTCGCGGGCGTCGTGGTGATCTTCGACCCGCTGATGGTCGCCGGCGGACCCGCCGCGCCCCCCGCCGAGCGCAAGCCCGGCGTCCCCGCCCACTCCCCGGCCCACCACTCCCCGGCACGCCCGCGGCTGCGGGCCCGCGGCCCCGTGGAACACCGCTCCCGGACCCCGCAGCGCCGCTGATCCGGACCCGTTGTCAGTGGGGGGCCGTACGGTGGATGACATGCGGCCCGTTTCCCAGATCGAACGCACGGTGGCGCCCTTCGAGGTCGTCAGCCCCTACCAGCCGAGCGGCGACCAGCCGACGGCCATCGCCGACCTCGCCCGGCGCATCGAAGCAGGCGAGAAGGACGTCGTCCTGCTCGGCGCGACCGGCACCGGCAAGTCCGCCACCACCGCGTGGATGATCGAGAAGCTCCAGCGCCCCACCCTGGTCATGGCGCCGAACAAGACCCTGGCCGCCCAGCTGGCCAACGAGTTCCGCGAGCTGCTGCCGAACAACGCGGTCGAGTACTTCGTCTCGTACTACGACTACTACCAGCCCGAGGCGTACGTCCCGCAGTCGGACACCTACATCGAGAAGGACTCCTCGATCAACGAGGAGGTCGAGCGGCTGCGCCACTCCGCGACCAACTCGCTGCTCACCCGCCGCGACGTCGTCGTGGTCGCCTCCGTCTCCTGCATCTACGGCCTGGGCACCCCGCAGGAGTACGTGGACCGCATGGTCCCCCTCCGCGTCGGCGACGAGTTCGACCGGGACGAGCTGCTGCGCCGCTTCGTGGACATCCAGTACACGCGCAACGACATGGCCTTCACCCGCGGCACCTTCCGCGTCCGCGGCGACACCATCGAGATCTTCCCGGTCTACGAGGAGCTCGCCGTCCGCATCGAGATGTTCGGCGACGAGATCGAGGCGCTGTCCACGCTCCACCCGCTCACCGGCGAGATCATCAGTGACGACCAGCAGCTCTACGTCTTCCCGGCCTCCCACTACGTCGCGGGCCCCGAGCGGCTGGAGCGCGCGGTGGGCGACATCGAGAAGGAGCTCGGCGAGCGCCTGGCCGAGCTGGAGAAACAGGGCAAGCTCCTGGAGGCCCAGCGCCTGCGCATGCGCACCACGTACGACATCGAGATGCTCCGCCAGATCGGCTCCTGCTCCGGCGTGGAGAACTACTCGATGCACTTCGACGGCCGCTCGCCCGGCTCCCCGCCGAACACCCTGCTGGACTACTTCCCGGACGACTTCCTCCTCGTCATCGACGAGTCGCACGTCACCGTCCCGCAGATCGGCGCCATGTACGAGGGCGACGCCTCCCGCAAGCGCACCCTCGTCGACCACGGCTTCCGGCTCCCCTCCGCCCTGGACAACCGGCCGCTGAAGTGGGAGGAGTTCCAGGAGCGCATCGGGCAGGCCGTCTACCTGTCGGCCACCCCCGGCCAGTACGAGCTCTCCCGCGCGGACGGCACCGTCGAGCAGATCATCCGCCCCACCGGCCTCGTCGACCCCGAGGTCGTGGTCAAGCCCACCGAGGGCCAGATCGACGACCTGGTGCACGAGATCCGCACCCGCGTGGAGAAGGACGAACGCGTCCTGGTCACCACGCTCACCAAGAAGATGGCCGAGGACCTCACCGACTACTTCCTGGAACTCGGCATCCAGGTGCGCTACCTCCACAGCGACGTCGACACCCTGCGCCGGGTCGAGCTGCTGCGGGAGCTGCGCAGCGGCGAGTACGACGTCCTCGTCGGCATCAACCTGCTGCGCGAGGGCCTCGACCTGCCCGAGGTGTCCCTGGTCGCCATCCTCGACGCCGACAAGGAGGGCTTCCTGCGCTCGGGCACCTCCCTGATCCAGACCATCGGCCGCGCGGCGCGCAACGTCTCCGGCCAGGTCCACATGTACGCCGACAAGATCACCCCGGCGATGGAGAAGGCCATCGACGAGACCAACCGCCGCCGGGAGAAGCAGGTCGCGTACAACAAGGCGAACGGCATCGATCCCCAGCCGCTCCGCAAGAAGATCAACGACATCGTCGCGCAGATCGCCCGCGAGGACATCGACACCGAGGAGCTGCTCGGTTCGGGCTACCGCCAGGCCAAGAAGGAGGGCGGCGGCACCAAGGCACCCGTGCCCTCCCTGGGCACCAAGGCGGCCAAGGGCGCGAAGAGCGCCAAGGGCGCCAGGGGCAAGGCCGCCGAGACCGTACCGACCGACCGCCCCGCCGCCGAACTCGCCGAGCAGATCGAGGAGCTCACCACGCGGATGCGGGCCGCCGCGGCCGACCTGCAGTTCGAGATCGCGGCCCGGCTGCGCGACGAGGTCTCCGAGATGAAGAAGGAGTTGCGGCAGATGCAGGAGGCCGGCCTGTCCTGACGGCCTCGTACGCGATGTGTTGCAAGAACGACACAAAGTGCGGTCCCGGGTACGTCACTGTCAGTGCCCCTGCGTAGGGTTCTGGTCAACCGTGATTGCGCGGTAACAGGGGAAGTTCGAGAGGGGAATCAGCGCGTGACCGTCAACATGACCAAGGGTCAGGCCATCAGTCTGCAGAAGAACGACGGTGGCAGCCTGACCGCGGTGCGCATGGGTCTCGGCTGGCAGGCGGCTCCCCGTCGCGGCCTGTTCGGCTCGCGCACCCGGGAGATCGACCTGGACGCCTCGGCCGTCCTGTTCGCGGACAAGCAGCCGGTCGACGTCGTCTTCTTCCGCCACCTGGTGAGCGACGACGGCTCCGTGCGCCACACCGGTGACAACCTCGTCGGCGGTGTCGGCCAGGGCGGCGACGACGAGGCCATCCTCGTCGACCTCTCGCGCGTCCCGGTCCACATCGACCAGATCGTCTTCACCGTGAACTCCTTCACGGGCCAGACCTTCCAGGAGGTGCAGAACGCGTTCTGCCGCCTCGTCGACGAGACCAACGGCCAGGAGCTCGCCCGCTACACGCTGGCCGGTGGCGGCGCCTACACGGCCCAGCTCATGGCGAAGGTGCACCGCACGGGCGCGGGCTGGACGATGACGGCCCTCGGCAACCCGGCCAACGGCCGCACCTTCCAGGACCTGATGCCGGCGATCCTGCCGGTCCTCTAGGCACCACGGGCGATACGAGCAGCCACCACCGCGACACAGGGGGACGAAGGCGATGACGGCCGAGCTGGTGCGGGGACAGAACCACCCGCTCTCCCAGTCCCGTCTGGAGATCAGGGTCTCGGCCGGCACCCCGGTCGTGGCCGCGGCCGCGCTCGGCGACGAGAACGGCCGGATCCACGGAGTGGAGTGGGTGGCCCACCCGGGCGCACCCACCCAGCCCGGTCTGGAGGTGTCGCGTCAGGCGGCCGCCGACCACCGTCTCGCGGTGGACCTGGACGCCATGACGGACGCGGTGCACCGCGTCAGTGTGCTGCTCGCCCTGCCCGCCCCGGGCGGCGGACCGGGACCCGCCCGGTTCGGCGCCGTGGCGGCCCCCTTCGTAGCCGTCACCGGCCTGGACGGCGGCGAGATCGCCAGCTACACCATCACCGGCCTGGAGGCCGAGTCGGCCGTCGTCGCGCTGGAGCTCTACCGGCGGCAGGGCGCCTGGAAGGTGCGCGCCGTCGGCCAGGGCTACGCGGGCGGCCTGGCCGACCTCCTCACCGACCAGGGCCTGCCCGAGGCCGTACCGCTCGCGGGCACCATCGACGAGGCGGTCGCCCGGGGCCTCGCCCGCTCCGTGCAGGCGCCCCCGCCCCGCCCGGCCGACGGCGACCGCTCCCGTCAGCCGGCCGCCCCCGCCCTCGGCCCCGACCAGGGCGGCACCGCACCACAGGGCGCTCCCGGCCCCGTACCGCCGTCGTACGGCGGGCAGCCGGCCGGCGGGCCGGGACAGACCGGACCGCAGCCGGCGTACGGCGGAGCCGGCGCCGCGGACCCGTCCGCCACCACCGGTGGCCCGATCGACTACAGCCACCCCGGCCGGCGGAACTCCGCCCCGCCGCCGCCCCCGCCCACCGCACCGCCGGCGCAGCCCGGACAGCCCGCGCAGCCCGTCGCGGGGGACGCCACCGGCTGGTCCATGGAGGAGCGGCTCTACAACCAGGTCTGGGGCATGTTCGAGGACCTGGCCCGCACCACCGCCGCCTACCGCAGCGCCGTCGACTTCGCCGAGTCCCGCATGGACAAGGAGCTGGAGCAGACCCTCTCCGACCCGCGCAGCCGGATCGGCGGTCAGGGCGACGCCGCCCGTGAGGCCGCCCGGGCCCGGTACACACACCTCGTCGACCAGGCGCGGGAGGTCCTCGACCGGGACCTCGTCCAGCTCGTCGCCGAGGCCGACGTCGTCGAACCCGCGCTGCCGCCCGCCTTCGCCCGCTGGGACAACCCCGCCTGGCACGCCTACCGGGTGCCGATGGAGATACCCATGGCGCTGCGCCTGGGTGACCTGCGGCTGCCCGAGGCCGACCGGATCCGCATCCCGATGCTGCTCCGGCTGCCACTGGAGCGCGGCCTGTGGATCGACAGCGGACGGGCCGACTCGGTCGACGGGTCGTTCACCGACTCCCACGACATGCGGCGCCTCGCCATGGAGACTGCGGTGGCGCACGCGGCCCGGCTGCTCGCCGTCTACCCGGCGGGCGAGTTCACCGTGCACGTCATCGACCCGGCCGGATCCGGGGCGCAGCCGCTGGCGCCGCTGACGCAGACCGGTGTGCTGGCGGCCCCGCCCGCCCAGGGCGCCGCGGGGGTGACGGACGTGCTGGGCCGGCTCACGCAGCGGGTCGACCTGGTGCAGATGGCGCTGCGCGGAGGTGCCCCGGACGCGCTGCCGCCCGGCTTCGACGCCTCCCAGCAACTGCTGATCGTCAACGACTTCCCGCACGGCTTCGACGACCGGGCCGTGAACCAGTTGCGCTATCTCGCCGACGAGGGCCCGGCCGTCGGGGTCCATCTGATGATGGTCGCCGACCGCGAGGAGTCCGCGGGCTACGGTCCGCTCCTCGACCCGCTGTGGCGTTCGCTGCTGCGACTGACTCCCGTGCCCGAGGACCACCTGGCCGACCCGTGGGTCGGACACGCCTGGACGTACGAGCCGCCGCTCGTGCCGCCGGGCAGCCAGGTCCTCCACCAGGTGCTCACCCAGGTCGCGGCGGCCCGCCGCTCATGGAACAGGTGACGTCCCCGGACCTTTGACCAAGCTCGCGTAAAGCCCCGCCACCTGGGGCTTTGCCTCTTTCTTTACCCATCCCTTTACCAATCCTTGGTGATTGGGTACTCTTGACCGCACGGAGGGGAGTACTCCCTGTCTGTGCGGCGACCCCGTCAATACGGATCAGGCCAGATCCCGGGGCGTCGGCCCGAAGGACCGTCCGGACGCAGCCAAGCGCCGGAGGCCCGGGTGGAAGAGACCTCCGGCAGCGACGACGCTGACATTTGCCGTGTGACGTATCTGCCGGAGGCGCAGTGGATGTTTCCGTGACCCTGTGGGTCCTGACGATCGTGGGTCTCAGTGCCCTCATCGCGGTCGACTTCTTCATCGGCCGCAAACCGCATGACGTATCCATCAAGGAAGCCGGAATCTGGACCGTCGTCTGGATCGTCCTGGCCGCGCTCTTCGGGCTCGGCCTGCTGATCTGGGGCGGAGGACAGGCCGGAGGCGAGTTCTTCGCCGGCTTCATCACCGAGAAGTCGCTGAGCGTCGACAACCTCTTCGTCTTCGTCCTGATCATGGCGAAGTTCGCGGTGCCGTCGCAGTACCAGCAGCGGGTGCTTCTCGTCGGCGTCCTCATAGCCCTGGTGCTGCGCGCGATCTTCATCGCCGCGGGCGCCGCGATCCTCGCCAGCTTCTCGTGGGTGTTCTACCTCTTCGGCGCCTTCCTGATCTGGACGGCCTGGAAGCTCATCCAGGAGGCCCGGGCCGACGAGGAGGACGAGGAGTACGAGGAGAACAAGCTCCTCAAGGCCGCCGAGCGCCGCTTCGGTGTGGCCGACCGGTACCACGGCACCAAGCTGTGGATCGAGCAGAACGGCAAGCGGGTCATGACCCCGATGCTCGTCGTCATGCTCGCCATCGGCACCACGGACGTCCTGTTCGCGCTCGACTCCATCCCCGCGATCTTCGGCCTGACCCAGGACCCGTACATCGTGTTCACGGCGAACGCGTTCGCGCTGATGGGCCTGAGGCAGCTGTACTTCCTCATCGGCGGTCTGCTGAAGAAGCTGGTCCACCTGTCCTACGGCCTGTCGATCATCCTCGGCTTCATCGGCGTGAAGCTGGTGCTGCACGCACTGCACGAGTCCGGGGTGCACGTCCCCGAGATCAGCATCCCGGTCTCGCTGGGCGTCATCTGCGCGGTCCTGGTCGTCACCACGATCACCAGCCTGCGGGCCTCCCGCAAGCAGGCGGAGGCCGAGGCCGTGGCAGGCCGGGGCGAGGACCCCGTGAAGAACAACATCGACGTCTGACCCTTGTCGGACACCGGAACGCCGGTGCCGGGAGCGGAGGTCAGCACATCGCCGACCACCGCTCCCGGTTCCGTTCGTTCCCACTTCGCGCCGCCCGCCGGCGCCGACCGGACACGACTCGTACGAGGAGGCCATGCGTGACCATGATGACCCCGAGACGATCAGGATCGAGGAGCGGAGGGGCACGCCGTGCGGCGGTGACACCCCCCGCGCCCCCCACGGTCGGCCGGTGGTCGGAGGGCTGCGGTGAGGTGCGCCGCCCGTTCACGTCTGCGACGATCACCCCATGACCGCTCGGCTCAGGTCACTCGCGGCACAGTGGACGACCCTGGTGCCGGTGTTCGCCGTGATTCTGCTGGTCCTGACCTGGGGACGCGAACTGCCCGGCTGGATCGTCGTCCTGGTGACCGCGGTCCTCGCGGGATCCGTGCTGGCGGCCGTGCACCACGCCGAGGTGGTCGCGCACCGGGTCGGTGAGCCCTTCGGCTCCCTGGTCCTCGCGGTCGCCGTCACCGTCATCGAGGTGGCGCTGATCGTCACGCTGATGCTCGACGGCGGGGACAAGAGCGCGACGCTCGCCAGAGACACCGTGTTCGCGGCCGTGATGATCACCGTCAACGGCATTCTCGGACTGAGCCTGCTGGTGGGTTCACTGCGCCACGGCACGGCGGTGTTCAATTCGGAAGGCACCGGCGCGGCCCTCGCCACGGTCGCGACGCTGGCGACCCTCAGCCTCGTGCTGCCGACCTTCACCACGAGCAAGCCCGGCCCGGAGTTCTCCACCGTGCAGCTCACGTTCGCGGCGCTCTCCTCACTGACCCTCTACGCCCTGTTCGTGGCGACCCAGACCGTCAGACACCGCGACTACTTCCTGCCGATCGTCAAGCAGGGCGAATCGGCCGCCTCCGAGCAGGAGCACGCCGAGGCGCCCTCCACGCGCACCGCCCTGATCAGTCTCGGGCTGCTGGGCCTAGCGCTGGTCGGAGTGGTCGGGCTGGCCAAAGGGGTCTCGCCCACGATCGAGTCCGGAGTGGATGCCGCCGGCCTGCCCCACTCCGTCGTCGGTGTGATCATCGCCCTGCTGGTCCTCCTCCCGGAGACCATCGCCGCGGTGCGCGCCTCGCGCCGCAACCAGGTGCAGACCAGCATGAACCTCGCGCTCGGCTCGGCGATGGCCAGCATCGGCCTGACCATCCCCGCCGTCGCGCTGGCCTCCCTCTGGCTCCCCGGCCCGCTCGTCCTCGGCCTCGGCAACACCCATATGGTGCTGCTCGCCCTGACCATGGTGGTGGGCGCGCTGACCGTGGTCCCCGGGCGGGCCACACCGCTCCAGGGCGGCGTGCACCTGGTGCTGCTCGCGGCCTATCTGGAACTGGCCCTCAACCCCTAGCGGGAGCACGTCGCCCAGTGGCACAGGCCACGGCTCCCCGGCGCTCGTGGGCCGCCCGGAGACCTGATTCCCCGGGCGGACCACGAGCAGTGTCAAGAAGTGCCCGCGTCGCGGCCACGCGGCCACGCGGTCGCCCGGCGCGGGCCGGGGCAGGGCTCAACGGCCGTGCGGCGCAGCGTGATAAACCGGGTCCGAGCAGCGGTTCCGGCGAGGACCGCCCCACCCCGACGGACCGGAGGAACCGTGCCCCGCAATCTGGCCAGCGCCCCCATCATGATCCTCAACGGCCCCAACCTGAACCTGCTGGGACAGCGCCAGCCGGAGATCTACGGCTCCGACACGCTCGCCGACGTGGAGGCGATGTGCGCCAAGGCGGCGGCGGCACGGGGCGGCACGGTGGATCTGCGCCAGTCCAACCACGAGGGTCAACTGGTGGACTGGATCCACGAGGCACGGTCGAACCACTGCGGGATCGTCATCAACCCCGGTGCCTACTCCCACACCTCCGTCGCCATCCTGGACGCCCTCAACGTCTGCGACGGCCTGCCCGTGATGGAGGTCCACATCTCCAACATCCACCGGCGCGAGTCCTTCCGGCACCACTCCTACGTCTCGCTGCGCGCCGACGGGGTCATCGCGGGATGCGGGGTGCAGGGGTACGTGTTCGCGGTGGAGCGGATCGCCGCGCTGGCCGGCCCCGGAGTGGCCGAGGCGTAGAGGCCCCGTCTCACCAGCCCCGCGCGCGCCACTCCGGCAGGTGCGGGCGTTCCGCGCCCAGGGTGGTGTCGTCGCCGTGTCCGGGATAGACCCAGGTCTCGTCCGGCAGAACCTCGAAGATCTTGGTCTCGACGTCATGGATCAGACTGGCGAACGCCTTCGGGTCCTTGTGGGTGTTGCCCACACCGCCCGGGAACAGGCAGTCCCCGGTGAACACATGCGGATGCCCGTGGGGATCGTCGTAGACCAGGGCGATCGAGCCGGGGGTGTGCCCGACCAGATGGCGGGCGGTGAGTTCCACCCGGCCCACGCGGATGACGTCGCCGTCGTCGAGCGGCACGTCGGTCGGCACGGGGATGCCCTCGGCGTCCTCCCGGCCGGCGTGGGTGCGGGCGCCGGTGGCGGCGACGACCTCGGCGAGCGCCTGCCAGTGGTCGCCGTGCCGGTGGGTGGTGACGACGGACGCGATGCCGTCGTCACCGATCGTCCCCAGCAGGGTCCCCGCGTCGTTGGCCGCGTCGATCAGCAACTGTTCGTCGGTGGCCCGGCAGCGCAGCAGATAGGCGTTGTTGTCCATGGGGCCGACCGCGACCTTGGTGATCATCAGGTCCTTGAGTTCGTGCACGTCGGCTGGGCCGCCGACCGTCACCCGACCGCTGTACGTCATGACCGCCAGCCTATAGCGGGAACCCGCGCGGTACAGGTGTTACAGCGGGGGAAGAGACGGGAGGTCCCCGCCCTTGACCGTCAGGGCGGCGCCGTCCCGCCGTCCGGCCAGCCAGCCGAGCAGGTCGGCGGCCGTCCCCTCGACCGCGACCGGTCCGCCGTCCGCCCCGCCGCCGGTCGTCCAGGTCCTGCCGTCCACGGTGGCCAGGGCGGTCGACGGCACGTCCCGGTGGCCGGCGAACCGCGCCGCGAGGAAGTCGATCTCCCGCTCCGTGAAGTCCGCCGGCAGGTCCTCCAGCTCGTAGCCGATCCCGAGGTCCACGTGGTGCAGCTCCACCTCGATCCACCGCCGGAACGGCACCCGCTCCGCCCGGTCCGTGACCCCGTTGCGCAGCTCCACCGTGCGCGACGGGTCCGCCGGGGCCGCGCCCGCCGCGCGGAAGCGCTCCCCGCTCTCCCGCAGGTCGGCGAGGTGCGCGTCGAGGGGGCGCGGCGCGTCCCGCTCGATGTCGGCGTCCCGGGCCTCACCGGAGACGTACATGGGACGGCCCTCGAGGACGTTCACCAGGGCGTCCGCGTTGCGGGCCAGGTGGGCCAGCACATGGCCGCGGGTCCAGCCGGGCAGCCGTGACGACTGGGTCACAGCCGCGTTGTCCAGTGCGGCGACCGCGGTGAGCAGCCGCTCGGTCGCTGCTTGTACAGACGCCAGGTCATCAGCGTGATCAATCATGGTGCTGACCCTAGCCCCGTCACACCATCGGGTGAAGGTGATGGAGCCGCGCCCTAAATCGAATGCACGTGCTATATGGTCGTGTTCGGCGTCGGGCATGCTGGAGAGCCGGGGTTTGTTGACAACCCGTGAATCCGAACCGGCGTTGTCAGTGGCTCCCCCTAGTCTGAGAAAGACGGGGGCCCCGCCCCTGTCACTTCTCTCAAGAAAGGTGCGGACCGGCGTGGCCGACCGTCTCATCGTCCGTGGAGCGCGCGAGCACAACCTCAAGAACGTCTCGCTCGATCTCCCGCGCGACTCGCTCATCGTCTTCACGGGCCTGTCGGGGTCGGGCAAGTCCTCGCTGGCCTTCGACACGATCTTCGCCGAGGGACAGCGGCGCTACGTGGAGTCCCTCTCCTCGTACGCCCGGCAGTTCCTCGGCCAGATGGACAAGCCGGACGTCGACTTCATCGAGGGCCTGTCCCCGGCGGTCTCCATCGACCAGAAGTCGACCTCCCGCAACCCGCGCTCCACGGTCGGCACCATCACCGAGGTCTACGACTACCTGCGCCTGCTCTTCGCCCGCATCGGCAAGCCGCACTGCCCCGAGTGCGGCCGCCCGATCGCACGCCAGTCGCCGCAGGCCATCGTCGACAAGGTCCTGGAACTGCCGGAGGGCAGCCGCTTCCAGGTGCTCTCCCCGCTGGTGCGCGAGCGCAAGGGCGAGTTCGTCGACCTGTTCGCCGACCTCCAGACCAAGGGCTACTCCCGCGCGCGGGTGGACGGCGAGACCGTCCAGCTCTCCAACCCGCCCACGCTGAAGAAGCAGGAGAAGCACACCATCGAGGTGGTCGTCGACCGCCTCACCGTCAAGGACAGCGCCAAGCGCCGCCTCACCGACTCCGTCGAGACCGCCCTCGGCCTGTCCGGCGGCATGGTCGTGCTCGACTTCGTCGACCTCCCCGAGGACGACCCCGAGCGCGAGCGCATGTACTCCGAGCACCTGTACTGCGCGTACGACGACCTGTCCTTCGAGGAGCTGGAGCCCCGCTCCTTCTCCTTCAACTCGCCCTTCGGCGCCTGTCCCGAGTGCACCGGCATCGGCACGCGCATGGAGGTCGACCCCGAGCTGATCGTCCCCGACCCGGACAAGAGCCTCGACGAGGGCGCCATCCACCCGTGGTCGCACGGCCACACCAAGGACTACTTCGGCCGCCTGATCGGCGCCCTCGCGGAGGCGCTGGGCTTCCGCACCGACATCCCCTTCGCCGGCCTGCCGCAGCGCGCCAAGAAGGCCCTGCTGCACGGCCACAAGACCCAGGTCGAGGTCCGCTACCGCAACCGCTACGGCCGCGAGCGCCGGTACACCACGGCCTTCGAGGGCGCCGTCCCCTTCGTCAAGCGCCGGCACAGCGAGGCCGAGAGCGACGCCAGCCGCGAGCGCTTCGAGGGCTACATGCGCGAGGTGCCCTGCCCCGCCTGCGAGGGCACCCGGCTCAAGCCGGTCGTCCTCGCCGTCACGGTCATGGGCAAGTCCATCGCCGAGGTCTCCGGGATGTCCATCAGCGACTGCGCGGACTTCCTGGGCGAGCTGAAGCTCACCGCCCGCGACAAGAAGATCGCCGAGCGCGTCCTCAAGGAGGTCAACGAGCGGCTGCGGTTCCTGGTCGACGTCGGCCTGGACTACCTCTCGCTCAACCGCGCGGCGGGCACGCTCTCCGGCGGTGAGGCCCAGCGCATCCGCCTGGCCACCCAGATCGGCTCCGGACTCGTCGGCGTGCTCTACGTCCTCGACGAGCCCTCCATCGGCCTGCACCAGCGGGACAACCACCGGCTGATCGAGACCCTGGTCCGGCTGCGCGACATGGGCAACACGCTCATCGTCGTGGAGCACGACGAGGACACCATCAAGGTCGCCGACTGGATCGTCGACATCGGCCCCGGCGCCGGCGAGCACGGCGGCAAGGTCGTGCACAGCGGCTCCCTCAAGGAGCTGCTCGCCAACGCCGAGTCGCAGACCGGCCAGTACCTGTCCGGCAAGAAGGCCATCCCGCTGCCCGACATCCGCCGCCCGCACGACCCGTCGCGCCGGCTCACGGTGCACGGCGCCCGCGAGAACAACCTGCAAGACATCGACGTGTCCTTCCCGCTGGGCGTCTTCACCGCGGTCACCGGTGTGTCCGGCTCCGGCAAGTCCACGCTGGTCAACGACATCCTGTACACCCACCTCGCCCGCGAGCTGAACGGCGCGCGCAGCGTCCCCGGCCGGCACACGCGGGTGGACGGCGACGACCTCGTCGACAAGGTCGTCCACGTCGACCAGTCGCCCATCGGCCGCACCCCGCGCTCCAACCCGGCGACGTACACGGGTGTCTTCGACCACGTCCGCAAGCTGTTCGCCGAGACCACCGAGGCGAAGGTCCGCGGCTACATGCCGGGCCGCTTCTCCTTCAACGTCAAGGGCGGCCGCTGCGAGAACTGCGCGGGCGACGGCACCATCAAGATCGAGATGAACTTCCTCCCGGACGTGTACGTCCCGTGCGAGGTCTGCCACGGCGCCCGCTACAACCGGGAGACCCTGGAGGTCCACTACAAGGGCAAGTCCATCGCCGACGTCCTGAACATGCCGATCGAAGAGGCCATGAACTTCTTCGAGGCCGTCCCGGCCATCGCCCGCCACCTGCGGACGCTCAACGACGTCGGTCTCGGCTACGTCCGGCTCGGCCAGTCCGCGACCACCCTGTCCGGCGGCGAGGCACAGCGCGTGAAGCTCGCCAGCGAGCTGCAGAAGCGCTCCACCGGCCGCACGGTCTACGTCCTGGACGAGCCGACCACCGGTCTGCACTTCGAGGACATCAGCAAGCTGCTGAAGGTCCTGTCCGGCCTGGTCGAGAAGGGCAACACGGTCATCGTCATCGAGCACAACCTCGACGTGATCAAGACCGCCGACTGGGTCGTCGACATGGGCCCCGAGGGCGGTTCCGGCGGCGGCCTGGTCGTCGCGGAGGGCACCCCGGAGCAGGTCGCCGGCGTCCCGGCCAGCCACACGGGCAAGTTCCTGCGGGAAATCCTGGAGCCGGGGAAGATCAGCGATGCCGCACGTTCTGTGGAGGCGCCGGTGAAGAAGACTGCCGGCCGACGGAAGGCGGCAACCAAGCGATAGAAGCAGGCGGCTGGAACCTGGCGCACCCCGCGACGGCGGGGACAACATACGCTCGGATCCAAGGATCTCCCGAAGGAACGGACCACCCCCGCGTCGGCGGGGAAACCCAGCACGCCTGCCGCTGGGTCAACGACTGATACCGGGCGAAGTCACGGCACCCCCACGCGCCGTGCCGCACGGAACCCCCGTGCGGTACGGCGCGTGCGTGCGTCAGACGGCCTCCGGCTCCAGTTCGTGGGCGTACGGCGGTTCCGCGCCCGCGCGTGAGCAGGTGACCGCCGCCGCACGCGCCGCGAAGCCGAGCAGGCCCGCCCAGCCCTCGCCGCCCAGCGCGGCCACCCCCGCGTCACTGAGCGCGTCCCGCACCGCCAGTCCGTGCAGCAGCGCCGCGTTCACCGTGTCACCGGCGCCGATCGTGTCCACCACCTCGACCCGCTCACCCGGCACGGCGTACTCGCCGCCGTCGCGGGTGAACACGGACAGCCCGTCCCCGCCCCGGGTGACCACGACCGCCGCCGGACCGGCCGCCAGCCACTCCTTCGGGGACCCACCGAGCCACTCGGCGTCCTCCGCGGACAGCTTCAGCAGCGACACCGACGGCAGCCAGCTCCAGAACCGGGCCCGGTAGGCGTCGGCGTCGGGGATGAGACCCGCCCGGATGTTGGGGTCCAGCGCGGTGAAGACGCCTCGCGCGGAGGCGGTGCGCATCAGCTCCTCGTACGCGCTCGCGCCCGGTTCCAGCACGAGGGAGCAGGTCCCGAAGGACACCGCGCGGGTGCCGGCCGGCAGCGTGCCGGGGGCCGTGAACAGGCGGTCCGCGGTCCCCTCCACGTAGAAGGAGTACGCCGCCGAGCCGTCCGTGCCGACCGTGGCGACGGCCAGCGTCGTCGGCTCGTCGCCGCGCTGCACCGACGACACGTCCACGCCGGTCTCCCGCAGCCGGTCCAGCAGCGCCGTACCGAAGGCGTCGCGCGACACCCGGGAACAGAACGCGGTGGGGGAGCCGAGGCGGCCCAGCGCCACCGCCGTGTTGAACGGGCCGCCGCCGAGCGCCGGCGTCAGCGCCGCGAGCGCGCCCGCGCCGCGCGGTACCAGGTCGATCAGTGCCTCACCGGCCACGACGATCACGAAGGGTTCCCTTCCCCGAAGGTCTCCGAAGGTCTCCGAAGGGCCGGGCTCCACGACCCGCCGACTCCGCACAGCCGTGCACCACGCGCCGCCTCTCGGGTGGGGACCGTATCCCATCCGCCGGACGTGCGTAAACGCTTGCGAACGCCTGCCCGGCCCCCCCCACGACAGCCCCCGCCCACAGCCGGAACGATCACTCCCGGTATCGTCCCCGATGTCCACCCGCGCACCGCCGTCCCACCCGTGGAGCCCTCATGCCCGCCCGCCGACCCGCCGCGACCCGCCGTACCGTCCTGCGGGGCGCGGCCCTGACCCCCGTGGCCGGCCTGGGCCTCGCCGCGTGCGGAAGCACCGAGGAGGGCGCCGCCCCGCTGACCGGCCCCGTCGAGCTGGGTCCCGAGAGCGAGGTCGCCGAGGACGGCGCGAAGCTGTACCGGGACCACAACGTCGTGGTCAGCCGGAGCGGGGACGGCACCCTCAAGGCGTACAACACCGTCTGCACCCACGCGGGATGCCCCATCAACAAGCTCGAGGGCACGAAGCTGATCTGCCCCTGCCACGGCAGCGAGTTCGACGCCGCCACCGGCAAGGTGCTGCGCGAGCCGGCCGTGGCCCCCCTGAAGACGCTGGCCGTCGAGGTGAAGAACGGCACGCTGGTCGTCAGGCCGCAGACCTGACCGGGGTCACTCCCAGTCCCAGGCGATCCCCACGTAACCCGAGCGCACGCGCGGTTCCACCAGGTGCACCGAGCGGTGCCGCCCGCTGAGCACCAGCTCCTGACGGCCGCCGCGCGGTGCCGCCGCCGAGTGCTGGGTGAACCGGTGGCAGCGCGCCGGGAGCGTCCCGGAGTCGAAGCACACCTGGAGCGCGTACTGTCCGCCGGGGGACTCCGCCCCGCGCACGTACTCGCGCGAGACGCCCGCCGTGCCGTCCTCGACGGCGTAGCGGAAGAGGAAGGTGTCACCGGCCCGCAGCCGGGTGTCGAAGAGCAGCTCGGCCGCGAGCACCCCGGTCTCGTGGTGCCGGAGCACGCGCCCGGTACGGCAGTTCTCCAGCGCCCGCACGGTCATCCGCGCCGGCACGGCACCGGGGTCGCCGTGGTGGACGGCCACATAGCGGTCGACGCCGTCCAGGTGGGCGCGCACGATGTGGTGCGACTCGCGCTCCGCCAGTTCGCGGCGCGCCCCGATCCGTATCCGCTCGTGGTGCCCCAGGGTGTGCAGCCCGCCGTCGCGCGGGGCGCCGGATTCGGCCAGCAGCCGTTCCCGTACGCCCGAGGCCTCGACCAGGGAGCGGTAGGACCGCCCGGGGGAGTGGCGGTCCGCCGTGTGCTCGTCCGGCTCGGCGAGCAGCCGGATCAGCGACTCCTCCGGCAGTTGCAGGATCTCCTCCAACGCTCGTACGGCGCGCAGCGACTCCGGGCGCTGCGGGCGGCGGGCGCCCTGCTGCCAGTAGCTCAGACTGGTGACGCCGACCTTCACGCCGTGGCGCGACAGATGGTGCTGCACCCGCTGCAACGGCAGCCCCCGCGCGGCGATCGCCGCGCGCAGGGCGACGTGGAAGGGGCCGCCTTGCAGGGCCGAGTCCAGTTCCGCGGTGACGAGGTCCGCGTGCGGTGTGGCGTGCGGCATGCAGGGGCCTTTCTGTGAAGTCCGCGACGGCTGGTCGGGCCGTCGCGCGGGCACCCCGGAGCCGCCCCCGCCGGCGGGGCGGAGTCTTCACATCCGTACGCCGTCGTTCAGGGCCCGGAGTTCCCCCGCATTGAAGCGTGTTGACCAAGTCCCGACAACACCTGACGCCCAACGGCGGCCCACGACGGCGGCACGCGCCCTCCCTACGGCGCGCCGGCCCCGTCCCCGCCCGCCGGCCGCGCCCGCAGGCGCTTCGCGCGCACGATGTCGGGATCGCGCGGGTCGAGGGAGTCGGCGACGCCGGACGTCTCGTCCGCGTACCGGCGGGTCCGGGCCGGCCGTCGTGGTTTCTCGATCCGCGTCCGTCGCATCCGACCAGCCCTCCGACTCGTGACCGCCCTCGTGGCCGTCCGCCGATCATCCGAGGGACGGAACCCCCACCTTCCCGCTTCCCGCACGCCGTAACCCATCCGGACCCGGCCGAGCCCCGCCGTCCACAGGCCCGCCGCGGTGTCGGTCCCCGCCAGTAGGGTGTGAGACATGGCCGACCCCTCCAGCTACCGCCCCAAACCGGGTGAGATCCCCGACTCGCCGGGGGTCTACCGGTTCCGCGACGAGCACCGCCGGGTGATCTACGTCGGAAAGGCGAAGAGCCTGCGCCAACGCCTGGCGAACTACTTCCAGGACCTGGCCGGGCTGCACCCGCGCACCCGCTCCATGGTCACCACGGCCGCGTCCGTGGAGTGGACGGTGGTGTCCACGGAGGTCGAGGCGCTCCAGCTGGAGTACTCCTGGATCAAGGAGTACGACCCCCGGTTCAACGTCAAGTACCGCGACGACAAGAGCTACCCGTACCTCGCGGTGACGATGAACGAGGAGTTCCCGCGCGTCCAGGTGATGCGCGGTCACAAGAAGAAGGGCGTGCGGTACTTCGGTCCGTACACGCACGCGTGGGCGATCCGGGACACCGTGGACCTGCTGCTGCGCGTCTTCCCGGTGCGCACCTGCTCGGCCGGGGTCTTCAAGAACGCCGCCCGCACCGGCCGCCCCTGTCTGCTCGGCTACATCGACAAGTGCTCGGCGCCGTGCGTGGACCGCATCTCCGCCGAGGACCACCGCGCGCTGGCCGAGGAGTTCTCCGACTTCATGGCCGGCCGCACGGGCACCTACCTGCGCCGCCTGGAGCGGCGGATGACGGAGGCGGCCGAGGAGATGGAGTACGAGCGGGCCGCGCGCCTGCGCGACGACATCGGGGCGCTGAAGAAGGCCATGGAGAAGAGCGCGGTCGTGCTCGCCGACGCGACCGACGCCGACCTGATCGCGGTCGCCGAGGACGAGCTGGAGGCGGCCGTCCAGATCTTCCACGTGCGCGGCGGACGCGTGCGCGGCCAGCGCGGCTGGGTCACCGACAAGGTCGAGGAGATCACCACCGGCGCCCTCGTCGAGCACGCGCTGCAGCAGCTCTACGGCGAGGAGACCGGTGACGCGGTCCCCCGGGAGGTCCTGGTCCCCGCCCTGCCCGACCCGGTGGAGCCGGTCCAGCAGTGGCTGACGGAGCGGCGCGGCTCCGGCGTGTCCCTGCGCATCCCGCAGCGCGGCGACAAGAGGGCCCTGATGGAGACCGTGGAGCGCAACGCCCAGCAGGCGCTCGTGCTGCACAAGACCAAGCGCGCCTCCGACCTGACCACGCGCTCGCGCGCGCTGGAGGAGATCACCGACGCCCTGGAGCTGGACAGCGCCCCGCTCAGGATCGAGTGCTACGACATCTCGCACCTCCAGGGCGACGACGTGGTGGCGTCCATGGTCGTCTTCGAGGACGGACTGGCCCGCAAGAGCGAGTACCGCCGCTTCCAGATAAAAGGCTTCGCGGGACAGGACGACGTCCGTTCCATGCACGAGGTGATCACCCGCCGCTTCCGGCGCTACCTCGCGGAGAAGGAGCGCACGGGGGAGTGGACCGACGGCGAGGACCCCGGAGCCGAAGGGCCTTCCGGAGGCCTCGCCGAACCGCCCGGGAACACCCTCACGGAGGACGACGGCCGCCCCAGACGCTTCGCCTACCCGCCGCAGCTCGTCGTCGTCGACGGCGGCGCGCCGCAGGTCGCGGCGGCCCGGCGGGCGCTGGACGAGCTGGGCATCGACGACATCGCCGTGTGCGGCCTCGCCAAGAGGCTGGAGGAGGTCTGGCTGCCGGGCGAGACCGACCCGGTGGTGCTGCCGCGCACCAGCGAGGGCCTCTACCTGCTCCAGCGGGTCCGCGACGAGGCCCACCGGTTCGCGATCACCTACCAGCGCGCCAAGCGCGCCAAGCGCTTCCGCGCCGGCCCGCTGGACGACGTGCCCGGCCTCGGCGAGACCCGCAAGCAGGCGCTGATCAAGCACTTCGGTTCGGTGAAGAGGCTGCGGTCGGCGACAATCGACCAGATCCGCGAGGTTCCGGGCATAGGCCGCAAGACGGCCGAGACGATCGTCGCGGCCCTCGAGCGGGCGGCACCCGCCGCCCCCGCCGTGAACACGGCGACGGGCGAGATCCTGGACGACACGGACGAGATCATGGATGACACGGAGGAACCCGGGCAGGCGACGGGTTCTCCCGGGGAGCCCGTCACCACGGGCGCCCCGGACGAACGACGGGGGCAGGAGCGATGACCGAGCACGAGACGGGACCCGCGCCGGAGCGGGACCGGACACAGCAGGAGGCGGGCGGGGACGGCACCGACCGGACCGCCGACCACCAGGACGACGGAGCACAGGTGAGTACGGGCAAGGAAAAGGCCGGGGTGCCCGAGGCGGCCATCCCCGAGCTGGTGATCATCTCCGGCATGTCCGGGGCCGGCCGTTCGACGGCCGCGAAGTGTCTGGAGGACCTCGGCTGGTTCGTCGTGGACAACCTGCCGCCCGCGCTGATCACCACCATGGTGGAGCTCGGCGCGCGCTCCCAGGGCAACGTGGCGCGCATCGCGGTCGTCGTCGACGTCCGCGGCCGGCGCTTCTTCGACAACCTCCGCGAGTCCCTCGCCGACCTCGACACGCGGGGCGTCACCCGGCGGACCGTCTTCCTGGAGTCCTCCGACGACGCCCTGGTGCGCCGCTTCGAGTCGGTGCGCCGCCCGCACCCCCTGCAGGGCGACGGCCGCATCGTCGACGGCATCGACGCCGAGCGGGAGCTGCTGCGCGAGCTGCGCGGCGACGCCGACCTGGTGATCGACACCTCCAGCCTCAACGTGCACGAGCTGCGCGCCAAGATGGACGCCCAGTTCGCCGGCGAGGAGGAGCCCGAGCTGCGGGCCACCGTCATGTCCTTCGGCTTCAAGTACGGCCTCCCGGTCGACGCCGACCTGGTCGTGGACATGCGGTTCCTGCCCAACCCGCACTGGGTCCCCGAGCTGCGCCCCTACACCGGTCTCAACGAGGAGGTGGCGTCGTACGTCTTCAACCAGCCCGGCGCCAAGGAGTTCCTCGACCGGTACGCGGAGATGCTGCGGCTGGTCGCCGCGGGCTACCGCCGTGAGGGCAAGCGCTACGTGACCATCGCCGTCGGCTGCACCGGCGGCAAGCACCGGTCGGTCGCCATGTCGGAGAAGCTCGCCGCCCGGCTCGTCGCCGAGGGCGTGGAGACGGTGGTGGTCCACCGGGACATGGGACGGGAATGACACCACGTACTCCGCGGCTGAGCCGGCTGCGCCGAGCGGTCCCCGAGGGGCGCGCGAGCCGGCCGGCCGAGACCCGTGGCGCGAGACCGCGCCGCCGGGGCGCCCAGCCCAAGGTCGTCGCCCTCGGCGGCGGCATGGGCCTGTCCGCCTCGCTCGCCGCGCTGCGCCGGATCACCGGCGACCTCACCGCCGTCGTCACCGTGGCCGACGACGGCGGCTCCAGCGGGCGCCTGCGCGACGAACTGGGCGTGCTGCCGCCCGGTGACCTGCGCAAGGCCCTGGCCGCGCTGTGCGGCGACGACGACTGGGGCCAGACCTGGGCCCGCGTCATCCAGCACCGCTTCCAGTCCCAGGGCGACCTGCACGAGCACGCGGTCGGCAATCTGCTGATCGTCGCCCTGTGGGAGCAGCTCGGCGACCACGTCCAGGCCCTCGACCTGGTGGGCCGGCTGCTCGGCGCGCACGGCCGCGTGCTGCCCATGTCCGCCGTGCCGCTGGAGCTCCAGGCCCGGGTCCTGGGCCACGACCCCGAGCGGCCCGACGAGATCGGCACCGTCCGCGGCCAGGCCACCGTCGCCCTCACCCCGGGAGAGGTGCAGTCCGTGCACCTCGTGCCGAACGACCCGCCCGCCGTCCCCGAGGCGGTCGCCGCGGTCCTCGACGCCGACTGGGTGGTGCTCGGCCCCGGCTCCTGGTTCTCCTCGGTCATCCCGCACCTGCTCGTGCCGGAACTGCTGGACGCCCTCATCGAGACCAAGGCGCGCCGGGTACTCTCCCTTAACCTCGCGCCGCAGCCAGGAGAAACCGAGGGCTTCTCCCCGCAGCGTCATTTGGAGGTTTTGGGACGACACGCCCCTAAACTCGCCCTGGACGTGGTGCTGGCCGACGAGGCCGCCGTGCCCGACCGCGACTCCCTGACCGATGCCGCCGAGCGGTTCGGCGCCGCGGTCGAGCTGGCCCCGGTGGCCAGGCCCGACGGAAGCCCCCGGCACGACCCGGAGCTGTTGGCCGCCGCGTACGACCGTATTTTTCGGATGCATGGAAGGATCGGCCCATGGCGATGACGGCAGCGGTGAAGGACGAGATCTCCCGGCTCCCCGTCACCCGTACCTGCTGCAGGAAGGCGGAGGTCTCCGCCATCCTGCGGTTCGCCGGCGGCCTCCACCTGGTGAGCGGGCGCATCGTGATCGAGGCGGAGCTGGACACCGCGATGGCGGCCCGCCGCCTCAAGCGGGACATCCTGGAGATCTTCGGACACAGCTCCGAACTGATCGTGATGGCCCCGGGCGGACTGCGCCGCGGCTCGCGCTACGTCGTCCGGGTGGTCGCGGGCGGCGACCAGCTCGCCCGCCAGACCGGCCTGGTGGACGGCCGCGGCCGGCCGATCCGCGGCCTGCCCCCGCAGGTGGTCTCCGGGGCCACCTGTGACGCCGAGGCGGCCTGGCGCGGCGCCTTCCTGGCCCACGGCTCCCTCACCGAGCCCGGCCGGTCCTCCTCCCTGGAGGTGACCTGCCCCGGCCCCGAGGCCGCGCTCGCCCTGGTCGGCGCCGCCCGCAGGCTGTCGATCGCCGCCAAGGCGCGCGAGGTGCGCGGCGTGGACCGGGTCGTGGTCCGCGACGGCGACGCGATCGGCGCGCTGCTCACCCGGCTCGGCGCGCACGAGTCGGTGCTGGCCTGGGAGGAGCGCCGGATGCGCCGCGAGGTGCGCGCCACGGCGAACCGGCTGGCCAACTTCGACGACGCCAACCTCCGCCGCTCCGCCCGCGCGGCCGTCGCCGCCGGCGCCCGCGTCCAGCGCGCCCTGGAGATCCTCGCCGACGACGTCCCCGAGCACCTCGCCGCGGCCGGCCGGCTGCGCATGGAGCACAAGCAGGCCTCCCTGGAGGAGCTGGGCGCGCTCGCCGACCCGCCGCTCACCAAGGACGCCGTGGCCGGCCGTATCCGCCGGCTGCTGGCGATGGCCGACAAGCGCGCCTCCGACCTGGGCATCCCGGGCACGGAGGCCAACCTGGGCGAGGAGCTGGACGACAAGCTCATGGTCTGACGGCTGGTCAGGGGACCGGCGTCGGCGCCCACTCGGGTGACCGGCGCCGGTTTTCGCGTGTCGTGGCGGCACCCTTGACTCGATCATGTTGTGTCATGAGCCTGGCATCTGTTCGCTGCTGTGGCGGACCACTCTCTGGGGGGCTCATGAGACACAGAGCGAGATCGATCCTCGCTGTCGGCACGCTCCTGATCGGCGGAGCGAGCTTCGCACCCATCGCCCAGGCACAACCCGGAAACCCCGCGGCCTCCGACACCGACGAGGTCAAGGTCTTCCGCGCCGACGTCACCGAGCAGCAGGTGTCCCTGCTGCTCGCGGCGGGGCAGGACGGCCACGAACTCGGTGAGCGGGTGCCCGACAAGGGCACGGCCACCGTGGAGGTCTACCTCACCGAGGGGCAGGCCGAGAAGCTGGAGGAACAGGGCGTCGACCTCACCGAGCACACGCTCTCCGCCCGCGCGGAGACCCGCGTCGAGGACGCCGCCGAGGGCGTGTTCCGCCCGTACAGCGGAGCGGGCGGCCTGCGGGAGGAGATCCTGCGCACCGCGCGGGAGAACCCCGACCTCACCAAGGTCGTCTCCATCGGCAAGACGGTCAGGGGCCAGGACATCCTCGCCCTGAAGCTCACCAAGAAGGCCAGGAAGACCAAGGACGGCTCCAAGCCCTCGGTCCTCTACATGTCCAACCAGCACGCGCGCGAGTGGATCACGCCGGAGATGACCCGGCGGCTGATGCACCACTACCTGGACTCGTACCGCACGGACAAGCGGATCAAGAAGATCGTGGACACCACGGAACTGTGGTTCGTCCTCTCCGCCAACCCCGACGGCTACGACTACACCTTCGCCGACGACGACAACCGCCTGTGGCGCAAGAACCTGCGGGACGTCAACGGCGACGGCGTCATCAGCACCGGCGACGGCGTCGACCTCAACCGGAACTTCCCCTACAAGTGGGGCTACGACGACGAGGGCTCGTCCCCCAACCCCACCAGCCAGACCTACCGCGGCGCGTCGCCGGGCTCCGAGCCCGAGACCAAGGCCATCGACGCCTTCGAGAAGCGCATCGGCTTCACCTACGGCATCAACTACCACTCCGCGGCCGAACTCCTCCTCTACGGGGTCGGCTGGCAGGTGGCCACGCCGACCCCCGACGACGTCCTCTACGAGGCCCTCGCCGGCACGCCCGACAACTCCGCGATCCCCGGCTACCACCCGCAGCTCTCCTCCGAGCTGTACACCACCAACGGTGAGGCCGACGGCCACGCGGCCAACGTCAACGGCATGGCGATGTTCACCCCCGAGATGTCGACCTGCCAGACCGTGTCCGAAGCCGACCCCGACGACGAGTGGAACGCGAGCGACTGCCGGTCGGGCTTCAACTTCCCCGACGACGAGAGGCTGATCCAGCAGGAGTTCGCGAAGAACATCCCGTTCGCGCTCTCCGTCGCGGAGTCCGCCGCCCACCCCGACCGGCCGTCCTCCTCGGTCGGCCTGGAGGCCGCGGACTTCACCCCGGCGGCCTTCGACACGTCGTACGCGCGCGGCGGCGACCAGGAGGTCTCCGTCGTCGTCCGCAAGGCCGTACGCGACAAGGAGCTCAAGTACCGCGTCAACGGCGGCCGTACGCACGACGCGGACCTCAGGCGCTGGAAGGGCGGCGAGCGGTACGGCGGCGAGGACAACCTCCACTTCGACGAGTACCGGGCCGAGGTGAGGCACGCGGACCCGGGCGACAAGGTCGAGGTGTGGTTCACCGGTGAGGCCCGCAGGGGCCGGGACGTCTCCAGCGAGCACTTCACCTACACCGTCGCCGAACGGCCCCGCGCGGACGTCCTCGTCGTCTCCGAGGAGGGCGCGAAGGCCACCCAGACCCAGAAGTACGTCGACGCGCTGAAGGCCAACGGCCACCGCGCGGCGGTCTGGGACGTCGCCGAGCGGGGCGCCCCGGACGCGCTCGGCGTGCTGAGCCACTTCCACACGGTCGTCCACCACACCGGCGCCGCCACCCCGGGCATCGCCACCCAGCTCCAGCTGCGGGCCTTCCTCAACGAGGGCGGCCGGCTGATCGAGGCGGGCGAGCAGGCCGGCGGCAGCGTCGACCTCGGCGGCGGCACGCTGTCCGACGACTTCGGCCAGTACTACCTGGGCGCCTACTCCCGCACCTCCACCCCGGGGGCCACGGCGTTCACCGGTTCCGGAGGCCTGGGCGGCTTCACCGGCCCGCTCGGCGACGCGCCCGGCAACCCGCTGGACAAGGCCGGCACCTACGGCGTCACCTCCGGCGAACTGCCCGCCGACACGTACCCGCAGTTCGCGAGCGCCGGCGCCGGACAGTTCCCCGGCACGGTCAACCCGTACGGGCCCTACGCCGGCTCCTCCATGGCCGCCGCCGTGCACACCGACGACGGCTACAAGCGCCTCACCCGCACCATCGACCTCACCGGCACCGCCGCGGCCGACCGGCCCACCCTGCGCACCCAGCTCCTGTGGGACACCGAGCCGGGCTACGACAACGTCATCGTCGAGGCGCACACCACCGGCGCCGACGACTGGACGACCCTGCCCGAGGCCGGCGGCGCGACCCGCACCACCGTGCCGGCCGAGTGCGCGGCCGGGTTCTACATGGGCGAGCACCCCTGGCTGGAGCACTACCTGACGCTGGGTGACGGCAGCTGCGCCGCGACCGGCACCACCGGCTCCTGGAACAGCCTCACCGGCTCCTCCAGCGGCTGGCAGCAGGTGGAGTTCGACCTGAGCGCCTACGCAGGGAAGACGGTCGAGGTCTCCCTCGCCTACGTCACCGACCCGGGCAGCGGCGGCCACGGCGTCCTCGCCGACGAGGCCTCGCTCGTGGTCGGCGGCGCCGCGGCCGACACCGAGGGCTTCGAGAGCTCGCTCGGCGCCTGGACGGTCTCCGGACCGCCCGCGGGCAGCCCGGCCGTCCTGAAGGACTGGACGCGCACCGGAGAGCTGTTCCGGACCTACGGGGCGGTCACCACCGGCGACACCGTGCTGCTGGGCTTCGGCCTGGAGCACCTCACCTCCGCGGCCGACCGGACCGCGCTGCTGAGGAAGGCGCTGGCCGCCCTGGACGGGTGACACCTCGCGTCAACGCACGCTGACGTTCCGTGACGAGATCGAGTGACGGCGGAGCGTGAGACGGGGCGGTCCGCACCCTACTGACGGGTACGGGCCGCCCTGCCGGGTATGGGGCAACTCGATGTCACGGCCGGGGCCCCGGAGAGGTAGGGTCGACAGTGGTCGGGGACATCCCAAATACAGCTCGCCGGCACATCGGGCCGGCGTACCAACGAGGAGATCGGTTCGTGACGATCCGCGTAGGCATCAACGGCTTTGGCCGCATCGGTCGTAACTACTTCCGCGCGCTGCTGGAGCAGGGTGCGGACATCGAGATCGTGGCTGTCAACGACCTGGGTGACACCGCGACCACCGCCCACCTGCTGAAGTACGACACCATCCTCGGCCGCCTCAAGGCGGAGGTCTCGCACACCGAGGACACCATCACCGTCGACGGCAAGACCATCAAGGTCCTGTCCGAGCGCAACCCGGCCGACATCCCGTGGGGCGAGCTGGGCGTCGACATCGTGATCGAGTCGACCGGCATCTTCACGAAGAAGGCGGACGCGGAGAAGCACATCGCCGGTGGCGCGAAGAAGGTCCTCATCTCGGCCCCGGCCAAGGACGAGGACATCACCATCGTGATGGGCGTCAACCAGGACAAGTACGACCCGGCGAACCACCACGTCATCTCCAACGCCTCCTGCACCACCAACTGTGTGGCGCCGATGGCGAAGGTGCTCGACGAGAACTTCGGCATCGTCAAGGGTCTGATGACCACGGTGCACGCGTACACGAACGACCAGCGCATCCTGGACTTCCCGCACAAGGACCTGCGCCGCGCCCGCGCCGCCGCGGAGAACATCATCCCGACCACCACGGGTGCCGCCAAGGCCACCGCGCTGGTCCTGCCGCAGCTCAAGGGCAAGCTCGACGGCATCGCGATGCGCGTCCCGGTCCCGACCGGCTCGGCCACCGACCTGGTCGTGGAGCTCCAGCGCGAGGTCACCAAGGACGAGGTCAACGCCGCGTTCAAGAAGGCCGCCGACGACGGCGACCTCAAGGGCATCCTGTTCTACACCGAGGACGCGATCGTCTCCTCGGACATCGTCGGCGACCCGGCCTCCTGCACCTTCGACTCCTCCCTGACCATGGTCCAGGAGGGCAAGTCGGTGAAGATCCTCGGCTGGTACGACAACGAGTGGGGCTACAGCAACCGCCTCGTCGACCTCACGGTCTTCGTGGGCAACCAGCTCTGATCGGTCAGCGGGCAGCCTGATATGAGTGCAGGGCTCGGCCGGTGCGGCAACGCGCTGTCCGAGCCCTGACGCACGTATCGGAACGGTCGCCCTCTTTCGATCACGAGCGATCACGAGCGAACACGTCGCTGAACACGCTGCTCCAGCCAGCCCTAGCCAGGAAGCCTCTATGAAGACGATCGACGAACTCCTCTCCGAAGGCGTCGCGGGCAAGCGGGTCTTCGTCCGCGCCGACCTCAACGTGCCGCTGGACGGCACCACCATCACCGACGACGGCCGTATCCGCGCCGTGCTGCCCACCGTCAAGGCCCTCGCCGACGCGGGCGCCCGCGTGGTCGTCGCCTCCCACCTGGGCCGTCCCAAGGGCGCCCCGGACCCCGCCTTCTCGCTCGCCCCGGCCGCCGCGCGCCTCGGTGAACTCCTCGGCGTCGACGTCGCGTTCGCGACCGACACCGTCGGCGAGTCCGCGACCGCCACCGTCGCGGGACTGGCCGACGGACAGGTCGCGGTCGTCGAGAACCTGCGCTTCAACGCCGGTGAGACGTCCAAGGACGACGCCGAGCGCGGCGCCTTCGCCGATCAGCTCGCCGCCCTCGCCGACGCGTACGTGGGCGACGGCTTCGGCGCGGTGCACCGCAAGCACGCCTCGGTCTTCGACCTCCCCGCGCGGCTGCCGCACTACGCCGGCCACCTCATCGCCACCGAGGTCGGCGTGCTGAAGAGGCTCACCGACGACGTCAAGCGGCCCTACGTCGTCGCCCTCGGCGGCGCCAAGGTCTCCGACAAGCTCGCCGTCATCGACGAGCTGCTCGGCAAGGCCGACCGCATCCTCATCGGCGGCGGCATGGCGTACACCTTCCTCAAGGCCCAGGGCCACGAGATCGGCACCTCCCTGTTGCAGGAGGACCAGATCCCGGCCGTCCTGGAGTACCTGGAGCGCGCCGAGAAGAACGGCGTCGAGCTGGTGCTGCCGGTCGACACGCTGGTCGCCGCGGAGTTCCCCGACATGAAGACCAAGGCGCCGTCCCACCCCACCAACGTCGCCGCGGACGCCATCCCGGCCGGCCACATGGGCCTGGACATCGGTCCGGAGACCCGCAAGCTGTACGCCTCGAAGCTCGCCGACGCCGCCACCGTCTTCTGGAACGGCCCCATGGGCGTCTTCGAGCACCCCGATTACGCCGAGGGCACCAAGGCGGTCGCCCAGGCCCTCATCGACTCCCCGGGCTTCACCGTGGTCGGCGGCGGCGACTCCGCCGCGGCCGTCCGCATCCTGGGCTTCGACGAGCAGGCATTCGGCCACATCTCGACCGGTGGCGGCGCCTCCCTCGAATACCTCGAGGGCAAGACGCTCCCCGGCCTCGCCGCACTGGAGGACTGACCCCGATGACCACCCGCACGCCGCTGATGGCGGGCAACTGGAAGATGAACCTCAACCACCTCGAGGCCATCGCCCACGTCCAGAAGCTCGCCTTCGCCCTCGCCGACAAGGACTACGAGGCCGTCGACGTCGCCGTCCTGCCGCCCTTCACCGACCTGCGCTCCGTGCAGACCCTGGTCGACGGCGACAAGCTGAAGATCACGTACGGCGCCCAGGACATCTCGGCGCACGACGGCGGCGCCTACACCGGCGAGATCTCCGGCCCGATGCTGGCCAAGCTGAAGTGCACCTACGTCGCCGTCGGGCACTCCGAGCGCCGGCAGTACCACGCCGAGACCGACGAGATCGTGAACGCCAAGGTGAAGGCCGCCTACAAGCACGGCATCACCCCCATCCTCTGCGTCGGCGAGGAGCTGGAGGTCCGCGAGGCGGGCAACCACGTCTCCCACACCCTCGCCCAGGTCGAGGGCGGTCTGAAGGACCTCCCGGCCGAGCAGGCCGAGACGGTCGTGATCGCCTACGAGCCGGTGTGGGCCATCGGCACCGGCAAGGTCTGCGGCGCCGAGGACGCCCAGGAGGTCTGCGCGGCCATCCGGGGCAAGCTCGCCGAGCTGTACGGCCAGGAGCTGGCCGACAAGGTCCGCATCCAGTACGGCGGCTCCGTCAAGTCCGGCAACGTCGCCGAGATCATGGCGCAGGCCGACATCGACGGCGCCCTGGTCGGCGGCGCCTCGCTGGACGCCGACGAGTTCGTCAAGATCGTTCGTTTCCGCGACCAGTGAGCCGCACGGTCGACGGCTCGACACCGACCGGGAGCGCCCCGGAGGCGAACCGACGGGCCGGGAGTAGGCCATAGGGCCGATCCGTCGTACCCTTGCGGGGTCCAGCACTGCGCTGGGCCCCGCGTCGTCCATCCGAATCCGAGGAAGTTGGTCCAGCCGTGGTTATGGGGTTCTCCATCGCCCTGATCGTCTTCAGCCTGCTGCTGATGCTGCTGGTGCTGATGCACAAGGGGAAGGGCGGCGGCCTCTCCGACATGTTCGGTGGTGGCATGCAGTCCTCCGTCGGCGGCTCCTCGGTCGCCGAGCGCAACCTCGACCGGATCACCCTCGTGGTCGGTCTGCTCTGGTTCGCGTGCATCGTCGTGCTCGGCATCATGATGAAGGTGAACAACTGACCCGAGGGCGCGTCACGCACCCATTCCCCAAGCATTCCGCACGTAAGGCCCCATGTTCGGTACGCGCAGCAGAGCGCGGCCTATCATGGGGCCTGCGTCTGGATACGGGGGCGGTAACTCCGCACACTGGACGTGCGTTGGGCCTTACGTAGACTGAGGCGCTCGCAGCGAAGCGGCACGCCGACTCGCTTCGCGGCACCATCACGCAGGGAGTTACGACCGTGGCAAGTGGCAACGCGATCCGGGGAAGCCGGGTCGGGGCGGGCCCGATGGGCGAGGCCGAGCGCGGCGAGTCCGCGCCCCGGCTGCGCATCTCCTTCTGGTGCTCCAACGGGCACGAGACACAGCCGAGCTTCGCGAGCGACGCGCAGGTGCCCGATACCTGGGACTGCCCCCGCTGCGGATTCCCGGCCGGGCAGGACCGCGACAACCCGCCGGACCCGCCGCGCACCGAGCCCTACAAGACGCACCTCGCCTATGTGCGGGAGCGGCGCAGCGACGCGGACGGCGAGGCCATTCTCGCCGAGGCGCTCGCCAAGCTGCGGGGCGAGATCTAGGAACCGCGGGGCGCGATCTGGACCGGTCCGCTTCGGTTTCCTTCCGTCTTCTTCTTCCGTTCCGTTCACCGCTGATCAATTAGGTTGGACACAGCGGGGCCACCCAAGGAAGAAGGCTGAAGTCCGAGATGAACGCAGACGGTCGTACCAGGCTCAACCAGATGCCCGAGTGGACCGCACTGGCCAAGCACCGTGAGGAGCTCGGCGAGGTGCGGCTGCGCGAGCTGTTCGCCGCCGACCCCGGCCGCGGCACCGGTTACACGCTCCGGGTCGGTGACCTGTACGTCGACCACTCCAAGCACCTGGTCACCGACGACACCCTGCGGCTGCTGCGCGAGCTGGCCGTCGCCACCGACGTGTTCGGGCTGCGCGACGCCATGTTCCGCGGCGAGAAGATCAACACCACCGAGGACCGGGCCGTGCTGCACACCGCGCTCCGGGCCGCCCGGGACGCGGTGATCGAGGTCGACGGGGAGAACGTCGTCCCGGCCGTGCACGCCGTCCTCGACAGGATGGCCGACTTCGCCGGCCGCGTCCGCTCCGGCGAGTGGACCGGCCACACCGGCAAGCGCATCCGCAACGTCGTCAACGTCGGCATCGGCGGCTCCGACCTGGGCCCCGCGATGGCGTACGAGGCGCTGCGCGCCTTCACCGACCGCTCGCTGACCTTCCGGTTCGTGTCCAACGTGGACGGCGCCGACCTGCACGAGGCGACCCGCGACCTCGACCCGGCGGAGACGCTGTTCATCATCGCGTCCAAGACCTTCACCACGATCGAGACGGTCACCAACGCCACCTCCGCGCGGACCTGGCTGCTGAACGCCCTCAAGGACGAGGCCGCCGTCGCCAAGCACTTCGTCGCCCTGTCGACCAACGCGGAGAAGGTCGCCGACTTCGGCATCGACACGGCGAACATGTTCGAGTTCTGGGACTGGGTCGGCGGACGCTACTCCTACGACTCGGCGATCGGCCTGTCGCTGATGATCGCCATCGGCCCGGACCGCTTCCGGGAGATGCTCGACGGGTTCCGGATCGTCGACGAGCACTTCCGCACCGCCCCGGCCGAGTCCAACGTGCCGCTGCTGCTGGGCCTGCTGGGCGTCTGGTACAACAACTTCCACGACGCGCAGTCGCACGCGGTACTGCCCTACTCGCACTACCTGTCGAAGTTCACCGCCTACCTCCAGCAGCTCGACATGGAGTCCAACGGCAAGTACGTCGGCCGGGACGGACGCGAGGTCGACTGGCAGACGGGACCGGTGGTGTGGGGCACGCCCGGCACCAACGGGCAGCACGCCTACTACCAGTTGATCCACCAGGGTACGAAGCTCATCCCGGCGGACTTCATCGGCTTCGCCGAGCCCGTCGCCGAGCTGGGCGACGAACTCAAGGCCCAGCACGACCTGCTGATGGCCAACTTCTTCGCCCAGACCCAGGCGCTCGCCTTCGGCAAGACCCCCGACGAGGTGCGCGGCGAAGGGGTGCCGGAGGAACTGGTCCCGCACAAGACGTTCAAGGGGAACCACCCCACGACCACGATCCTCGCGCGCGAGCTCACGCCGTCCGTGCTCGGCCAGCTCGTCGCGCTCTACGAGCACAAGGTGTTCGTGCAGGGCGCCGTCTGGAACATCGACTCCTTCGACCAGTGGGGCGTCGAACTCGGCAAGGTCCTCGCCAAGCGCGTCGAACCCGCCCTCACCGAAGGCGCCGACGTCCCCGGCCTGGACGCCTCCACCAAGGCCCTCGTCGCCACCTACCGGGAGCTGCGCGGACGGCAGTGAGCAGGGCACGGGAAGCGGGCGGCAGGGTGCCGTCCGCTTCCCGTAGAATCCCCAGCGATCATGGCGGCAATCGCTCGGGGGAGCGCAACATGGCGAGAGCGCACGGGAGTTGGATCGGCGGCAGACTGACGGCCCGGTCCTTCCTCAAGCCCAAGGACGTGGCGTGGACGGTGTTCCACCCGGCCTGGATCCCGGAGTCGGTCGACCCGTCCGTGGAGCGGCTCAAACGTCTCAGGGTCATCGCCGGGGCGATCGCCTCCTTCGGGATCTACACCTTCGTCGAGGGCGGGTTCGCCTTCGACGAGCTGATGGAGAACGCGCTCACCGCCTCCGTCGTACTGCTGTTCATCACCCCGCTCACCGTCGGGGTGATGCTGTTCGTCTGGCGGCGCGGCGGAACCGTGCGGCAGTTGCGGGGGCAGCTCCTCAACTGCCTGAAGCTGCTGCTGCTGTTCATCGGTTCGGTCGTCGCCACGGTCACGCTGCTCCAGTTCTCGACCGCCCTGAGCGGGCCGGCGTTCCTGCCCCTGGCACTCGTGACGCTGTGGTTGTTCGTCTTCGTGGTCGCCGGGGCGATCCGGGTCTCCGGCAACTTCTTCGGCACGGCCGCCGTGCACCGCTCGCTGCCGGCCCTGCTCGCCACGGTGACGACCTGGCTGATGGCCGTTCCCGACCTCGTCACCGGCGATCTGCACGGGCTCGGCCTCACCATGGGCATCGTCTTCATCCTGGGCGCGCCCGTCACCGTCACGGCGATCGCGCTGCTGGAGACGGGGCGGCTGAAGCGGCGCTACGGCGTTCGGCTGGCCACGCATCCGGCGGGCCTTCCGCCGATGCCTCCGCCCGGGCCGCCGGCGGGGCTGCCCCACGTACCGCCCCAGGGGAACCCCTACGTCCGTGGTGGGGGCGGCTGACACCGGGAGTCCGCCCCCGCCGCCTCTTCCCTTCCCTTCCCGACCTGGGGCTCCGCCCCAGACCCCGCTCCTCAAACGCCGGAGGGGCTGGAAGTCAGCCCCTCCGGCGTTTGAGGAGCGGGGGTCCGGGGGCAGCGCCCCCGGGATGGGACGGGTAAGGGCGGCGGGGGCGAAAAACGTCAGGCCACCGCGCTCAGCGTGTCCGCGAGGCGGCGTCGGGCCGCTCGCGCGGCCGGAAGGGCGGCGAGGCCCGCGGCCCCCAGCACCGCCGCCGCGCCGAGCGGCACGAGCAGCGCGGGGGAGGGCAGCTGGGCGATCCCCGCGCCGATGCCGCTCGACCTCCCCTGGGCGTCGATCAGCCAGCGCGCCAGCGGCAGCCCCAGGGCCGTGGCGAGGAGCACGGCCGCCAGAGCCGTACCGGCCGTGGCGGTGACCGTGACGGCGGTGATCTGCCGGGGGGTCAGGCCGATGGCCTTGAGCGCCAGCAGATCGCGTTCGCCCTCGCGGACCGTGCCGCCGATCGCCGTCAGCAGCTCGATCAGCCCGATCAGCGCGAGGACCACGATCAGCCCGAGGACCACCGCGCGCAGCGGGGACAGCCCGTCGGCCGGGTTGGCCACGGCGTGC
Source organism: Streptomyces sp. NPDC053426 (assembly GCF_055585405.1). Classification (NCBI taxonomy): domain Bacteria; kingdom Bacillati; phylum Actinomycetota; class Actinomycetes; order Kitasatosporales; family Streptomycetaceae; genus Streptomyces; species Streptomyces sp. NPDC053426. The sequence continues at coordinate 133,133 of NZ_JBVJKE010000015.1, read as the reverse complement.
ACGTCCAGATGGCCGCGGCCCGCCGCCGTCAGCCGCTCGGCGACCGCGGCCGGGTCCGCGCCGGAGTCCAGCCGGAGCTGGTGGAGGGCGGGACGCAGGTCCGGGTCGTTGGCGCGGAGGGTGTCCAGCGAGGTGGAGATGGTCCGTCCGGCGTTCTCCGGTTCGATGCTGCGGCCGACGATGTGCAGGATCTGCGGCTGGTCGCCGACGGTCATCCGCACCCAGTCGCCCACCCGCACGTGCAGCAGGTCGAGCAGCCCCTGCCCGGCCACCGCCTCGTCCGGCCCGCGCGCGGGACGCCCCTCGGCCAGCGTGAACGGGTACGGCTCCTCGCGCGTGCCGAGACCGCGCAGGGCGATGGTGGCGGTCTGGCCGGGAACCAGCGCGGCCACCTCCACACCCGGATAGACGGCGGCGACCTCCGGGTCGCGCTCCAGCAGCGCGCGGATCTCCCGGTCGCCCAGCGAGGCGTCCGCGCGGACACTGAGCGCCGTGGGCAGCCCCATCCGCTCCGGACTGCTGTGGAACCGGTCGATGGTGGTCCACGCGCTCAGCGCCACCACGATCAGCAGCAGCGGCAGCGCCAGCCTGCCCACCGCGCCCAGCGAACGCGGCCGGCGGGTGAACGCCTTGTGCCAGCCCAGGACCAGCGCCGGCGGCACCCGCGCCCCCAGCGCCCGCCGCGCCACACCGGTCAGCCGCCCGGCCGGGGGCGCCGCCGGGCGCGGCACCGGCACCGGCGGCACCCGTCCCGCCCGCCAGGCGGCCAGCCCGGTGGTCGCGCCGATGAACAGCACCGCCCCGGCCGGTACGGCGAACAGCGCCGCGGTGTGTCCGGGCAGCCCCTGCCACACGTCGACCGCGTCCCCGAGCCGCCCCGGCACCGCGCCGCCCAGCGCCTCGGTGAGCACGGCGGCGGCCACGGCACCGAGCAGGGCGTAGCCGAGGTGCTGGAGCAGGAAGACGCGGACGACCTGGCCGGGCGTGAAGCCGATCGCCTTGAGGACCGAGATGTCCCGCAGGTGCCCCCGGATCCGGGTGGTGATCGCCCCGTGCACGGCGAACCCGGCGGCGGCCAGCGCGCCCAGACCGAACAGGCCGAGCACCTGCCCGAGCAGCCGGTTGTCGCCCTGCGCCTCGGCGCGCGCCTGCTGCCAGGTGGCCACCTCGCCGATCGCCCCGGCACCCAGTTCGGTCACCGCCCGCTGCACGGCGTACCCGGTGTCGCCCGGGTCGGCCAGCCGCAGCCCGACCACCTGGCCGCCGGGGTCCGCCACCGCCGACGGCAGCGCCCACACCAGGCCCGCCCGCTCACCCGGCCGGTAGCGCGGCTCGGCGCTGTCGGCGACGCCCACCACGGTCAGTTCCCGCGCGGTGCCGGGCACCGTGAGCGTGTCTCCGGGAGCGGTCAGCAGCGCACGCGCGAGCCGGCTCTCCAGGACCACCCCGTCGGGGGTGGCCGGGTCCAGCCAGTGCCCGGAGGTGATCAGCGGGCGGCCCACCTCGGGCTCGGCGGGGGTGCCACGCAGTTCCACGGAGGCCCGGCCGCCCCCCGAGGCGAGGGTGAGCGCGGCCGTCGGGTAGGGGCCGGCGACGGACTCCACGCCGTCCAGCCCGGCCAGCGCCCCCGCGTCGGCGGAGGCGGTGGTGTGCAGCGTGACGTGCGCGCCGCGCGCCTGGGCGAAGACCCGCTGCCAGGGGTTGGTGGCGTACCCGAACAGGGCCGTGGCCAGCAGCAGGGAGGCGACGATGCCCGCGGTGGCGAGGACCAGGAACAGCGCCTCGCCGCGGTGCGTGCGCAGATCGGAGTGCGCCCAGCGCAGAGTGGCTCGCACGGGCGGCTCAGCCCCTCGGCGCGGGGCGGTCGTGGAAGCGCATGTCAGTCCTTGAGCTCCAGCACACCGGACGTCCCGGTCCGGCGCGGCGGGGTGCCGCCGTCGAGTGCGGCGTCGTCGGCGATCCGGCCGTCGAAGAAGCTGATCACCCGGTCCGCCGCGCTCGCCAGCCGCGCGTCGTGCGTGACCAGCAGGATCGTCTGCCCGCGCGCGTGGAAGCGGGACAGCAGCCGCATCACCTCGCGGGTGCCCTTGCTGTCCAGGCTGCCCGCGGGCTCGTCGGCCAGCAGCAGCGGCGGATGGTTGACCAGTGCGCGGGCCAGGGCGACCCGCTGCTGCTCACCGCCGGACAGCTCGCCCGGCATGCTCCGCTCCTTGCCCGCGAGACCCAGCTCGGCCAGCAGCTCCTCCCGCCCGGCGCGGGCCTTCTTCGGCGGCACCCCGGCGAGCAGCGCGGGCAGCTCCACGTTGTCGGCGACCGACAGGTCGGAGACGAGGTTGAAGAACTGGAAGACGATCCCGATCCGCTTGCGGCGCTCCACCGCCCAGCGGGCCTCGCCGTAGCCGTCCGTGCACACGCCGTCCAGCCAGATGCTGCCCGCGTCGGGCCGCTGGAGCCCGCCGAGCAGGTGCAGCAGCGTCGACTTGCCCGCACCGGACGGGCCGGTGACCGCCACGAACTCGCCGCGCGCCACCCGCAGGTCGACCCCGCGCACGGCGTGCGCCGGGGCGCCCTCGCCGTGGTGCGTCTTGACCAGGCCCTCGGCGCGCAGCACTTCAGCGGTGCGCTCGCTCACGGAAGCCCCTCCAGCTCCTCCTGGCACCGCTCCAGCCAGTCGAGGTCGGCCTGCAGATGCAGCATGGCGCCCTCGATCAGCAGTTGGGAGATGCGGTTGTCCCGGTCCTCGGCGGCGGCCAGCTTCGACAACTGCCGCATGGTGTTCAGGTACTGGCGCCGCTGTCGGTTGATCAGCGCGATCTGGTCGGCGAGACCGGTCTGCGGGGCCAGGGCCAGCTTCATGAAGAACTCGTCCCGCACCCGCGGCTCGTCCGCCGTCTCCTCGTACCAGGCGCGCAGCGCCTCCCGCCCGGCGTCGGTGAGGTGGTAGACCTTCTTGTTGGGCCGGCTCGACTGCTCGACGTCCTCGCCCTCGATCAGTCCCGATTTCTCGAGGCGGCCGAGGGTGACGTAGATCTGGCCGACGTTCGGCTGAGGGTACGCGGAGCCCAGCAGTTGCTCAAGGTCCTGCTTGAGCTCATAGCCGTGGGCCGGGCCACGGGCGAGCAGCGCCAGGAGGGGCAGCCGCACTCGTGCTCTCCTCCTCGCGTCCTGTGGGCAATGTGCCGCAGGGCCTAGTATCGCGCATACCTAACAGGTATACATGGCCTCTGACCCCCGGACGATGGTGCCCGGGTGCCGGTGTACAGGGAGGAACCTATGCGGTGGATCCATGCCGCGGGTAGGGGCCTCCTCGTCCTGATCGTCGTCCTGACCGGTTACGTCGCCTCCGGCGCGCGGGCCGACGAGGCCGGCGGGGGCGGTCGCGGACCGCTCACCCTGGCCACCGCCGGCGACCTCACCGGCTATCTGGGCTCCGTGCTGGAGGGCTGGAACCGCACCCACCCCGGCGAGGAGGTCACCCTCGTCGAGCTGCCCGACTCCGCCGACGAGACCCGCGCGCAGATGATCACCGACCTGCGCGGCGGCGAGCACGGCCGGTTCGACGTGCTCAACATCGACGTGAGCTGGACCTCGGAGTTCGCCGCCGCCGGCTGGATCCGCCCGCTGCCCCGCGACCGCTTCCCGCTCGGCACCTTCCTGCCCCGGGTCGTGGACACGGCGACCTACGACGGACGCCTGTACGCCGTCCCGTACGTCACCAACGCCGGACTACTCCTCTACCGCGAGGACGTCCTCGCCGCCGAGGGCGTCCCGCCGCCGCGCACCTGGGCCGATCTCGAACGGGCCGCGAAGACCCTCGCCCCGGAGCACGGCCTCGACGGCTACGCCGGCCAGTTCCTGCCCTACGAGGGCCTGACCGTCAACGCGGCCGAGGCCGTCTACTCGGCCGGCGGCACCGTCCTCGGCGACGAGGGCGAACGCGTCACCGTGAACTCGCGGGCGGCCAGGGACGGCATCGGCTTCCTCGCGCGCGGAGTCCGCGAGGGCTGGATCCCCCGCGAGGCGCTGACGTACAAGGAGGAGGAGTCCAAACAGGCCTTCCAGGACGGCCGGCTGCTCTTCCTGCGCAACTGGCCCTACGCCTACGTCGCCGCCTCCGCACCGGGCTCGAAGGTCGCCGGCAAGGTCGGTGCCGTACCGCTGCCGGGACCGGACGGTCCGGGCACCAGCGTCCTCGGCGGCTCCAACCTGGCCGTCGCCGGCCACGCCCGGCACCCCGACTCCGCCGCGCGCCTGATCGCGTACCTGACCAGCGAGCGCGTGCAGCGCCAGGTCCTCACGCGCGGCGCCCTGCCGCCCGTACGGGCCGACCTGTACGACGATCCGGAACTGGTCCGGCGGTTCCCCTACCTGCCGACCCTGCGCGAGAGCGTGCTCGCCGCCGCCCCGCGCCCCAAGAGCCCGCGCTACGACCAGGTGAGCCTGGTGGTGCAGGCGGTGGTGCACGACGCGATGACCGGGCGGCAGACGCCCGGGGCCGCGGTGCGTCGGCTGGCGGCCGAGCTGGCCGCCGTCTCCTCGCGATAGGACCCTCCCTAGTTACATGTTAGGTAACGCGGACGTCTCAAATGCGCCCGTTATGCCCGCTTAAGTACCTGTCTGTGCCACCCAACTCCACGGTAGCTTGCGTACGTTCATTGACACCCATGCGACGCCGCTACCTAACATGCATGCATAACGAGCACTCCTCACAGACAGGTCAACGGGGTGAACAGGCACCACTGGTGGCGTGACGCGGTGATCTACCAGGTCTACGTCCGCAGCTTTCTGGACAGCACCGGCGACGGCATCGGCGATCTCGCCGGCGTCAGGGCCGGGCTGCCGTATCTGAAGAAGCTCGGCGTGGACGGGATCTGGCTGAGCCCCTTCTACCCCTCGCCGCAGCACGACCACGGCTACGACGTGGCCGACCACACCGACGTCGACCCGGTCTTCGGCGACCTCGCCGAGTTCGACCTGCTGGTCGACGCCGCCCGGCGGCTCGGCGTCAAGGTGCTGCTGGACGTCGTCCCCAACCACTGCTCCAGCGAGCACCCCTGGTTCCGCGCCGCCCTCGCCGCGGCCCCGGGCAGCCCCGAGCGCGCCCGCTTCCACTTCGCCGACGGCCGGGGCCCCGACGGCGCCGAGCCGCCCAACAACTGGCACGCCATGTTCGGCGGCCCCGCCTGGACCCGGATCACCGAGCCCGACGGCCGCCCCGGCCAGTGGTACCTGCACATGTTCACGCCCGAACAGCCCGACTGGAACTGGCGCGAGCCCGAGGTCGCCGCCGAGTTCGACCGCATACTCCGCTTCTGGCTGGACCGGGGCGCCGACGGCTTCCGCATCGACGTCGCCGCCGGCCTCTTCAAGCACCCGGAGCTGCCCGACTCCCCGGACCCGGAGGCCGACGCCCGCACCCGTGACTCGGTCAACCCGCTCGCCTGGAACCGGCCCGAGGTGCACGAGGTGTGGCGGCACTGGCGCGCGGTGTGCGAGGAGTACACCGCCCGCGACGGCCGCGAACGCCTCCTGGTCGGCGAGGTCTCCGTCCCCACCGCCCGCGAACACGCCCGCTACGTCCGCCCGGACGAACTCCACCAGGCCTTCTTCTTCGACCTCCTCGGCGCCCCCTGGGACGCCGACGCCTTCCGCAAGGTCGTCTCCGAGGCCATGCAGGACATCGCCGGCACCGGCTCCACCGTCACCTGGGTCCTCAACAACCACGACCAGGTCCGCACCGTCACCCGCTACGGCGAACCCACCCCGGAAGGCAGCGGACTCGGCCCGGCCCGCGCCCGCGCCGCCGCGCTGCTGATGCTGGCGCTGCCCGGCGCCGCCTACATCTACCAGGGCGAGGAACTGGGCCTGCCCGAGGTCGTCGACCTGCCCGACGACGTGCTCACCGACCCGATCTTCCGCCGCACCGGCAGCCGCGCCCGGATCCGCGACGGCTGCCGGGTGCCGCTGCCCTGGTCCGGACAGGCCTCACCGTTCGGCTTCACCTCCGGCGCCGAGGGCGTACGGCCCTGGCTGCCGCAGCCCGAGTGGTTCGCCGAGCACGCCACCGACCGGGCGCTCGCCGACACCCGCTCCTCCTGGCACCTGTACCGCGACGGACTCCAACTGCGCTCCGCGCTCACCCAGTTGGGCGAGGGAACGCTCCGCTGGCTGGACACCCAGCCCGGCGTCCTCGCCTTCACCCGCGGCGACGACCTGGTCTGTGCCGTCAATTTCGGCACCGCCCCCGTACCCGCCCCGGTCGCCGGCCCCCCGCTGCTCGCCAGCGGTCCCTGCCCACCCGGGACGCTCCCCGGCTCCACCGCCGCCTGGTGGATCGACGGCTCCTGAAACCCCGTACCCACGAAGGGACATCGACGATGATGCGACGACGTACCACCCTGCTCACCGGATGCACCGCCCTCGTCCTCGCGCTCGGCGCGACCGCCTGCGGCAGCGGAGAGCCCGTCACGGCCGGCGGCGGCGACAAGTCGCTCGACGGACAGACCGTCACCGTGGCCGGCGTCTGGTCCGGCAGCGAGCAGAAGAACTTCCAGAAGGTGCTCGACGCCTTCACCGAGAAGACCGGCGCCGAGACGGCCTTCGTCTCCACCGGCGACAACGTCTCCACCGTCGTCGGCAGCAAGATCGAGGGCGGAAACGCCCCCGACGTCGTCATGGTCCCGCAGGTCGGCGTGCTCAAGCAGTTCGCCGAGCAGGGCTGGCTCAAGCCGCTCGACGAGAAGGTGAAGTCCACCGTCGACGGCAACTTCGCCGAGGTGTGGCAGGACTACGGCAGCGTCGACGGCACCCTGTACGGCCTCTACTTCAAGGCCGCCCACAAGTCGACCGTCTGGTACAGCCCCGAGGCACTCGAACAGGCCGGCGTCACCCCGCCGAAGACGTACGACGCCATGCTGGAGAACGGACGGACCGTCTCCGACTCCGGCCTCGCCGCCTTCTCGGTGGCCGGCCAGGACGGCTGGACCCTCACCGACTGGTTCGAGAACGTCTACCTCTCCCAGGCGGGACCCGAGAAGTACGACGCCCTCGCCGCGCACGAGATCAAGTGGACCGACCCGACCGTCGTCGAGGCGCTCACCACCCTCGGCGAGCTCTTCAAGGACGAGCAGCTCGTCGCGGGCGGCCGGAAGCAGGCCCTGGGCACCGACTTCCCCGGCTCCGTGGAGAAGGTCTTCGGGCCCAAGGCGGAGGCCGCCATGGTCTACGAGGGCGACTTCGTCGCCGGTGTCGCCAAGGACCAGTTCGGCAGGACCATCGGCACCGACGCGAACTTCTTCCCCTTCCCGCCGGTCGGCGACGGCAAGGCGCCCGTGGTCAGCGGCGGCGACGCGGCCGTCGTCCTCAAGGACGGCAAGAACAGCGAGGCCGGCATGGCACTCCTGGAGTACCTCGCCACCCCGGAGGCCGCCGCCGTATGGGCCGAGGCGGGCGGCTTCCTCTCCCCGAACAAGAAGCTCGACCTCTCCTCCTACGGCGACGACGTCACCCGCGCCACCGCCAAGTCCCTGATCGAAGCGGGCGACTCGGTCCGCTTCGACATGTCCGACCAGGCCCCCGCGGCCTTCGGCGGCACCAAGGGCACCGGCGAGTGGAAGATCCTCCAGGACTTCCTGCGCGACCCGGCCGACCCGGCGAAGACCGCCGCCGAGCTCGAGGACGCCGCGGCCAAGGCCTACGGGAACTGACGGCCATGACCGCCACACTGGTGAAAGAGGCGAGCCCCCCGGCGCCGGCGCGCCCCGACGGCGCACGCGGCAGGCGCCTGCGCCGGCGGGGGCGCGTCATCGCCCTGCTGTTCGTGTTCCCCGCGCTGCTCCTGCTGGGCGCGCTGGTCGTGTACCCGGTGCTGTTCTCCGTCGGCCGCAGCCTCTTCGACGCCTCCGGCAGCGAGTTCGTCGGCGGCGAGAACTACGCCGAGATGTTCCGCGACCCGACCACCCTCAAGGCCATCCGGAACACCGCGATCTGGGTCGTCGTGGCGCCGACGCTGCTGACCGGGCTCGGACTGATCCTGGCCGTCCTGGTGGAGAAGGTCCGCTGGGCCACCGCCTTCAAGCTGCTGCTGTTCATGCCGATGGCCGTCTCCTTCCTCGCCGCCGGCATCATCTTCCGGCTCGCCTACGACGACGACCCGGACAAGGGGGTGCTCAACGCGGCCGTCGTCTCCGTGCACGACGCCTTCAAGGGCACGTCGTCGTACCCGACCGCCCGTGCGCGGGACGGTGAGGGGCTGACCGAGCGGGCGGACGGGTCGTACGTCACCGGGGCGGAGGTGTCGCCCGGGGGGACGGCGGCGGTGCTGGGGCTGGTCGGGGTGGCTCCCAAGGATCTGCCGGGGGGTGCCGAGCCCGCCGCCGCGGCAGGGGAGAAGGCCGGTCCCGACGAGGTGCGCGGTGTGGTGTACCTCGACTTCACGCCCGGTGGGGGAGGGGAGCCGGGGATGGTCGACCGGGAGGAGAGCGGACTGCCCGGGGTCACGGTCGAAGCGGTGCGCGGCGGGGAGACGGTCGCCCGTACGACCACCGCGGCCGACGGGTCGTTCCGGTTCGCGGGGCTCGGCGACGGCTCGTACGCCCTGAAGCTGCCTTCGTCGAACTTCGCCGCGCCCTACGACGGCATCTCCTGGCTCGGCCCGGCGCTCGTCACCCCGGCGATCATCGGGGCCTACCTGTGGATCTGGACCGGATTCGCGATGGTGCTGATCGGGGCGGGGCTGTCCACCCTGCCGCGGGACGCGCTGGAGGCGGCGCGGATGGACGGGGCCAACGAGTGGCAGATCTTCCGGCGGATCACCGTTCCGTTGCTCGCGCCCGTTCTCACCGTGGTGTTCGTGACGCTGGTGATCAACGTGATGAAGGTCTTCGACCTCGTCTACATCATCGCGCCCGGTCCCGTGCAGGAGGACGCGACCGTGCTCGCGACGCAGATGTGGCTGGTGTCGTTCGGCGGCGGCAACAACCAGGGGCTGGGCAGTGCGCTGGGTGTGCTGCTGCTGCTCCTGGTCATTCCGGCCATGGTGTTCAACGTCCGTCGTTTTCGGAGGAGTCAGCGGTGAGCGCGGTGCGGCGTGTCCTGGGTAACGCGGTGGTGCAGGCGTTCCTGGTGGTGATCGGGCTGGTGTGGATGACTCCGCTGGCCGGGTTGTTCCTGTCCTCGCTGCGGTCGGCCGAGGAGACGGCGGAGGGGGGCTGGTGGACCGCGTTCACCAGCCCGGGGGAGCTGTCCTTCGAGAACTACTCGGCGCTGCTGGGGAATTCGGGGATCACGCAGGCGTTCTGGAACACCGTGCTGATCTCGGTGCCGACGACGGTGCTGGTCGTGGTGGTCGCCGCGCTGGCCGGATATGCCTTCGCGTGGCTGGACTTCCCCGGGCGGGAACCGGTTTTCCTCGTCGTGGTCGCGCTGCTGGTGGTGCCCGTGCAGATCGGGCTGCTGCCGGTCGCCAAGCTCTTCGGGCAGCTCGGGTTGTTCGGGACGATTCCCGGCGTTGTGCTGTTCCATGTGGCGTACGGACTGCCGTTCGCGGTGTTCCTGTTGCGGAACTACTTCGCGGAGATGCCGAAGGAGATGCTGGAGGCCGCCCGGATGGACGGGGGGAGCGAGTGGCGGATCTTCACCCGGCTGGTGCTGCCGGTGGGGCGGCCGGCGATCGCCAGCCTTGCGATCTTCCAGTTCCTCTGGGTGTGGAACGACATGCTGGTCGCGCTGCTCTTCGCGGACAGTTCCTCGCAGCCGTTGACCGTGCAGCTCCAGTCGCAGATCCGGCAGTTCGGCAGCAACATCGATGTGCTGGCGCCGGGGGCTTTTCTGTCGCTGGTGGTGCCGGTCGCCGTGTTCTTCGCGTTTCAGCGGCACTTCGTGCAGGGGGTCATGGCGGGGTCCGTGAAGTAGGGGGTGGGGCGGGAGGGGTTTTCGCCCCCGCCGCCCCTTCCCGTCCCGTCTTCGGGGGCGCTGCCCCCGGAACCCCCGCTCCTCAAACGCCGGAGGGCTGATTCAAGCCGACGCCGCTGGATACAGCTCTCTCGGCAGCTGTGAAGCCGCCGCCCTGTCCAGGAGCCACAGGGTGCGGGCGCGGCCGTACGCTCCCGCCGCCGGGGACTGGATCTCCCCCGCGCCCGAGAGGGCTATCTCCGCTGCCTCCGCCTTGTCCTCGCCGGCCGCCAGGAGCCAGACCTCCCGGGCCGCCCGGATCGCGGGGAGGGTCAGGGTGACCCTCGTCGGTGGGGGTTTCGGGGCGCCGTGGACGCCCACCACCGTGCGTTCCGTCTCGCGGACCGCCGGGAGTTCCGGGAAGAGGGACGCCACGTGCGTGTCCGGGCCGACGCCCAGCATCAGGACGTCGAAGGTCGGGACCGGGCCGTGGTTGGTCGGGTCCGCCGCCGCGGCCAGTTCCTCGGCGTAGGCCGCGGCCGCCGCGTCCACGTCCGTGCCGTGCGGGCCGTCCGACGCGGGCATGGCGTGCACGCGCTTCGGGTCCAGCGGCACCGCGTCCAGCAGTGCCTCACGGGCCTGGGTGACATTGCGGTCCGGGTCGCCCTCCGGGAGGAAGCGTTCGTCGCCCCACCACAGGTCCAGCCGGGTCCAGTCGATCGCGTCCCGTGCCGGGGCCGCCGCCAGCGCGGCCAGCAGGCCGTTGCCGTTGCGGCCGCCGGTCAGGACCACGGACGCCGAACCCCGCGAGGCCTGGGCGTCCACGATCTTCGTGATCAGCCGGGCCGCCGCGGCCTGCGCCATCAGCTCCTTGTCCCGGTGCACGACAAGCTGCGGTGCCGTACTCACTTCGCCGCCGCCTTCTTCACCGGGGCCTGCGCCGTCGCCTGGGCCGCGGGAGCTTTCGCAGCCGACTCGACGGGAGTGGGGACCGCTTCCCGTTCTCCTTTGGCCGGTGCGCCGGCCCTCTCCGACTCCGACGACTTCAGGCGCTCCACGCCGTAGCGCAGGGCCGAGGCGTAGGTGTCGTCCGGGTCGAGCCGGCGCAGCTCCTCCGCGATCAGCTCCGCCGTGTCGCGGCGCTTGAGCGCCACCGCACGCTTCGGCTGACCCTGGATGGACAGCGTCGCCAGCGAACCGTCGGCGCGGTCCAGCACGATCGGGCCGCAGTCGGTGTCCATGCGGACCGCCGTGAGCCCCGGGCCGCCGGAGCGGGAGCGCTTGACGGGGACGTCCAGCCGGTCCGCGAGCCACATCGCCAGCAGCTCGCAGCTCGGGTTGAACTCCTCGCCCTCCACCTCGACGCCCTGCACCTCGCAGGCGACCTGGTCCAGCGCCGCGGCCAGCATCGAACGCCAGGGCGTGATGCGGGTCCACGACAGGTCCGTGTCGCCGGGGGTGTAGGCGTCGGCGCGGGCGGCGAGCTCCTCCACCGGCTTCTCGCAGGCGTAGGTGTCGGTCACCCTGCGCTGGGCCAGCGCGCCCAGCGGGTCCTTCGCCGGGTCCAGCGGGGCGTTGACCGGCCACCACACCACCACCGGGGCGTCCGGCAGCAGCAGCGGCAGCACCACCGACTGGGCGTGGTCGACGACCTCGCCGTACAGGCGCAGGACGACGGTCTCGCCGGTGCCGGCGTCCGCGCCCACCCGGACCTCGGCGTCGAGGCGGGACTGGGTGCGGTCACGGGGGGAGCGGGAGACGCGCTTGATGACGACCAGCGTGCGCGAGGGGTGCTCGCGCGAGGCGTCGCCGGCCGCCTTCAGCGCGTCGTAGGCGTTCTCCTCGTCCGTGACGATGACCAGCGTGAGCACCATGCCGACGGCCGGAGTGCCGATGGCCCGGCGGGCCTTCACCAGCGCCTTGTTGATCTTGCTGGCCGTGGTGTCCGTGAGGTCTGTCTTCATGGCCGGCGCCAGCTCCGTCCGTCTCGCTCGAGCATTTCGTCCGCTTCGACGGGTCCCCACGTTCCGGCCGGGTACTGGGCCGGCCTGCCGTTCTTGTCCCAGTACTCCTCGATCGGGTCGAGGATCTTCCAGGACAGCTCGACCTCCTCCGTGCGCGGGAAGAGGTTGGAGTCGCCGAGCAGGACGTCCAGGATGAGCCGCTCGTACGCCTCCGGGCTGGACTCGGTGAACGACTCGCCGTAGGCGAAGTCCATCGACACGTCCCGGATCTCCATCGACGTGCCCGGCACCTTGGAGCCGAACCGGACCGTGACGCCCTCGTCCGGCTGGACGCGGATGACGATCGCGTTGGAGCCCAGCTCCTCGGTGGCCGTCGTGTCGAAGGGGGAGTGCGGCGCCCGCTGGAAGACCACCGCGATCTCGGTGACCCGGCGGCCGAGCCGCTTGCCGGTGCGCAGGTAGAAGGGGACGCCCGCCCAGCGGCGGTTGTCGATGCCCAGCCGGATCGCGGCGTAGGTGTCGGTCTTCGAGGAGGCGTCGATGCCGTCCTCCTCCAGATACCCGACCGCCTTCGCGCCGCCCTGCCAGCCGGCCGAGTACTGCCCGCGCACGGTGTCCCGGCCCAGGTCCTTCGGCAGCCGCACGGCACCGAGGACCTTGGTCTTCTCCGCCGCCAGCGCGTCCGCGTCGAAGGAGGCCGGCTCCTCCATCGCGGTCAGCGCGAGCAGCTGCAGGAGGTGGTTCTGGATGACGTCACGGGCGGCGCCGATACCGTCGTAGTAACCGGCCCGGCCGCCGATGCCGATGTCCTCGGCCATGGTGATCTGCACGTGGTCGACGAACGACCGGTTCCATATCGGCTCGAACATCGTGTTGGCGAAGCGCAGCGCCAGGATGTTCTGGACCGTCTCCTTGCCCAGGTAGTGGTCGATGCGGAAGACCTGGTCCGGGGCGAAGACCTCGTGGACGATCGCGTTCAGTTCCTCGGCCGACCTCAGGTCGTGCCCGAACGGCTTCTCGATCACCGCGCGGCGCCAGGAACCGTCCGTCTGGTCGGCCAGCCCGTGCTTCTTGAGCTGCTGGATGACCACCGGGAAGGAACGCGGCGGCACCGACAGGTAGAAGGCGAAGTTGCCGCCCGTGCCCTGCGCCTTGTCCAGCTCCTCGATCGTGTCGCGCAGCCGCTCGAACGACTCGTCGTCGTCGAAGGTGCCCTGCACGAAGCGCATGCCCTGGATGAGCTGCTGCCAGACCTCCTCGCGGAAGGGGGTGCGGGCGTGCTCCTTGACCGCGTCGTGGACCTCCTGGGCGAAGTCCTCGTTCGCCCACTCCCGGCGGGCGAACCCCACCAGCGAGAAGCCCGGGGGCAGCAGCCCCCGGTTGGCGAGGTCGTACACGGCCGGCATCAGCTTCTTGCGGGACAGGTCGCCCGTCACGCCGAAGATGACCAGGCCCGACGGCCCCGCGATGCGCGGGAGCCGTCGGTCGGCGGGGTCACGCAGCGGATTGCTGCTCGACAAGGTCTCAGCCCTCCGAAGGGGCGAGGCGCTGGAGCTCCGCCTCGGTCGACTTCAGCAGGTCGTTCCAGGAGCCCTCGAACTTGTCGACGCCCTCGTCCTCCAGAAGCTGCACCACCTCGTCGTACGAGATGCCGAGCGCCTCGACCGCGTCCAGGTCGGCGCGGGCCTGCTCGTAGGTGCCGGCGACGGCGTTGCCCCGGATCTCGCCCTTCTCCTCGGTGGCGTACAGCGTCGCCTCCGGCATGGTGTTCACCGTGTTCGGCGCCACCAGCTCGTCGACGTACATCGTGGCCTTGTACGCCTTGTCCTTCACCCCGGTCGACGCCCACAGCGGACGCTGCTTGTTGGCGCCCTCGCGCTCCAGCGCGCTCCAGCGGTCCGTGGAGAAGACCTCCTCGTACGCCTGGTAGGCCAGACGCGCGTTGGCGATGGCGGCCTTGCCGCGCAGCGCCTTGGCCTCGTCGGTGCCGAGCGCGTCGATCCGCTTGTCGATCTCGGTGTCCACGCGGGACACGAAGAAGGACGCCACGGAGTGGATCTTCGACAGGTCCAGGCCGCGCTCCTTGGCCTTCTCCAGGCCGGTCTGGAACGCGTCCATGACCTTGCGGTAGCGCTCCAGGGAGAAGATCAGCGTGACGTTGACGCTGATGCCCAGACCGATGGTCTCGGCGATCGCCGGGATGCCGGCCTCGGTCGCCGGGATCTTGATCAGCGTGTTCGGCCGGTCCACCAGCCACGCGAGCTGCTTGGCCTCGGCGACCGTCGCGCGGGTGTCGTGCGCCAGCCGCGGGTCGACCTCGATCGAGACCCGGCCGTCCCGGCCGTCGGTGGCGTCGAAGACCGGGCGCAGGATGTCGGCGGCGTCCCGGACGTCCGCCGTGGTGATCATGCGGATGGCCTCTTCGACCGTGACCTTGCGGGCGGCGAGGTCGGTGAGCTGCGTGTCGTAGCCGTCGCCCTCGGAGATCGCCTTCTGGAAGATCGTCGGGTTGGTGGTGACGCCCACGACGTGCTGCTGGTCCATCAGCTCGGCGAGGTTGCCGGATGTGATCCGCTTGCGCGACAGGTCGTCCAGCCAGATCGCGACGCCTTCGTCGGAAAGGCGCTTCAGTGCGTCCGTCATGGAAATTCCATCTCCTACTACGTGTCGTATATGGGCGTCAGCGCTGGGCCGCGGCGATCGATTCCCGCGCCTTGGCGGCCACGTTCTCGGCGGTGAAGCCGAACTCCTCGAACAGCACCTTGCCGTCGGCGGAGGCACCGAAGTGCTCCAGGGAGACGATCCGGCCGGCGTCCCCGACGTACTTGTGCCACGTGAGGCCGATACCCGCCTCGACGGCCACGCGCGCCTTGACGGCCGGCGGCAGGACGCTGTCCCGGTACCCCTGGTCCTGCTCCTCGAACCACTCCACGGACGGCATGGACACCACGCGCGTGGGCACACCGTCGGCCTGGAGCCGCTCGCGCGCCTCGACGGCGACGTGCACCTCGGAGCCGGTCGCGATGAGGACGACCTGGGCGTCGCCGCCCTCCGCCTCGAACAGCACGTAGCCGCCCTTGGCCGCGTCCTCGTTCGGCTCGTACGTCGGCACGCCCTGACGGGTCAGCGCCAGACCGTGCGGGGTGCCCTTGCCGAACTCCTTCGTCCAGCGGGTGAGGATCTCCCGCCAGGCGATCGCGGTCTCGTTGGCGTCCGCCGGGCGGACCACGTTCAGACCCGGGATGGCGCGCAGCGAGGCCAGGTGCTCGACCGGCTGGTGCGTCGGGCCGTCCTCGCCCAGACCGATGGAGTCGTGCGTCCACACGTACGTCACCGGCAGGTGCATCAGCGCCGACAGGCGCACCGCGTTGCGCATGTAGTCGGAGAACACCAGGAAGGTGCCGCCGTAGATACGCGTGTTGCCGTGCAGCGCGATGCCGTTCATCTCCGCGGCCATGGCGTGCTCACGGATGCCGAAGTGGATCGTGCGGCCGTACGGGTCCGCCTCGGGCAGCGGGTTGCCGACCGGGAGGAACGACGACGTCTTGTCGATCGTGGTGTTGTTGGAGCCCGCCAGGTCGGCCGAGCCGCCCCACAGCTCCGGGACCACCGCGCCGAGCGCCTGCAGCACCTTGCCGGACGCGGCACGGGTGGCCACGCCCTTGCCCGGCTCGAACACCGGGATGGTGTCCTGCCAGCCCTTGGGCAGCTCACCGGCGGCGATCCGGTCGTACTCGGCGGCGCGCTCGGGGTTGTTGTCCCGCCACTGCTGGAAGGACTTCTCCCACACCGCGCGGGCCGCCTGGCCCCGCTCCAGCGCCTTGCGGGTGTGACCGATGACCTCGTCGGTCACCTCGAACGTCTGCTCGGGGTCGAAGCCCAGCACACGCTTGGTGGCCGCGACCTCGTCGTCGCCCAGCGCCGAGCCGTGCGCGGCCTCGGTGTTCTGCGCGTTCGGCGCGGGCCAGGCGATGATCGACCGCATGGCGATGAAGGACGGCTTGTCCGTGACCTTCTTCGCCTCCTGGACCGCGTCGTAGATCGCGTTCGGGTCCAGGTCGCCGTCCGGCTTCGGGGCCACGCGCTGCACGTGCCAGCCGTACGCCTCGTACCGCTTGACGACGTCCTCGGAGACGGCCGTCTCGGTGTCGCCCTCGATGGAGATGTGGTTGTCGTCCCACAGCAGCACCAGGTTGCCCAGCTTCTGGTGCCCGGCCAGCGAGGACGCCTCGGCGGAGATGCCCTCCTGGAGGCAGCCGTCACCGGCGATGCAGTAGACGAAGTGGTCGAACGGCGACTCGCCCTCGGCGGCCTCCGGGTCGAACAGGCCGCGCTCGTAGCGGGCGGCCATCGCCATGCCCACCGCGTTGGCGACACCCTGGCCCAGCGGGCCGGTCGTGGTCTCCACGCCCGTGGTGTGCCCGTACTCCGGGTGGCCCGGGGTCTTCGAACCCCAGGTGCGGAAGGCCTTCAGGTCGTCCAGCTCCAGGCCGAAACCGGCCAGGTAGAGCTGGGTGTAGAGGGTCAGGGACGAATGGCCGGCGGACAGCACGAAACGGTCGCGCCCGACCCAGTCGGCGTCCGCCGGGTCGTGCCGCATCACCTTCTGGAAGAGGGTGTAGGCGGCGGGCGCCAAACTCATCGCCGTACCCGGATGGCCGTTACCGACCTTCTGTACGGCATCGGCGGCCAGGACGCGGGCGGTGTCGACGGCCCGCTGATCCAACTCGGTCCACTCGAGGTCTGTGGTGGTCGGCTTGTTGCTCACCCTGAGTCAGGGCTCCTCTCCACATGGATTCGGACGGCCGGTGACTGCCCACCGGCGTGGTCGAGCCTACCCCCGTAGGACGTGCCTTTTTCCGAGTCATTCCAGAGTGCGGGCACTCTGCTGGATCCGCCTCCTGACCGGTTCGTTTTCCCATTCGGCAGATGAATACGGAGCCGCTCATCCGGGTGCTCAATCGAGCTTCGGGGTGCACCTCGGAGGACGCCGGCCAACACGAACGGACCCCCGCGAATGTCCGGGTCTGGGCAACGTCTACAGTGGCGTGGTACGCGCGAGCCTTTACCGCCACTTCACCTGGGGAGGCTTGCTGGGATGTCTCTGTAGGGGTGTGCGTGACGGCCGTTGAATCCCGTCCAGCGGGGGTACTGGGGGCGAGTCAGAGCCCTGCTCATCGGCCGTTCGGGGCCCGTGTGATGGCATTCGTGGCTCTCACCAAGCCGCGGATCATCGAACTGCTGCTCATCACCACCGTCCCGGTGATGTTCCTGGCGCAGCAGGGCGTGCCCGACCTGAAGCTGGTGCTGCTGACCTGCGTCGGCGGCTACCTGTCCGCGGGCGGCGCGAACGCGCTCAACATGTACATCGACCGCGACATCGACGCGCTGATGGACCGCACCTCGCAGCGTCCGCTGGTGACCGGCATGGTCAGCCCGCGCGAGTGCCTGGCCTTCGGCATCACCCTCGCGGTCGTCTCGACCCTGATGTTCGGGCTCGCCGTCAACTGGCTGTCCGCGTGGCTCTCCCTCGGCGCGCTCCTCTTCTACGTCGTCGTCTACACGATGATCCTCAAGCGGCGCACGTCGCAGAACATCGTGTGGGGCGGCATCGCCGGCTGCATGCCGGTGCTGATCGGCTGGTCCGCGGTCACCAACTCGCTGTCGTGGGCACCGGTCATCCTCTTCCTCGTCATCTTCTTCTGGACGCCGCCGCACTACTGGCCGCTGTCCATGAAGGTGAAGGACGACTACGCGCGCGTCGGCGTGCCGATGCTGCCGGTCATCGCCTCCAACAAGGTGGTCGCCAAGCAGATCGTGCTCTACAGCTGGGTCATGGTCGCGGTGTCGCTGCTGCTCACCCCGCTCGGCTACACCGGCTGGTTCTACACGGCGGTCGCCCTCGCGGCGGGCGGCTGGTGGCTGTGGGAGGCGCACGCGCTGCTGAACCGCGCGAAGGCCGAGGTGACGGGCGCCAAGCTGAAGGAGATGCGGCTGTTCCACTGGTCCATCACCTATGTGTCGCTGCTCTTCGTGGCCATCGCGGTGGACCCGTTCCTGCGGTGACCGCTCCTTGTCCGCCGACCGGGCGGGGTACGTGGTCAAGGCCACGGACCCCGCCCGTCGCCGTTCGATCTACCCGTCGGTAGCATCCTGGTCATGGCAGACACGCAGCAGGTGGACCCGAAGGCCGAGCAGAAGGCGACCCGGCTCGCCAAGCAGATCAGCGGCTTCGCCACGGCACACGGCGGCGCCGAGGGACAGATCGCGTACCTCGGACAGCGCGGCGCCCGCATCGTCCTCGTCGGCGAGGACGGCGACTGGGGCGACGTCTTCGCCCCGTCCATGGAGATCGCCGAGAAGGCCGTCGAGAAGGCGGGCATCACGAGGCACGAGAACTTCGACGGCGAGTTCGCGGCGAAGGTGAAGACAGGGCCGTACGAGTGGAACAGGATGGCCGGAATCCAGGTAGGGGGCTGAGCAGCAGCATCCCAGGGGCGCGGGGAACTGCGCGACCAGCCCCCACCGGCGCGCACCCGTCGAACGACCGGCAGATCGCAGCCGCTGCCGCGCCACCTCACCGGGGTTCACCCGTTAGGACCTGTGACGCACACGGTCCACGACGGGGAGCCCCGGATGATCGAAACGCCCTCACTCGTGGACCAGTACTGCCACGGAGTGCTCCGCACAGAGCTGGGCCTGGGCACCTTCGAGGCCCAGCTCGCCCCCACCGAGGGCCCGCCCGCCCCCGGCACCACCCTCTTCGACACCCAGACCGGCTTCGCCGTACGCCGCTGGTGTCCACCCCTGCTCGGCCTGGAACCGCACTGCCCGCCCGCCCGCTACCTCGCCCGGCGCCGTGAACTCGGCGTGATCGAGGCCGGGCGGCGGCTGCTGCGGGGCAGCGGGATCACCGCCTACCTCGTCGACACCGGACTGCCCGGCGACCTCACAGGACCCGCCGAGCTGGGCACGGCCGGGGACGCCGAGGCGCACGAGATCGTCCGCCTGGAACAGCTCGCCGAACAGGTCGCCGACACCTCCGGCACCGTCGAGTCCTTCCTCGCCAACCTCGCCGAGTCGGTGCACGCGGCCGCCGCGCACGCCGTCGCCTTCACCTCCGTCGCCGGCGTGCGCCACGGCCTGGCGCTCGCCCCCGAGCCGCCCGGACCGGGGGAGGTGCGCGGCGCGGCGGGGCGCTGGCTGGCCGCCCGCCGGGCCGGGGACGAACTGAGCGACCCCGTGCTGCTACGGCATCTGCTGTGGATCGCCGTCGCCTCGGGCCGGCCCCTCCAGCTCCACGCCGGTCTCGCCGCACCGGGCGCCCGCGTCGACCGCACCGACCCGGTCCTGCTGACCGACTTCGTCCGGGCCACCGCCGGTCTCGGCACCGACCTGGTGCTGCTGCACGGCTACCCGTACCACCGCCACGCCGCCCACCTCGCCGGTGTCTTCCCGCACGTCTACGCAGACTGCGGCGCCGCCCTGGTCCGCACCGGCGCCCGCGCGGCGACCGTCCTCGCGGAGATCCTGGAACTCGCCCCCTTCGGCAAGATCCTCTTCTCCAGCGGCGCCCGCGGCCTGCCCGAGCTGCACGTGGTCGGCGCGCATCTGTTCCGCGAGGCCCTCGGTCGGGTGCTCGGCACCTGGGTCGCCGAGGGCGCGTGGTCGCTGGACGACGCGCAGCGGGTAGCCGGTCTGATCGCCTCGGGGAACGCGGGCAGGGTGTACAGCCTCGGTTGAGGGCCGGGCCGCTCATCCTTCGGGCGTCGGGCCGCCTGGTTCGCCCCCGCCGCCCCTTCCCGTTCCCGTCCCCCGGGGGCGCTGCCCCCGGACCCCCGCTCCTCAAACGCCGGAGGGGCTAAGTCTCAGCCTCTCCGGCGTTTGAGGAGCGGGGTCTGGGGCGGAGCCCCAGGTCGGGACGGGAAGGGGCGGCGGGGGCGAACCTCGTACACCCGCCCCCCGACCTGCACGTTCGTCCCCGCTCCGCACGGTGCCGTCTCACCTGAGCGCACCAGCGGCTATGCAAACGCTCTGTCACCCTCGCCCCCCCGGAGGGAGCTGCACACCGTCGGCCGGGTTCTGTGCGGGGCGCCGTCCGTGGACGCGTTGCCGCCGGAGATGGACCGGGCCGCCAACTGGACGCGGGACGTGTGGGCCGACCTGGACCTGCTGACCTTCGCCCGCGCCACCGTGACCCTGCGCGAGGGCCGGGGTGACCACAAGGCCGACGGCTCGTTGAGCAGGGGGCGTGCGCCGCCTGCGGGGGTGGTCCGTACTGGACGTACCCGATCCCGCCTTGCGCGAGCTCGTTCCCCGCCCCGTGCGGCGCACGCCACCGTCAGCCGGCAGCAGGCTCAAGTCGTCCGGTCGAGCCGGTAGCCAGGGGAGACATCTCTCCGGAAGGGCGCTCGCGCAGCGACAGCAGCACCCGGACCACCCAGATCCACATCACGCACGAGCCGAACATATGAAGGCCGACCAGCACTTCGGGAAGATCGGTGAAGTACTGGATGTAACCCAGCGCCCCCTGTCCGAGCAGGATCAGGAACAGCTCGCGGGTGCGGGCCAGCGGGCCGGCGGGGGCGTCGACCGCCTTCAGGACGAACCACAGGGCGAACGTCAGCGTCACCACGATCCACGCCAGTACGGCGTGCAGCTTGCTGACCGTCTCCCAGTCGAGCGGCATCCGCGGGACATCGCTGGAGTCGCCCGCGTGCGGGCCCGCGCCGGTGACCACCGTGCCGACCGCGATCAGCAGCGCGGAGGCGGCCACCATGGACCACACCAGCTGCTGCACGGCCTTGCCGACCAGCGGCCGGGGCTCCGCGTCGCCCTCCCGGGTGCGCTGCCACATCACCGTGGCGACCGCGATCAGCGCGGTGGAGAGCAGGAAGTGCGCCGCGACCGTGTACGGGTTCAGGCCGACGAGGACCACGATGCCACCGAGGATCGCGTTGCCCATGACGACCCAGAACTGCGCCCACCCCAGCCGGGTCAGGCCGCGCCGGTACGGCTTCTCCGAGCGGGCGGCGATGATCGCCCAGCCGACGGCGGCGCACAGCACGTACGTCAGCAGGCGGTTGCCGAACTCGATGACGCCGTGCAGACCCATCTCGCTGGTCGTGGTGAGCGAGTCGTCGGTGCACTTGGGCCAGGTCGGGCAGCCCAGGCCGGAGCCGGTCAGCCGCACGGCACCGCCGGTGACCACGATGACGACCGCCATGACGAGCGCGGTGAGGGCCGCCCGCCGGACGGTCCGGGGATCCGGGGTCCAGCGTGCGGCGATGAAGGCGAGCGGGTTGCGCAGGGCCGCCTGGGCGTCGGCGCGGGTCACGTTTGGCACGCGTCCCATCGTAGGACGCCGCTTGTGCATGGTTTCACGAGGGTCCGTCCTGGCCGGGGGAGGCTGCGCAGCCCGGCGTTTGCGGGGTGCCTCCCCATCACTCTCGGCTCCGCTCGCGCGGGAGGGATCCCCATGAGCGGGAGGTACCCCCACCGCCCACCCGTGCCGCCCTGGGGGGGGACCTCCCAGGTCCTTGAGGCACTGGGGTAGGCGCGACTGCCGCGGGCACGCGGATACGGCTACTCCCAGCGGAAGAATCTCCCGGCCGCTGCGAGACCTGCGACCGCCCACACAGTGAGGATGCCGAGGTCGGTCCACGGCATTCCGGCTCCGTGCTGGAGTACGTCCCGCAGGCCCTCCGAGAGCGCGGAGATCGGCAGCAGGCCCAGGACGTCCTGGGCCGGGGCCGGGAACCTGTCCAGTGGTACGACCACCCCGCCGCCGACGAGCAGCAGCAGGAACACCAGGTTGGCGGCGGCGAGCGTCGCCTCGGCCTTCAGGGTGCCCGCCATCAGCAGGCCGAGCCCGGAGAAGGCGGCGGTGCCGAGGACCAGCAGCAGGAACACCGCGAGGGGGCTGCCCTGCGGGGACCAGCCGAGCGCGAGCGCGATCACCGTGACGAGGATCACCTGGAGGACCTCGGTGACCAGCACCGACAGCGTCTTCGCGGTCATCAGGCCCCAGCGCGGCAGCGGGGAGGAGGCCAGCCGTTTCAGGACGCCGTACCGGCGCTCGAAGCCGGTCGCGATGGCCTGCCCGGTGAACGCCGTCGACATCACCGCGAGCGCGAGGATGCCAGGGGCGAGGAAATCCACCGCCTCGCCCTCACCGGTGTCCACCACGTCCACGGTGCTGAAGAGCACCAGCAGCAGGGTGGGGATGATCACCGTCAGCAGCAGCTGCTCGCCGTTGCGCAGCAGCATCTTCGTCTCGAGCGCGGCCTGCGCGGCGATCATGCGGGCCAGGGGTGCCGCGCCCGGCTTCGGTGAGTAGGTGCCGGTGGCCGTCACGAGCGCAGCTCCTTGCCGGTGAGCTCCAGAAAGACATCTTCGAGGGTGTGCCGTTCCACCGAGATCCGGTCCGGCATCACCCCGTGCTGCGCGCACCAGGACGTCACCGTGGCGAGCAGTTGCGGGTCGACCTTGCCGACGACCCGGTACGAGCCCGGGGCCACCTCGGCGCCCGAGGAGCCGGGAGGGAGGGCCTTCAGCAGGGACGCCATGTCCAGGCCCGGCCGTCCGGAGAAGCGGAGCGTGTTCTCGGCGCCGCCCCTGCACAGCTCCTCGGGGGAGCCCTGGGCGATGACCCGGCCGGCGTCGATGACCGCCACGTCGTCGGCGAGCTGCTCGGCCTCGTCCATGTGGTGGGTGGTGAGGATGACGGAGACGCCGTCCGCGCGCAGATCCCGGACCAGGTCCCAGGTGGCGCGGCGGGCCTGCGGGTCTAGGCCGGCGGTCGGCTCGTCCAGGAACACCAGCTCCGGGCGCCCCACCACGGCCATGGCGAGGGCGAGCCGCTGCTGCTGGCCGCCGGAGAGCCGCCGGTACGACGTACGGCCGCAGGAGCCGAGCCCGAGGCGCTCGATCAGCGCGTCCACGTCCAGCGGATGCGCGTGCAGCTTCGCCACGTGCCGGAGCATCTCGTCCGCCCGCGCACTCGAGTAGACGCCGCCGGACTGGAGCATCACCCCGACGCGGGGCCGCAGCGCCGCGGACTGCTTCACCGGGTCGAGGCCCAGGACGCGTATCGTGCCGGAATCCGGCCGCCGGTACCCCTCGCAGGTCTCGACCGTGGTCGTCTTGCCCGCCCCGTTGGGGCCGAGCACGGCGGTCACGCCCTGCCGGGCCACCAGGTCGAGGCCGTCCACCGCGGTCTTCGTGCCGTACCGCTTCACCAGGGCCTGCACCTGGACCACGGGCTCACTTCGCATGGGTCACGAGTCTAGGGAGGCGGCCGGGGGCTCAGACCGCCGGGTGCCGGCACTCCTCCTCGCGGGGGCGGTGCGTCGCCAGCCAGCGCTCGGCGTAGGCCACCGCGTCCGCCAGGGGGAACAGCCGCGCCTCGGCCGCCCCGGCCCGGCCGCGTACGACGGGACGGTCCCGTTCGAAGTCGTGTCCCAGCTCGTCGAAGCGCTCGGAGGTGATCGACACCTCGGTCACCGTCTCCCAGCCGTGCGGGCCGGGGCGGCCCACCGTCACGCGCGGGGACGGGACGCGGTACTCGGCGAGGTGGAAGCCGGTGCAGGTGTCGTACCCGGTGCCGAGCAGCAGCACCCGCGCGCCGAGCCGCTCCAGCGCGGCCAGCGGGCTGCGCTCGCCGAGCCGGCAGTCGGGCGCGTGCCCCGCGACGATCTCCGCCGCGCGGGCGCCCACCGCCGCGAACGACGTCTGGGGGTGCGCGCTGCGCGCCGCGCCCGGCCAGGTCCGTACGGTCTCCGGGATCACGCCGACCCCGCGCGAGGGCGTGGTCAGCGGGTCGTAGGCGGGCATGGTCGCCCGGATGGTCTCCCACCACTCCTCGGGCACCGGCGGTGCCTGCCACAGCGCGGGGTCGGAGAGGTCCGCGGACTGGGTGGGCACCACCAGCGTGCCGTCCGGGCCCAGCGCGTCCAGCAGCGCCCGGACGACCGTGACCGGACCGCCGTTGACCCAGCCGAGGGAGCTGAGCGAGGTGTGCGCGAGGAGGGTCTCGCCGGGCCGCACGCCCAGCTCGCGAAGCTGCGCGGTGAGGGTGTCGCGGGTGACAAGAGGGCCGGTCGGAGGGGGTGTGGGCATGGTCCCGGAGTCTCCCGGAAGGTGCTGCGGGACGCCACCGATTTGATCGATCAAAGATCGTTTCCGCAGGTCACATTAGGTATACCTAAGTGATGCAGCGCACCTTCGGACCGTCCGGGCGCGGCTTGCCCGGCTCAGATGAATTACGCAACAATGGCGTTGTGAAAAACGTCGGCGAGGCTTCCCACGAGGAACTGGCAACCGGTGAGCGGTCCACCCGCAACCGCGTCGCCCGCTCCGTCCTGGACCACGGCCCGTCGACCGTCGCCGAGCTCGCCGAGCGGCTCGGCCTCACCCAGGCGGCCGTACGCCGGCACCTGGACGCGCTGGCCGCGGACAACGTCGTGGAAGCCCGCGAGCGGCGCGTCTACGGCGCGCGCACGCGCGGGCGCCCGGCCAAGGTCTTCGCCCTCACCGACTGCGGGCGGGACGCCTTCGACCAGTCGTACGACAAACTGGCCCTGGACGCCCTGCGGTGGATCGGTGAGCGGGAGGGCGGCGGCGAGGCGATCGCCGCGTTCGCCCGTGCCCGGATCGCCGCCCAGGCGGACACCTACCGCAAGGCGGTCGAGGCCGCGGCTCCCGAGGAGCGGACGGAAGCGCTGGCCAAGGCCCTGAGCGTGGACGGGTACGCTGCGACTGCGCGCAGCGCGCCGGTCGGTGAGCAGCTCTGCCAGCACCACTGCCCGGTCGCCCACGCCGCCGAGAAGTTTCCGCAGCTCTGCGAGGCCGAGACGGAATTTTTCGCCGAGATTCTCGGTACGCATGTGCAGCGACTGGCCACCATCGCGCACGGCGACGGCGTCTGCACGACGTTCATCCCCAAGATTTCCCACCACGCATCTGAAAGCACGTCCGGGAGGAACCCCGCATGACTCTCCCCACGGAGACTGCCCACCCCGAGCTGGAGGGTCTGGGCAACTACGAATACGGCTGGGCCGACCGTGACGAGGCTGGTGCGTCGGCGCGCCGCGGCCTGAACGAGGACGTCGTCCGGGACATCTCCGCGAAGAAGGACGAGCCGGAGTGGATGACCAAGCTCCGCCTCAAGGGCCTGCGCCTGTTCGAGAAGAAGCCCATGCCGAACTGGGGCTCCGACCTCTCCGGCATCGACTTCGACAACATCAAGTACTTCGTGCGCTCCACGGAGAAGCAGGCGGAGTCCTGGGAGGACCTGCCCGAGGACATCAAGAACACCTACGACAAGCTGGGCATCCCGGAGGCCGAGAAGAAGCGCCTCGTCGCCGGTGTCGCCGCCCAGTACGAGTCGGAGGTCGTCTACCACCAGATCCGTGAGGACCTGGAGGAGCAGGGCGTCATCTTCCTCGACACCGACACCGCGCTGAAGGAGCACCCGGAGCTCTTCAAGGAGTACTTCGGCACGGTCATCCCGGTCGGCGACAACAAGTTCGCGTCGCTGAACTCCGCCGTGTGGTCGGGCGGCTCCTTCATCTACGTCCCGCCGGGCGTGCACGTCGAGATCCCGCTCCAGGCCTACTTCCGGATCAACACCGAGAACATGGGCCAGTTCGAGCGGACCCTGATCATCGTCGACGAGGGTGCCTACGTGCACTACGTCGAGGGCTGCACCGCCCCGATCTACAAGTCGGACTCGCTGCACAGCGCCGTCGTCGAGATCATCGTCAAGAAGAACGCCCGCTGCCGCTACACGACCATCCAGAACTGGTCGAACAACGTCTACAACCTGGTCACCAAGCGCGCCGTGGCCTACGAGGGCGCGACCATGGAGTGGGTCGACGGCAACATCGGCTCCAAGGTGACGATGAAGTACCCGGCCGTCTACCTCATGGGCGAGCACGCCAAGGGTGAGACGCTGTCCATCGCCTTCGCCGGCGAGGGCCAGCACCAGGACGCGGGCGCCAAGATGGTCCACATGGCCCCGAACACCTCGTCCAACATCGTCTCCAAGTCGGTGGCCCGCGGCGGTGGCCGTACGTCGTACCGCGGTCTGATCGAGATCGGCGAGGGCGCCCCGGGCTCCAAGTCCAACGTGCTCTGCGACGCGCTGCTCGTCGACACCATCTCCCGCTCGGACACCTACCCCTACGTGGACGTCCGCGAGGACGACGTGTCCATGGGCCACGAGGCGACCGTCTCCAAGGTCTCCGAGGACCAGCTCTTCTACCTGATGAGCCGCGGTCTGAGCGAGTTCGAGGCGATGGCGATGATCGTGCGCGGCTTCGTCGAGCCGATCGCCAAGGAACTGCCCATGGAGTACGCGCTCGAGCTCAACCGGCTGATCGAGCTGCAGATGGAAGGCGCGGTCGGCTAAGCACCAGCGCCGTTCCGTCAAGCCCCTTACGCAAAGGAAAGCGAGCACTACGACAGCCATGGCTGAGGCTCAGAACATCCCCGTGGGTTCCACCACCGCGGGCTCGATCGCGGTCGCCGCGGAGTCGACCGTCGCGACCCGCATGAGCGCGCCCCCGTCCTTCGACGTGGCGGACTTCCCCGTCCCCCACGGCCGCGAGGAGGAGTGGCGGTTCACCCCGCTGGAGCGGCTGCGCGGTCTGCACGACGGCACCGCCACCGCCACCGACGGGGGCCTCAAGGTCACCGTCGAGGCGCCCGAGGGCGTCGTCGTCGAGACCGTCGGCCGCGACGACGCGCGGCTCGGCCGCGCCGGCACCCCGGTGGACCGCGTCGCCGCCCAGGCGTACTCCGCCTTCGAGCGGGCCTCGGTCGTGACCGTGCCCAAGGAGACCGTCCTCACCGAGCCGATCCGCATCGCGGTGCACGGCGAGGGCGGCACCGCCTACGCCCACCAGGTGGTCGAGCTCGGCGCCTTCGCCGAGGCCCTCGTGGTCATCGACCACACCGGTGACGCGGTGCTCGCCGCCAACGTCGAGTACGTGCTCGGCGACGGCGCCAAGCTCACCGTCGTCTCCGTCCAGGACTGGGACGACAAGGCGGTGCACGCCGCCCAGCACGACGCCCTCCTCGGCCGCGACGCCTCCTTCAAGTCGGTGGTCGTCACCTTCGGCGGCGACCTCGTACGCCTCCACCCGCGCGTGACCTACGCCGGCCCCGGCGGCGAGGCCGAGCTGTACGGCCTGTACTTCACCGACGCCGGCCAGCACCAGGAGCACCGCCTCCTGGTCGACCACAACGTCCCGCACTGCAAGTCCAACGTCGCCTACAAGGGCGCGCTCCAGGGCGACGACGCGCACGCCGTGTGGATCGGTGACGTGCTCATCGAGGCCAAGGCCGAGGGCACCGACACCTACGAGATGAACCGCAACCTGGTCCTCACCGACGGCGCCCGCGTCGACTCCGTGCCCAACCTGGAGATCGAGACCGGCGAGATCGTCGGAGCGGGGCACGCGAGTGCCACCGGCCGCTTCGACGACGAGCAGCTCTTCTACCTGATGGCCCGCGGCATCCCCGAGCAGGACGCCCGCCGTCTGGTGGTCCGCGGCTTCTTCGCCGAACTCGTCCAGCAGATCGGCGTCCCGGACATCGAGGAGCGCCTGATCGCCAAGATCGAGGAGGAGCTGGAGGCGGCGGTCGCATGACGTACCGACGCGCCTGCGGGCTGAGCGAGCTGGAGGAGGACACCCCGAAGCGGGTGGAACTCGACGGCACGCCGGTCTCCATCGTGCGGACCGAGGGGGAGGTGTTCGCCATCCACGACATCTGCTCGCACGCGAACGTCTCCCTCGCGGAGGGCGAGGTGGACGACTGCCACATCGAGTGCTGGCTGCACGGCTCGCGTTTCGACCTCCGTTCCGGCAAGCCCGACGCCCTCCCGGCGACGCGCCCCGTCCCCGTATACCCCGTAAAGATCGAAGGGGACGACGTGCTCGTCTCCCTCACCCAGGAGTCCTGAGGCACCCATGGCAACGCTTGAAATCCGAGACCTGCACGTCACCGTCGAGGCCGACAACGCCACGAAGGAGATCCTCAAGGGCGTCGACCTCACCGTGAAGCAGGGCGAGACGCACGCCATCATGGGCCCCAACGGCTCCGGCAAGTCGACCCTCGCCTACGCGCTCGCCGGTCACCCCAAGTACACGATCTCCGGCGGCACCGTCACCCTCGACGGTGAGGACGTCCTGGAGATGTCCGTCGACGAGCGCGCCCGCGCCGGCGTGTTCCTCGCCATGCAGTACCCGGTCGAGGTCCCCGGCGTCTCGGTCTCCAACTTCCTGCGCACCTCCGCCACCGCCGTCCGCGGCGAGGCCCCCAAGCTGCGCACCTGGGTGAAGGAGGTCAAGGAGGCCATGGAGCGCCTCAACATGGACCCCGCCTTCGCCGAGCGCAACGTCAACGAGGGCTTCTCCGGCGGTGAGAAGAAGCGCCACGAGATCCTCCAGCTCGAGCTGCTCAAGCCGAGGATCGCGATCCTCGACGAGACCGACTCCGGCCTGGACGTCGACGCCCTGCGCATCGTCTCCGAGGGCGTCAACCGCGTCCGCGAGTCCGGCGAGGTCGGCACCCTGCTGATCACGCACTACACGCGCATCCTGCGCTACATCAAGCCCGACCACGTCCACGTGTTCGCCGGCGGCCGCATCGTCGAGTCCGGCGGTCCCGAGCTCGCCGACAAGCTGGAGAACGAGGGCTACGAGGCATACACGAAGGGTGGCGCATCCGAGTGACACAGCTGCCGGGCCTCCTCGACACCGAGGCGATCCGCAAGGACTTCCCCGTCCTGGACCGGCAGGTCCACGACGGCCGGAAGCTCGTGTACCTGGACAACGCGGCGACCAGCCAGAAGCCGCGCCAGGTGCTGGACGCCCTGAGCGAGTACTACGAGCGCTACAACGCCAACGTCCACCGCGGTGTGCATGTGCTCGCCGAGGAGGCCACGGCGCTGTACGAGGGCGCGCGCGACAAGGTCGCGGAGTTCGTCAACGCGCCCTCGCGCGACGAGGTGATCTTCACCAAGAACGCCTCCGAGTCGCTCAACCTCGTGGCCAACATGCTCGGCTGGGCCGACGAGCCCTACCGGGTCGACCACGAGACCGAGATCGTCATCACGGAGATGGAGCACCACTCCAACATCGTGCCGTGGCAGCTCCTCGCGCAGCGCACCGGCGCGAAGCTGAAGTGGTTCGGGCTGACCGACGACGGCCGGCTCGACCTCTCCAACATCGACGAGGTCATCACCGAGAAGACGAAGATCGTCTCCTTCGTGCTGGTCTCCAACATCCTGGGCACGGTCAACCCGGTCGAGGCGATCGTGCGCCGCGCCCAGGAGGTCGGCGCGCTCGTCTGCATCGACGCCTCCCAGGCCGCGCCGCACATGCCGCTGGACGTCCAGGCCCTCCAGGCCGACTTCGTGGCCTTCACCGGCCACAAGATGTGCGGCCCGACCGGCATAGGCGTGCTCTGGGGCCGCCAGGAACTGCTGGAGGACCTGCCTCCGTTCCTCGGCGGCGGCGAGATGATCGAGACCGTCTCGATGAGCTCGTCGACCTACGCGCCGGCCCCGCACAAGTTCGAGGCGGGCACCCCGCCGATCGCCCAGGCGGTCGGTCTCGGCGCGGCGATCGACTACCTGTCGGCCATCGGCATGGACAAGATCCTCGCCCATGAGCACGCCATCACCGAGTACGCGGTCAAGCGCCTGGCCGAGGTCCCGGACCTGCGCATCATCGGCCCCACGACGGCCGAGGACCGGGGCGCGGCGATCTCGTTCACGCTCGGCGACATCCACCCGCACGACGTGGGTCAGGTCCTCGACGAACAGGGCATCGCGGTACGCGTGGGTCACCACTGCGCCCGCCCTGTCTGCCTGCGGTACGGAATTCCTGCGACCACGCGGGCGTCGTTCTATCTGTACTCCACGCCGGCCGAGATCGACGCACTGGTCGACGGCCTGGAGCACGTACGGAACTTCTTCGGATGAGGAGCTGAGGCGTGAAGCTGGACTCCATGTACCAGGACGTCATCCTGGACCACTACAAGAACCCGCACGGGCGTGGTCTCAGGGACGGCGACGCCGAGGTGCACCACGTCAACCCGACGTGCGGTGACGAGATCACGCTCCGCGTGAAGTACGACGGCACGAAGATCAGCGACGTCAGCTACGAGGGGCAGGGCTGTTCCATCAGCCAGGCATCCGCCTCCGTGCTGAACGACCTGCTGGTCGGCAAGGACCTCGCCGAGGCGCAGCGGATCCAGGGGACCTTCCTGGAGCTGATGCAGTCCAAGGGGAAGATCGAGCCCGACGACGCGATGGAGGAGATCCTGGAGGACGCGGTCGCGTTCGCCGGGGTGTCCAAGTACCCGGCCCGGGTGAAGTGCGCCCTCCTCAGCTGGATGGCGTGGAAGGACGCGACGGCCCAGGCGCTGGGCGCCGACGCCGAAAGGACAACGGCATGAGCGAGACCCTGGAGATGAAGCCGGCCTCGGAGGAGGAGCTCCGCGAGGCCCTGATGGACGTCGTCGACCCCGAACTGGGCATCGACGTCGTCAACCTCGGCCTCATCTACGGCATCCACGTCGACGACTCCAATGTGGCGACCGTCGACATGACCCTGACCTCCGCGGCCTGCCCGCTGACGGACGTCATCGAGGACCAGGCCAAGTCCGCCACGGACGGCCTGGTCAGCGAACTGCGCATCAACTGGGTCTGGATGCCGCCGTGGGGCCCCGACAAGATCACGGACGACGGCCGTGAGCAGCTCCGGGCGCTGGGCTTCAACGTCTGAGCGAGCGGTTCGGTCACGTGGCCCCCGGCACTGTGCCGGGGGCCACGTGCGTGTGGTCGTCCCTGGCTACGATCGCCGTCATGGGGTACGCACTGCTCGCCGGAGCCATCGCAGCGGAAGTGGTCGGGACGACCGCCATGAAGTACAGCGAGGGATTCACCCGGCTGTGGCCCTCGGTCGTCACCGTCGCCGGGTACCTGGTGGCGTTCGCCCTGCTCGCGCAGACCCTGAAGACCCTGTCGGTCGGGACGGCGTACGCCATCTGGTCCGGGGTCGGGACGGCCGCCATCGCGGTGATCGGCACGATGTTCATGGGCGAGGGGCTCACCGCGGCCAAGGCCGGTGGCATCGCGCTGATCATCGCCGGGGTGGTGGTGCTCAATATGGGCGGGGCGCACTGATCGGTGGGCGTCGCCCTGGGCGGACCGTTCTGCGGCGGTGCGTGTCGCCCCTGGGGCGGGGCTGTTCCGTGGCGGTGTGCCGCCCGGGACGGGGCTTCTCGTGGCCGTGTGCGCCACACCGCGGGGACCGCCGTTCGTGCGGACCGCACGCTGAGACGTGGTCCGTACCGGTTCGCGTCCGTGGGCGCCGGTTGGTTAGGTTGCCCTCATGACCGACACGACTGCTCACAGCACCTCCGGCGCGGTGGCCGCCGGCCTCGCCACCGTCGCCGCCGACGGCACCGTTCTCGACACCTGGTTCCCCGCCCCCGTACTGGCCGACGAGCCCGGCCCGTCCGGCACCGAGCGGCTCTCCGCCGAGCAGGCCGCGGAACTCCTGGGCGGCGGCGCCACCGCGGCGGTCGGTCCGGACGCCCGCCGGGGCGTCGAGGTGGTCGCGGTCCGCACGGTCATCTCCTCGCTCGCGGAGAAGCCCGTCGACGCCCACGACGTCTACCTGCGCCTCCACCTGCTCTCCCACCGTCTGGTCCGGCCGCACGGCCAGAACCTGGACGGCGTCTTCGCCCACCTCGCCAACGTCGCCTGGACCTCCCTCGGCCCGGTCGCCGTGGACGACCTGGAGAAGGTGCGGCTCAACGCCCGCGCCGAGGGCCTGCACCTGGCCGTCACCTCCGTCGACAAGTTCCCCCGCATGACGGACTACGTCGCCCCCAAGGGCGTCCGCATCGCCGACGCCGACCGCGTACGGCTCGGCGCGCACCTCGCCGAGGGCACCACCGTCATGCACGAGGGCTTCGTCAACTTCAACGCCGGCACGCTCGGCACGTCGATGGTCGAGGGCCGTATCTCGGCCGGTGTCGTCGTCGGCGACGGCTCCGACATCGGCGGCGGCGCCTCCACCATGGGCACCCTCTCCGGCGGCGGCAACGTGCGCATCGTCATCGGCGAGCGCTGCCTGGTCGGCGCCGAGGCGGGCGTCGGCATCGCCCTCGGTGACGAGTGCGTGGTCGAGGCCGGCCTGTACGTCACCGCGGGTACCCGCGTCACCATGCCCGACGGCGAGGTCGTCAAGGCACGTGAGCTGTCCGGCGCCTCCAACATCCTCTACCGCCGCAACTCCGTCACCGGCACGGTCGAGGCCCGCCCGAACAACGCGGTCTGGGGCGGCCTGAACGAGGTCCTGCACAGCCACAACTGATCACGGGCGGCCTTGACCTGTGGCCGCCTCATCGATCAACGTTCTGACCTGCTGCTGAGCTGTCAGTAGCTGTCGACGTTGGTCAACGTTGAGCGCCCTTCCACGGCCCGAAGACGGCCCGGGAGGGCGCTCGTGCGTTGTTGACTGCAAAATGCCTACGGACGGGAGGAAAATCTGGCACGATTGACGCAGCCCGACTTGAATGAGGAGACATGGAGAATTTGAACCCGCCGCCATTTGCGGAGCTCAAAGAAGGTGTTACCGCGAAAGGCCTTCGTGAAGTAATCTCCAAGTCTGGTTATCCATTTCAAGCCGTAGTCGCGGACATGATTGCAGCGTCACCGCTAGGAGTGACACACAAGGCTAGCCTCCAAGAAGAGTGGACATATATAGATCGCGAATCAGGCCAGGTGCGCTCTATTGATATTCTTGCAGATCTCGCATTTCAGCATGGATATCAAGAGCCGGAATCCGACCTAAGGTCTCGCCTCAGCTTGCTTGTCGAATGTAAGCAGAGCGACTTTCCGTACGTTTTCTTCCTGCGGCAGACGCCCCCTAGTGAAAGTAGCGAATTTCCTGACATTGCGGGCCTGGATGTGCAGCAGCTTAGAGTTTTCATTGAGCCCGCCTCCGATGATGACGACTCTGACGCCAGTGGGGAAGATGGTCCCCATGACGCAAGTGATGTTACCGACGAAGAGGAGGGCGACCCGTCCTCCTTCTTGATTAATATTCGGGATGCGCTAAATCTGCAAGAAATTCCGTTCTTTGGGGCGCCTGCACCTTTTGCGATTTCACTGGCTAAGGTATTCAGGAAAAATTCAAAGCTCGAAATAACAGGCGAGGAGACGTACAGGTCTCTCACTCTTCCCTTGCTGAAGGCGGCTGACCATCTCCGACTTCTCAGCACGCCCGAACCCGGCCATCCACTCCTGTTTCCGAGGATCATCATCAATGTGGCGGTCATTCGAGCTCCTATGATCTCCGCTGTACTTCATGAGGGGCAGCAGGGACTTCTCTCCCTTCCATGGGTGCGTGTTAGTCACCTAGAGCCAATGAATTCGCCTGACGCTAGGCATCTCACTGGAGCTGTCCGTTACTTTGATGTCGTACATGAATCCTTCTTCCCTCGGTATCTGGAGGTTTTGTCCAGGGATGCCGAGGAGATGGCGCTGCGAATGCATCAGCATTCCAAGGAAATCTCATCGGGTGCTGGACTCTTCAGGTTTGAAGGCGATCGGGAGTATCTGGTGCCGCTACCGCAAGAATATGCACATTTCCTCGAAGAGCCTTGCACGATGCACCTGAGTAAAGCCGCTCATGCATTGGGGTTTAAGATGAACGAAGTTGAAGAAGGGGTGGAGAAGTCTCAAGATTCCGATGTGATTGGCTGGATAGATGCCTATGATTGGGTTGAGGCCACGGAAACGGGCGACTGACACCCTGTTAGGTCGGTGGAGCGGCTTTGGGCTGGAGCTGCTTTGGGGCGAGTGATCATGGCCCCGTAAGCTTCCGGCGCGTCGGGCAGTCTGTGGACCTGCCCGTTGAAGCACGACGTTGGGGCCATGATCTTAGAGGCTCGCCCCAAAGTGGCTGCCTAAAGCCGTGGAGCCGACCGCCCCAGCCACAGAGGGTGTTTCCCCACTTCATACCCGCAGCCGCCGAGCGCGCCGCCGGGCGCGGCCAGCCGGGGCGGAGACAGGAGGCAGGCCGCGCCGCAGAGGCGGCGCGCGCCCGCGCCGTGCGCGGGCCTTGATGAAGTAGGGAAAGTTTTACCGCGCTCTGGTCGGCAACCGCTCGATCGTGGCCTGTCGGCTCACTGCTCGGCTCGGCTACCGTTCCATCCATGCCTTCTGCACTGGACACGCCCCAGGGAGCGGCCGAACTCGCCGAGTCCTTGCTTCCTCCTCTCGGGAACCGCTGGCTGCACACTCAGGCCGTGGCTGCTCGGGCTCGCGAGGCTTCCGCGGCTGTGTCCGAGGCAGACCGGGATCTCCTCGTCGCTGCCGCATGGCTGCATGACATCGGCTACGCGCCCGAGCTGCGTGACACCGGGTTCCATCCCCTCGACGGTGCCCGGCACCTCGAATCGCTGGGTGCGCCGGCGCGTCTGGTGCGGCTGGTCGCTCATCACTCCGGGGCCGTGTACGAGGCGGAGCAGCGCGGGCTCTCGGCAGAGCTGGCCGTCTATGAGCGGGAAGATTCTCCGGTCCTGGACGCCCTGATCTTCGCTGACATGACGACCGGCCCCGCCGGGCAGTCCTTCGACTTCGACATCCGGATTGACGAGATCCTGGTCCGCTATGAGCCGGGCAGCGAGGTGCACAACGCGATCAGCAAGGCGCGGCCGTACCTCCGGGGCGCTGTCGAGCGGACTCGCGACCGCATGGCGCATCAGCCGATGTAGGGCTCCGCCCGGTCGGCCAGGCCGTGCTCGATCCGCATGCGCATCGACGGGTGGATGTTCAGCTCGTCCAGCTTGCTCGGGTCGACGAAGGCCACTTCCTTGCTCTCGCTGCTCGTCCGCAGCTGGCCGCCGGTGATGCGGGCGTGGAAGCAGATGGAGAACTGTTGACGGACCTCACCGTCGTTGTACGCCATGACGTGCCCGGGGTTGGTGTAGATGCCGACGAGGCCGGTCACCTCCACGTCGAAGCCGGTCTCTTCCTTCGTCTCGCGTACGGCTGCGTCGGGCGCTGACTCGCCCAGGTCGATGCCGCCTCCGGGCAGGGCCCAAAGATCGTTGTCGGTCTTGTGGATCAGCAGGACTTCCCCGGCCTCGTTGCGGGCCACGGCGGTAACGGAGGGAACGAGGCTGTTCGCCTTCGGGGCGTTGGGATCGTTGAAGTAGTCGACACGGGCCATGTGTTCAGCGTTGCACGTCCGGGGCCTGCTATGACGCCCGGCCCTGCTCCCATGCGTAGTCGAAGCTCCGCATGTAGTGCCGGAAGGTCCGCGCGCCGGGGAGGTACCGGAAGTGCATCACCGGGTTCTGGCCGGCGGGAGCTCCGAGGACGTGCGGGTTCACGAGAACGTCCTCGTCGAACCGGTAGATCGAGTTGTAGAGGATCGTGTCGTGCAGCCGGACTTCGACTCCGGGCGTCGACATGGCGGGCTCGAGGTAGCGCCGGGTGATGCGGGCACGTGCGGCCAGGTCGCCGCCGATGCCTTCCTCTTCGCCACGCTGACGGACCGCTTCGGAGTCGGGATCGCCGAGCAGGATGCGGACCTGGGCGCCGGCCTTCGCCTTCTCGGCCAGCTGGTCGGGCAGGTCCGGATTGCTGTCGAAGAGGAACAGTCCGGCGTACACGAGGATGTCGACCTGGTCCGTCGCCTTCTCGATCAGGGATGACCAGAGCGGGGCGGGCACCGCGCCACGGTGCGGGTAGTACGTGATCAGCTCGGACGTGCTGGCCTTCTCCGCCTGCTTCTCCACGGACGGCCAGATGTAGACCTCGTCGACTTCGAGGAGGCTCGCCGCCTTCCAGCGGTGCCCGCGGTGCGGAGTGCGGCCGGTGGTGATCCACCGCTCGACGCTCTTGGGATCCACTCCGACGTGTTCGGCAACGGACTGGATCGTCTCGCCCTTCGCTGAAATTGCCGCGCGCAGACGCTCGTTCGCCATGACGTGCCCTTCATTGGGACCGCTAGGGACGTTTTGACGGTAGCTCAGACGTCCCTAAACGTCCATACGGACGGTGATGCGTCCACCCTCCCTCACGGTCTCCTGATCTCACCGACGGGATGTCGGTCAACACCTCGCCCCAACAGGAGACAAGACGATGCGTCAGATTCCCGTGGACACCGCGAACGCCACCGTGATGGTCGCCAAGGCGCCGCAGCCCAAGGTGAAGGACCGCCGTACCGGTGAGATAGCCCTCGACAGGGACGGTGCCACCCTGATGGTCGTGGAGGTCATGTTCTCCACGCCCGACGAGGTGGAGATCCTCAAGCTCACCGTTCCGCAGTCCGGCGTCTCCGAGGACCTGGCCATGGGCACCCCGGTGGTCCTGACCGGCCTGGTCGCCTCGCCCTGGGAGAACGAGTTCAACGGCCAGAAGCGGCACGGGATCGCCTTCCGCGCGGTCGCGGTCACCTCGCTGGCCGCTGCGGGTTCGGCCTCGAAGGCGGCCTGAGCCATGACGTGGCTGATCGTCGCCCTGGTGCTGGTCGTCGCCGCTGCGGGTCTCCTGCGGTGGCGGCGTCCCGCCTGGTACTGGCTGACCTTCGGGGTCACCCTCGCCGCGCTGCGGGTCCTGGTCCGCTACGGCTCGGTCATGGATGCCTGCGGCCTCACCGTCCCTGCCCCGCGTTGGCGTCTGGCGCTGGCCCGGATGACCAACCGGCCCGTTCCCGGCCCGCGGGCCCCGCGCATCCTGCGGGTGCGGGTGACCCGTACCGGCCTGGTGCTGCGGCTGAAGCTCCGGCCCGGTCAGGACGCCTTCGACGTGGCCGCCTCGTGTGACCGGCTGCGGCACTCGTTCGCCATGTACGGGGTCACCTCCCGTGAACTGCGTTCGGGCGTCGTCGAGGTGCGCATGACCGGCTATGACGTGCTCAAGCGGGTGCAGATGCCTGCCCTGGTCGACACCCGGCCGATGCGGGTCCCGGTCGCCCTGCGCGAGGACGGTGCCGTGCACTACCGCGACTACCGGGCCGTGCCGCACGCGCTCACCCTCGGGGCCACGGAGTCCGGCAAGTCGGTCTATCAGCGCAACCTCGTGGCCGCGCTCGCGCCGCAACGGGTCGCCCTGGTGGGCATCGACTGCAAGCAAGGCGTCGAGCTGTTCCCGCTGGCGCGCCGGTTCTCCGCGCTCGCCGACAACCCCGACACCGCCGCCGAACTCCTCGACGCCCTCGTGTCCCACATGCAGGACGTCTATCAGCTCATCCGGGCCGAACAGCGGATCACCGCCGACGTGCCCGATGCGGAGATCGCCGCCGACATCTGGGACCTGCCCGAAGACCTGCGGCCGGTGCCGATCGTGGTCCTGGTCGACGAGGTCGCCGAACTCGCCCTCTTCGCGACCAAGGAGGAGGAGAAGCGGCGGGACCGGATCATCACCGCCCTGGCCCGGCTCGCCCAGCTCGGCCGCGCGGCCGGCATCTATCTGGAGATCTGCGGGCAGCGCTTCGGCTCCGAACTCGGCAAGGGCATCACCATGCTCCGCGCCCAGCTCACCGGCCGCACCGCCCACCGGGTCAACGACGAAACCTCGGCGAACATGGCCCTCGGCGACATCGCCCCGGACGCCGTGCTGGCCGCGATCCAGATCCCCACCGACACCCCCGGCGTCGCCATCACCGGCGACTCGACCGGTGGCTGGGCCCGCATCCGCGCCCCGCACACGTCACTGCGCCAGGCCGTGAACACCTGCAACCGGCACGCCGACCTGGTCCCGGACCTGCCCGTCCTCGCGCCGTTCCGGCCCGCCCTCGGCGTCCTCGCCCCGGTCCCGGCCCCGGCCGTCGAGTCCGCCCCGGCCGCCGCCTGACCTTCCCGGAGGTTGATCATGCCCCGCTCGTCGCTGCGCGTGGATGCCGTCCTGGTGCAAGCCGTCATCGCCGGTGCCCTGTCCTTCGCCCACCTCCACGACCTCGCCGCCGCCGCTGGACAGGACGGCTGGAAGGCCTGGGCCTATCCGGTCTCCGTAGACCTGCTCCTCGTCGCCGCCTGGCGTCGGCTGCGCACCGACGGGCCGTCCCGGCTGGCCTGGTGCTGGTTCCTCATCGCCCTGGTCGCCTCGCTCGGCGCGAACGTCGCCACCGCCGGGCTCCTCGACCTCGGCGACGTCCCGGCCTGGCTGCGCATCCTGGTCGCCGCCTGGCCTGCCCTGGCCTTCATGGGCGGCACCCTCCTCGCCCACTCACCCGCGGGCCACGCCCCGGACCCGGACCCCGCGCCCGAGGCGGAGCCCGAACCGGTCGCCGCCGCTGACCCGGACCCGGACCCGGCCCCGGAACCGGTGCCGGTGGCGGTCGTCGACGACGCCCCCGCCCTTCCGGCCGCCGACCCGGTCCCGGCAGCGCCGGCCGTTCCGGTCCCGGCCGCGCTGGTGGACCACGCGCGCAAGGTCGCCGCCGACCACCAGGAGCGGACCGGTGCCCGGATCGACACCGACACCCTGCGCGCCCGCCTCGGCGTCCCGCCGCACCTGGCCGACGCCATCGCCGCCCAGCTCGCCTGACACCGAAAGGAGACACGTCGTGCTTGGTGACCCGGCCGACCTGACCGCCGCCGACCACCTCGACGGCGCCCGCGAGATGGCCGCCGCGAACCGGCCCTTCCTGGCCTACCTGCTTGCCGAGGAGGCCGCCCGCCGCACCGCCGACCCGGCCACCGCCGCCGGGATCCGCGCCGCCTTCCCCGACCCGACCCTGACCCGAACGGAGACCGACTGACATGCCCGCCCGCGACTTCTTCCACTCCGTGATGCGCATCGGCCCGGTGCAGATCGGCACCCACCGCGACCGCCACGGCACCACCAAGCACGCCGCCGTGTGCAGCTCGGACGGCTGCGGCTGGTCCGCCGACTACACCAGCCAGTCCGCCGCCCAGCTCGCCGCCCGTACCCACCGCTGCCGCGTCCGCTAGGAGGCCACCGCCATGGATGTCCCGCTCTGGTTCGCCCTGCTGTGCGTCGGAGTCCTCGGCGTCAAGCTCATCCGTCCGCCGCTCTGGCTGGTCGCCGTGCTCCTGCTGGGCGGCTACCTCCTCGCCGACAGCCTCCTGGCCCCGGTCATCGACACCGCCGTCAAGTAACCCGAAAGGAGATCTGCTCATGTTCCGGCCCAAGCTCCCGACCATGCCCCAGCCCACCGGCCGCCTCACCCCGCCCGCGGTCGTCGTCGAGCCGACCACCATCACCCCCGGCACTCCGGCCCCGCCGCCGACCCCCATTGCCCCGGCCTCGGTGCCGTCCCGGCCCACGGTCCAGCTCACCCTCGGCACTGCCCTCGCCCTGGTCGGCGGCGGCACCGCCGTGGTCCTGGTCGTCGGCGCCGTCCTGGTCTCCATGCTCCTCGCGGTCGCCGTCACCGCCGCCTCGGTCGCCGTCTGCGCCGTCGTCCTGCGCTCGCTGCTCGCCTCCGACGCCAAACGTCGCTGACCGCTCCCGGAGGCGACGCACAAGCCGCCAGCACGCCGCCGCCTTCCGGGACCGCCTTCTACCAACCGCCACTGAAGGGGAACGTCATGGACCTGCAGATAGCCGCCGTCCTGGTGCCGTTACTGGGCTGGGCCGTGCACGGGAGCGTCCTCGCCCACCGACTCGCCTCCGCCCGCCGCGACCCGCTCACCGGGCTGCACACCCGCGCCGGATGGACCGCCCGCGCCGAACACTGCATCCGCCGGCACCCGCGTGCGGCCGTGCTCCTGGTCGACCTCGACCACTTCAAGACCCTCAACGACACCCACGGTCACGCCGCCGGAGACGCCGCCCTCGCCGCCACCGCCGACCGGCTCCGCACCTGGTGCGGACGCCACGGCACCGCCGGACGCCTGGGCGGGGACGAGTTCGTCGCCGTCTTTCAGGACCTCGCCGCCGTCGACCTCGACGCGCTGATCATCGACCTGCACCGGCCGCTGGACTACAACGGCGTATCGCTGCCGCTGGCCGCGTCGGTCGGGGTCTGCCGTCTCGCCGAGCTGCCGGTGCCGCTGCTGACCGATGCGCTCGCCGCCGCCGATGCGGCCATGTACGCGGCCAAGGGCCGTGGCCGCCGGGGCTCGCGTCTCTCTCACTGACCGGCCACCGGGTGGCGCACAAGCCGCCAAGCACGCCGCCACCCGGGGCCGTTCCTTCCAACCGCAATCGAAAGGAACCACCATCATGGCCCAGCACACCCCGCCCGCGCCGAGGATCTGCCCGGACTGCGACGGCTTCGCCACCGTCGCCGTCACCCTCGGCGGCCGCGACAGCCGCGGCCACCTGCGCACCATCACCGCGCACTGCCCGGCCTGCCACGGCACCGGCACCACTCCCGCCCGCCGCATCCGGGAGGGCGCCGGTGCCTGAGACGCTGCTCGACCCGGCCACCCTCGGCGACCTGCTGAGGGTGGCTTCGGCCGTCGACTACCACCGCTGGGAAGAACAGATCCGCCGCACCGGCGGCTGCGCCGACCCCATCCACCTCACCGGCTGGACCCTGACCAAGGACAAAACCACCGGCGCCACCCTGCACCACTACTCCACCGAGAGCGAGCCGGGCGGACGCCTGCGGGTGGCCTGCGGCAACCGCCGCGCCTCGCGCTGCCCGTCCTGCGCCTGGACCTACGCGGGCGACACCTACCACCTCATCCGCGCCGGGCTGGCCGGTGACGACCGCCGCGCCATCCCCGCCACCGTCCGCGATCACCCACGCGTCTTCGCCACCCTCACCGCCCCCTCGTTCGGCCGCGTGCACAACCGGCCCGACCACGGCGCCTGCCGCTGCGGGGTACGGCACGCCCCGGACGCCCCGGAACTGGGCACCGCCCTGGACCCGGACACGTACGACTACGCGGGCGCGGTGTTGTTCAACAACCACGCCGGGCAGCTCTGGCAGCGCTTCACCAACCGGCTCCGCCGTGAGATCGCCGCCCGCGGCGGCCTCACCCAACGCGAGCTGAAAGAACGCGCCCGCCTCTCGTACGGCAAGGTCGCCGAGTTCCAGAAACGCGGCGCCCTGCACTTCCATGCCGTGATCCGCCTCGACGGACCCGACGGCCCGAACACCGCGCCGCCGTCCTGGGCCACCGTGCAGCTGCTCGCCGACGCGATTCGCGCCGCTGCCGCGCACTCCTACACCTCGGTCTCCGTCCCGGCCGCCGAGGGCCAACCGGCCCGGACCTTCCGCTGGGGAACCCAGCTCGACGTCCGCCCCGTCAAGGCGTTCGGGGACGGCTCGGAGATCACCGAACAGGCCGTCGCCTCCTACGTCGCCAAGTACGCCACCAAAGCCGCCGAGAACACCGGCACCCTCGACCGCCGCATCGGGGAGCTCGCCGAGCTCGACCGCCACGGCGTGCCCGACCACACCCGCCGCCTCATCACCGCATGCCGCGACCTCGACCCGCTGTATCCGGACCGGCGGCTGTGGGCCTGGGCGCACATGCT
Source organism: Streptomyces sp. NPDC053426 (assembly GCF_055585405.1). Lineage (NCBI taxonomy): Bacteria > Bacillati > Actinomycetota > Actinomycetes > Kitasatosporales > Streptomycetaceae > Streptomyces > Streptomyces sp. NPDC053426. The sequence continues at coordinate 91,781 of NZ_JBVJKE010000015.1, read as the reverse complement.
CGGCTTCCGCGGCCACTTCTCCTCCAAGTCCCGCCGCTACTCCACCACCCTCGGCGCACTCCGCCAGGCACGCGCCGACTACCGCGCCGCCCAGGAACACGCCGCCCTCGGCCTCGAGGACGCCGAGCCGGACACCGTCCTGGTCCTGGCCGACTGGCAGTACGCCGGACACGGCCACACCCCCGGCGAATCCGTCCTCGCCGCCACCATCGCCCGAAACCTCCAGCTCAACCGCCAAACCGCCCGCGAAGAACTCGCCGTGCTGCCAGACGAGAAGGAATGGTGACCATGCCGACCCGGCTGCCCGACCGTTACCTCACACCCGAGGACCTGGTCCGGCTCTTCGAGCTGCCCAGTGTCGAGACCGTCTACCAGTGGCGGAGGAAGCGCATAGGTCCCCGCGGCTTCCGAGTGGGCCGGCACCTCCGGTACGACCCCGCAGAGGTGCAGGCATGGGTCAGGTCCCGCACGGAAAGGGCCGCCGCCTGATGGCCGGACACGTTCAGGACCGCTGGTACAAGACCGTCCCCGGGCCGGACGGCAAGACCGTCAGGGTCAAGACCGACCGTCACGGCGTCGGTCACCGCTACCGCGCCCGGTACATCGCGCCGGACGGCACCGAGAAGTCCAAGAGCTTCCCGGACAAGCAGAAGCGCAAGGCCGAGGCATGGCTGTCCAACATCGAGGCGGACATGTCCCAGGGTCGGTACATCGACCCGGCCGCAGGCTCGGTGACCTTCGCGCAGTACGCCAAGGAGTGGATGGCGGCGCTCACCATCGACCCGGTGACCCGTGAGAGCGTCGAGATCCGCCTGCGGGTCCACGCCCTTCCGTACCTCGGGGACCGGCCCATGGCGTCCTTCCGGCCCTCGCACCTGCGCGCGTGGATGCGCCAGCTGGAGGCGACCGGGCGCGCGGCGTCCTACCGGCGCTCGATCTTCGCCAACGTGTCGGCCGTGTTCACGGCGGCCGTGGAGGACCGGATCATCGCCGACAACCCCTGCCGCGCTCGCTCCGTCCGGGCGCCCTCCCTCGACGGCCGGAAGGTCAAGCCCTGGTCCGTCGAGCGCGTCATGGCCATGCACGAAGCCATGCCGGACGCCTACCGGGAGATGGTCTCCCTGGGGGCGGGCTGCGGCCTCCGGCAAGGCGAGATCTTCGGTTTGGCGCTCGAAGACGTCGACTTCCTCGGCGGCACGGTCCACGTCGTCCGGCAGGTCAAGCTCCTGCGAGGCACACAGGCGGTCTTCGGTCCGCCCAAGGGTGGCAAGGAACGGCACGTGCCCTTGCCCGAGACGGTCGCCTTCGCACTGGCCGATCACATCACGAGGCACGAGCCGGTAGAAGTCACGCTGCCCTGGAAGACCTTGGACGGTCCGCCCGTGACGGCTTCGCTGCTGTTCGTCAACGTCCGGAACAAGGCTCTGGCCCTGCACCGGAATCGCTTCAACCACTACGTGTGGCGACCGGCTCTTGCCTCCGCCGGCGTCCCCCTCGGACGTGAGAACGGTATACACGCCCTCCGTCACTTCTACGCATCCGTGCTCCTGGACGCGGGGGAGAGCATCAAGGCCCTGAGCGAGTACCTGGGCCACCACGATCCGAGCTTCACCCTGCGCACGTACACGCACCTGATGCCGAACAGTGAGGCGCGCACCCGGGCCGCCGTGGACCGCGTCTTCCGGGCCCCGGGCAGCACCGAGGACGGCCCCGAGACGGCCCCCGGGACAGGCTGACCCACTGACCTGCATCATGATCAGAACAGCCACAACTGAGCCCGCCGTCACGCCCGTACGCTCTCGTACGGGTTACTCCCCGTGACCTCGGGGTCGTTTTGGCAGATGAACGGGTGGACACAGAGTCCGATCAGAAGCCGGGACGACTGACATACAGGAATGGGGACGAACGGGCGATGACGAACGAGTGGGTGTGGGGCGTGCTCCGCTGTGCGGTCGGAGTGATGGGAGTGGTGTCCGTGCTGATGCTGTGCGGCACACTGGCCGGTTCCGCATACGCGGACGAGACCAACACGGCCTCCCACAACGGTCACCGCGTCGGACTGATCAACGCCAACGTCGGCCAGATCGACGACCCCGCCGAGGACGTACTGGAACACACCCTGCTGTTCGGGGACGGGTACACCTGGGACTGAGGGACCGCTTCGGCGGGCCGGACCGCAGCGCGTGGAAACGCGACGCGGTCCGGCCCGCTTTTTTTGTGAAGTCACCGAGCGGTGGCATAGCGGGAGCCGCCCGCGCGCGTCCATAGGGGCGCGGGGAGCGGACACAGGGCCCGCTCCCGGGTGAAGAGAAGGTGACGATGGATGCCGAGGCGCAGGAGAGTTTCCGGGAGTTCGTGGCGAACCGGTCGCCCGCGCTGCTGAAGACCGCCGTCCTGCTGAGCGGCGGCGACCGGCACGCGGGCGAGGACCTGCTGCAGAACGCGCTGATCAAGGCGGCGGGCCGCTGGCACCGCATCGACGAACCCGAGGCGTACGTACGGCAGATCCTCTACCGGCAGCAGATCAGCCGCTGGCGGCTGAAACGGCGCGGGCGCGAACTCAGCGTGGCCGAACCGCCGGAACCCGGTGCGGACGGGGACGCCGCCTCGGCCGACGCGGAGCTGCGGCTGGTGATGCGGGGTGCGCTGGCCCGGCTGACCGCCCGCCAGCGGACCATGCTGGTGCTGCGCTACTTCGAGGACCTGCCCGAGGCCGAGGTGGCCCGCATCCTGGGCTGCTCGGTGGGCACCGTACGGTCCACCACCCACCGTTCCCTGGCCCGGCTGCGCGCCCTCGCGCCCGAACTGCGCTCCCTCGGCCGGTCCGAGACCGAGGCCGGGCGGCAGCCGTCCGGTGACTACTCGCCCGTGGAGGTGCGGTCGTGAACGTCGACGAACTCGTGCGTGACGCGTTGCGCGAACAGGCGGCCGAACTGACCGCGCCCGGACCGGGGTTCGCCGACCGGGTGCTGGCGGTACGGCGGCGGCGCCGGGTCCGCGGGCTGGTCTCCGGCGCCGCCGCCGTGGCGGCCGTCGTCGCGGTCGCCGTCGGCGTGCCGCTGCTGGACACCGGGAAGGAGGTCGTCCGTCCCGCGTCCGTCCTGGACGGGAGCGGTGTCTCCGCGCACCCCGACCAGTCGCCGCCGCGCGACGCGATCGCGGCCGGGCGGTCCGTGCTGGCCGCCTACTACGCGGCGGAACCCGTGGCCCGGTCGGGCGACCGAGGGGTGCTGACCCGCACCTACTGGCTGCTCGACCCGGAGACCGGGACGTACAGGAAGGACGACCGGTGGTCGTTCGTCGCCGTGGCACCCGGTGCGCGTACCGCGGCCGTACTGGAGCGGACGCTGCCCGCCCGGAGGATCGGCGTCCTCGACCTGGCCTCGGGACGCGTCGACCGGTGGATCACCGTCGACCGCGGAGTCGGCGGCCTCGCCTACTCGCGCGACGGGAGCAGGCTCGTCGCCACGACCTACGGTGAACACCCCGATCTGATCACGCGGGTGAAGGGTTCTTCCGGGGACGTGGCCTGGGTGTCGCCGTTCGGCGAATCGTCCCGGAGCGGCTTCTACGTCCTGGACGTGGCCGACGGACGGGGCGACTGGAGCCCGGTCGCGGACCGCCAAGACATCAACGGACGGCAGGACTTCGCGTTCTCCCGGGACGGCCGGCTCGTGTACTCGCAGGTCGTCGGGGGCAAGGACGGACTGCAGCAGTTCCACGACCTCGACGGGAACACGGCTCCCGCGCCCGCGAACGAACGGCATCTGCGGTCCGACGTCTCCGCGCGGCTGTCCCCCGACGGCAAGCTGGCCGCGCTCGGTCTGACGGCCGAGGCCAAGGACACGTCCTGGTCCGAGATCCGTGATCCGTACACGGGCGAGGAGGTCGCCCGGGTGCGCGGGGCGCAGCTGCTCGCCTGGGTGGACGACCGGCGGCTCATCGCCTGGGAGCGGGCCCCCGGGTCGGAGGAGTACCGGCCGCGGCTGGTACTGGTCACCATCGGCAGCGAGAAGGTCGTACCGCTCAGCGGGGTGCGTGAGCCGGACGAGGCGTTCGAGACGGTGGAGTGGGAGCCGGTCTTCGTCGAGCGCCGCCCCTAGCCGAGTTCCGTCAGGAGCGCGTGTGCCGCTTCGAGCCCGTCGGTCGTCTCCCGGTCGGCGGGCCTCAGCGGTGGGCGGAGGGGGCCCGCGGGGAGGTTCAGGGTGGTGAGGAGGGCCTTCGCGGTGACCGTGCCGGGGAGGCCGTTCGACATCATCGCCTCGATCAGGGGGGTCGCCTGTCGCTGGAGGTGTGCCGCTCTTGCCGTGTCGCCCGCGTCGAAGGCGTCCAGTACGGCGCGGATGTGGGCCGGGGCCACGTTGGCGACCGTGCTGACGCAGCCGGCGGCGCCCACCGCGTAGAGGGCCAGGTTGTGTTCGTCGCAGCCCGCGTAGTACGCGAGGTCGGTGCGGGACATGACCTTCTGGGCGGCCAGGAAGTCGTACGAGCAGTCCTTGACCGCCTTGACACGGGGGTGTTCCGCCAGGCGGAGGAGGGTGTCCGGTTCGATGCGGACTCCGGTGCGGGACGGGATGTCGTACAGGACGAGGGGGAGTTCCGTGGACTCCGCGACGGTGAGGAAGTGGGCCTCGATCGCGTCCTGCGGGGGTCTGCTGTAGTACGGGGCCACCACCAGGAGGGCGTCCGCGCCGGCCTTCTCCGCCTCGCGGGCCAGTCGTGCGGTGTGGGCCGTGTCGGGGGTGCCGACGCCCGCGACGATCGTCGCCCGGGTGCCGACGGCTCGGCGTACCGCCTTGATGAGGGACGACTTCTCCGCGTCGGTGGTGGTGGGGGACTCGCCGGTGGTTCCCGAGAGGACCAGGCCGTCGCAGCCGTGGGTGACCAGGTGGTCGGCCAGGTGCTGGGCGCCGTCCAGGTCGAGCGCGCCGGCGGGGGTGAACGGGGTGATCATCGCGCACAGGGTGCGGCCCAGGGGTGGGGTCATGGGGGTAGTGTCCGGTGGCAGGCGGTGAAGGTCTACTTAAATGTTGTGGTGATTACCGGTAAGCATTGCTTTATGGATATCGCCGGTGCGGTGGGGGTACTCGGGGTTCCCGACCCGAGAGGAGGCGCATCGTGACCGGAACCATCGAGCGACGGCCGGTTCGCGACGAGCACAGCGTGGGTGAGCTCGTCGGGCAGGCCACCGAACAGATCTCCCGGCTCGCACGGCAGGAAGTGGCGCTCGCCAAGGAGGAGCTGGCGGAGAAGGGGCGCCGCGCGGGGCGCGGCGGCGGGATGCTGGGTGCGGCGGGGGCGTTCGGTTACGCGGGACTGCTCGCGCTGGCCGCCACGGGTGTCGTTGCGCTGGATCTGGTGCTGCCGCTGTGGGCGGCGGCGCTCATCGTCACGGGGCTGCTGTTCGCCATCGCCGGTGTGCTCGCTCTTGCCGGTCGTGGGCAGTTGCGCCGGGCCACGCCGCCCAAACCCGAGCGGACCATGGGCAGCGTGAAGGCCGATGTCGAGGAGATCAAGGGAAGGGCGCACCGATGACGCACGACGTGAGGCGCGCGGGGTCCCGGTCGGGGGCCCATGTGGACGCGGGCGCGGAGGCCGCGGCTGCGGGGCGGGGGGCCAAGGGGCCGGACGAGCTGCGGCGGGAGATCGAGCGGACGCGGCACGAACTCGGCGACACCGTGGAGGAGTTGGCCGGGAAAATGGATGTGAAGGGGCGGGCGCGGGCGCGGGCCGACGACCTTCGGGACCGGGCCGGGGCGATGACCGTGCAGATGCGGAGCAGCGCGGGGGAGGTCGGGGCGCGGTACCGGAAGCCGGTGATGATCGTCGGCGGTGCGGTGGTGGTGCTCGCCGCGGGTGTGGTGATGCTGCGGCGCCGTCGTTGCTGAGCGCCTCCGCCTGCGGTGCGCCTCTCGGTTCGGTGAGGGCGTGCGCAGCGCCCAGGGGGCGCTGCGGGGGCGGGGGCGCCCGTTCTCGGACCGGCGCGGGACCGGGCGCTCGCATGTGCCCGAGTCGACGCGCCGGCCGCTGCGGCCGGGTGTCCCCGCCCCCTCACCGCCGTGGGCGGCTGCTCTTCCCTACGGCCGGAAGCGGAGCACCTGCGGGTCGTGGTCGCTGATCTGGTCGTGGAACTCCGCGTTGATGTGCACGCTGTCGTACGTGAAGGCGCCGCGGCGGATGGACGGGCTGACCAGGATCTGGTCCAGGGTCTGGCTGTTGCCCTGGTAGACGTAGGAGTAGCGCTCGGACCGGGGGAGGGACTTGATCGCCGACCAGAGGACGCCCTTGCCTTCGAGGAGTTCCGTCGTTTCGGAGAACTCGAAGTCGTTGATGTCGCCCAGGACCACCACGTCGGCGTTCTTCTGGGTCTCGAGGACCTTCGCCGTGAAGTCGTGAACGGCCTTGGCCTGGAGGTGGCGCTGGGTCTCCGAGCCGCGGGTCGGGGGCTGGTACTGGGAGGTCAGGCCCTGGTCGCCGCCCTTCGAGGCGAAGTGGTTGGCGATGACGATGACCGTACGGCCCCGGAAGGTGAACTCGCCGGCGAGCGGCTTGCGGCTGTCGTCGAAGGCCTCGGACGTCGGGTCGACGCGGCCGGGGGAGAGGGTCAGGGCCGCCTTGCCGCGGATCTTCGTGACGTCGGTGGCGGTCGTGGCGTCACCGCCGGCTCGGTCCGTGAAGGAGACCCTCGCGGGGTTGAAGAGGAAGGCCTGGCGGATGTTGCCGCCCGGCTGGCCGCCGTCCTGCTTGTCGGCGGGGTCGACGGAGCGCCAGTCGTAGCGGGGGCCGCCCGCCGCCTCGATGGCGTCGATCAGCTTGGCCATCGTCAGGTCGGCGGCGACCGTGCCGTCGTCGACGGCGCCGTTGTTGTCCTGGATCTCCTCCAGGGACACGATGTCGGGGGACTTGAGGTTGTTCACGATCGCGGCGGCGTGGGCGGCGAAGGTGTCGTCGGAGGGGTCGAGGTTCTCGACGTTGTAGGTGGCGACGGCCAGTTCGGCGGTGCGCTGTGCGCGGGTCGTCTCGCGTTCGAGACCTGCGGATTCGAGGGCACCCAGCTCGTTTGCCACGAGGGTGTAGCCGCCGTACTGGTTGTAGTCCAGGGGGCCCGCGGTGGTGCCGACGAGGGTGTCGCCGACGTTCGCGTCGGGGAAGTCGGACGCCTTGCCCAGCGACTGGATCTGGAGGCGGCCGGTGTTCTGGGCGTCGTAGGAGCCGTAGACCGTGCCGCCCCGGCGGTTGCGGTGCTCGTACGGCTTCACCGTGACCCAGAGTTCGGTGTACGGGTCGGTGGCGCCCACCACGCGCGCGTCGGAGACCTGGACGTTCATGCCCTCCAACGACTCGTAGAGGTCCAGGGCGTACTCGGCGGGGCGCAGGGGGAGCGCGTTGACCGAGCCGTTCGGCTCCGGGGTGTAGGCGGCGGGGACGGAACGCGCGTCGAGGGTGGTGGCGGCCGGCAGCGGGTTTCCGCTGGAGACGACCGTGAAGGTCGGGCGGGTGATCTCCGTCAGGGACTGGTTGCCGGAGGACGTGCCGCCGGGGACGTACTCCGAGACCGTGCCGGAGACCGTGACGGCGTCGCCCACGGCGACACCCTTGGGGGTGGAGCCCGTGAAGACGAAGACGCCCTCGCTGGTGGCCGGGTCGGCGTCCGGGGCGGGATCCTGGATCCAGAAGCCGCGGGACGAGCCGTAGGTGCGGACGCCGGTGACGATTCCGGTCACGTCGGTGACCTGCTGACCGGCCAGCGGTGAGGTGCGGGTGTCGCCCTGGACGTCATGGACGCGCACCGTGTCGGCGTGCGCGGGCGACGTGAGGACGACGGTGGACGCCGCGGAACATACGGCGGCGACGGTGAGCGCGGCGAGACGCGCGGACTTTCTCGGCAACGGATTCCCTCCGGGGACGTGTGACCCACCCTCTTCTACGCGCGTCAATCTCCTGTCAGGCCCCGCCACTTGTCAAGGTTTCGGCCATGTACGCCCGCTGAAGAGGAGATGAAGCGGGCGGCATGGGTGGAAATCCGTCTAGGCTGAGTGGCTGAGTCGTGAGAGGCCTAGGAGAAACAGCCGATGTCAGACAGCTCCATCCTGCCGCCTGCGCGGCTGCACCCCGAAGCGGAGCTGGCGCGCGACGCCCTGTCCACCCCGGTGCTCTCCCGCGCCGCCCGGCTCGCCCGCTGGGCCGGACCGGACACCAGGGTCGACGCCGGCGGTGGGCTCGTCGACGAGCAGTTGCCGGCGGCCGCCGCGGAGCTGGGGCTGACCGGGGAGGACGCCGCGGCCGACGCCAGTGAGGCCTGGCGCGTCGCCGTGGACTCCGGGCTCGTCGAGGTGGTCGACGAGGAGGAGGGGACCGTCGCCGCGGGGGACGAGCTGAGGGTGCTCACCGGGGGGTCGCCGCAGGACGTGCTCGGGGTGTGGCTCGCCGCCCTGGAGACGGTGATCGGTGACGCGAGCGTTCCGGACCTGGACGGGCTGGTCGACGCCGTCGCCGAGGGGGAGGGGCCCGGCGAGATCGATTTCGACGCGCTGGACTGGGACCCGGAGGCCGAGGCGGAGTTCCTGGACGGCGTGCTCGGGAACCTCTACCTGCTGACCGTGGGCGGGGAGGACGCCGACATGGTGCCGTTGCCCGCGCTGGCCGCGTCGGTGATCGTGCCCGATGACATGGCCGAACCCACCAACGACGTCCTGGAGCAGGTCTCCGACGCGATGATGCGGCTGGACGACCAGTTCCGGATGCTGGAGCCGGTCGGGCTCGTGGAGTACCGGCCGGTGGACGAGGCGCTGATGGCCGACGCCGACGAGGAGCCCGCCGCACCGGTCGACGACACCGACGTCGCCCGCTACGGCATGGTGCGGCTGACCCCGCTCGGTCTGTACGGACTGCGCGCCCGGCTGCTGGAGGCCGGGTTCGAGGCACCGGCCGTCGGTGACCTCGTGGACAAGGGCGCGGACGCGCTGCTCGACGGCACCGCCGTCTTCCCGCCGGCCGCCGCCCACGCGGAGACCGAGCAGTGGCTGGACCGGCGTGATCCGCTCCAGGCCGCACGCGAGTTGCTGGCGGCGGCACGCGGGGCGGACCAGGGCGCGCCGCTGCGGCGGCTGCGGTGCCAGCAGGCGCTGTCGCTGGTCGGCGTGGCGGCGGAGCCCGCGCTGCGGGAGGTGCTGGACGATCCCGAACTCGGCGGACTGGCCCGGGTGTGGCTGGCCGAGCACGGGGCGGCCGACGTGCCGCCGCCGTCCGAGGCCCTGATCTTCTGGCTGACCATCGACACGGTCGCCGCCCAGCTCGCCGCCGAGGGCAACTCCGAGGAACTGCGCTCCCTGGTGGAGGGGCTGGCGCGGCAGCACAGCGGCTTCTTCGACACGGCGTGGCGGGTGGAACACCCCGCCACCGCGGACGTGCTGGAGGCCATGGGGCGGCTGCACCCCGACAAGCGGATCGCGAAGGAAGCGCGGAAGGCGGCGTTCAAGGCGCGGTCGCAGCACGGGAGCTGAGGGCCCTCCCTCTCGCACTCGCGTGAGCCGAGGCCGGGCGGTGGGGTGTGCGCGGGGCCGTGCCGTGTGGGCGCGGAGGGGCCGCCCCGAGGGGCCGGCCTCCAGGGACGGGAGAGGACCGGCGGGGGGCGGGAGTCCCACGCACCGCGACAGCGGCGTGCGCCCGGTGCCGCGCGGGACGCCTGACGCGGAACGGGCCCGGTGGACGGTGCCGTGCGGGACGCGGGTGGTTGACGGAAGGGAGAACCACCGTGACCCCCGGTGTTCAACCGGCGTTCAGGCATGGGCGGGAGGGTGGCGGGCGCACGGCGTTCGCCACCCTCCACGGTCCAGCCACGTCACAGGAGACAGCATGTCGCTCACCCGCAGGGACTTCACCAGGACGTCCGCGATCGCCGGTGTCACACTGGCGGGCAGTGTGGCCGCCCTCGCCTCCGCGCCCAACGCCCTCGCGGCCGCCGACACCGAGAGCGCGGACGAAGGGGCCGGGGAAGCGGCCGGGCGGCACGTCGGGGTCGGGTACGGGCCGCTCGTCGCGGACCCGGCCGGACTCCTCGCCCTGCCCGCCGGGTTCACCTACCGCGTCCTCACCCACACCGGCAAGACCCGGCTGGAGTCGGGCGAGTTCACGCCCGCCGAGCACGACGGCACGGCCGCCTTCCCCGGTCCGCGCGGCAGCACCCTCCTGGTCAACAACCACGAGATGGACGGCCCGCGCGACGAGGCCGAGTTCCCGGTCCCGCTCACCGAGGGCCTGGTCTACGACCCGGCCGCGCCCGGCGGTTGCACGGTCGTCGAGGTGCGCCGGGACGGCAGCGTCGCCGAATGGGTCGGCATCGCCGGCACCGCCAACAACTGCGCGGGCGGCAGCACCCCCTGGGGCACCTGGCTCACCTGCGAGGAGAACTCCGACCGGGCCGGCGAGAACGGCATGACCAAGGACCACGGCTACGTCTTCGAGGTCGACCCCGCCGACCGGCGCGCCAACCGCGACCCCAAGCCGCTGAAGTTCTTCGGGCGTTACGACCACGAGGCCGTCGTCATCGACTCCAAGCGCGGCCACGCCTACCTCACCGAGGACGCCGACGAGCCCAACGGCCTGTTCTACCGCTGGACCCCGCCGGAGGGCTTCCGCTACGGCCCCGGCACCCTCCGCACCCTCGCCGACGACGCCGGCGTCCTCCAGGCGCCCAAGTGCTACGACTCCGGCGGCCGGTACGTCGACGACCTCTCCCGCGCCACGAGGACCGGCACGGTGTACGGCGTCGACTGGGTGGACGTGCCCGACCGCGACGCGCGGACCGTCGACGTGCGCGAGCAGTTCGGGGAGGGCGAGGTCACCCGCGCACGCAAGCTGGAGGGCATGTGGTGGGGCGACGGCGGGGCGTACATCGTCTCCTCGTACGCCCGCGAGGAGAGCCCCGTGCAGCACGACGGCCAGGTCTGGTTCTACGACCCCCGGCGCCGCACGCTGACCCTGAAGGTGCTGCTCGGCGTCAACCGGGACCCGTCGAAGGACGGCGCCTTCGACGGCCCGGACAACATCACCGTCTCGCCGTACGGCGGCCTGATCATCGCCGAGGACGGCGAGGGCGTGCAGCACCTGTTCGGCGCCACCGACAGCGGACGCACCTACCCCATCGCCCGCAACGAACTGAACATCGGCACCGAGGACGAGCCGGAGTTCAGCGAATTCACCGGAGTCACCTTCTCCCCCGACGGCAAGACCCTGTACGCCAACATCCAGGAACCCGGCATCATGCTCGCCATCACCGGCCCCTGGAAGCGGCAGAAGCGCCGGTGATTAATTCGCTCGCCCGGCCGAGGGTCGCCCTCCTAGAGTGATGCACGTCCAGGTGCGAAGGCAGGACCTACTTCCACTCATAATGGGGCGGTCACGGGTTCGAGTCCCGTCGCCGGCACAACGCGCCGGTGTAGCTCAGGGGTTAGAGCACCACGTCGGTTCCGCCGGCCTTGATCTCTGGACACCACAACTTCATGCACCTCCCGGTGCGCGGGCGACGGCTCCTTCGTTGTGATCGAATCCAGGCCGCCGCCGACTTGATCTCGGGAGGTGCGGCATTTGGTGGGTGCCCGGTGCGCAGGCAGCGGGTACTTCTCGGATCGGGTTCATGCGGGTTCGAATCCCGTCATCGACTTCGGGTCGGTGTGGCGCAATGGGATGACGCGCCCGACTTGTCCCGCGGCCGACTCGTTTCTCGGGCACCCTCCTTTGTCGCGCCTCCTTCCGACAGCGGAACGAATTCGGGGGAATTCACCATGGCGCGATTCAACACCCGGGCCGCCAAGGCGCAGCCGGCGTCGCGCGTGACGTCGACCGGCCGTGTGCTGCGTACGCACGAGGGCGGCCGAGGCCGCGAGCGGGAGCCGCGCTCCGAACTCTTCCTGCTCGCCGTCTCCAACTTCGTGACGCAGCAGACCTTCTACGAGACCGGCGACGACCGCGACGACCGGTTCGCGAAGCTCGTGCGCGAGCTCGCCGTGAGCGACCCGTCCTGGACGGCCGGACTGCTCGGCTGGCTGCGCGGCGAGGGCAACCTGCGGACCGCGTCGATCGTGGGCGCCGCCGAGTACGTCAAGGCCCGCCTGGACGCCGGCGCGACCGACGGCCCGTCGAACCGGCAGGTCGTGGACTCCGTACTGCGGCGCCCCGACGAGCCCGGCGAACTGCTCGCGTACTGGACCGCCCGGTACGGCCGCAACATCCCCAAGCCCGTCAAGCGCGGTGTCGCCGACGCCGTACGACGGCTCTACGGGGGCAAGGCCCTGCTGAAGTACGACACCGCCTCCAAGGGCTACCGCTTCGGCGACATCCTCAACCTGGTGCACGCGGCCCCCGACCCGGACAAGCCGTGGCAGGGCGAACTGTTCCGGTACGCCCTCGACCGCCGGCACAACCCGGACACCGCGGTGCCGCCCGCCTCGAACCACGTCCTCACCGCGCACCGCGAACTGATGGCGCTGCCCGTCGAGGAGCGGCGCGCGGTCGTCACGGCACCCGACGGGGCCGAGCGGCTCGCCGCCGCGGGCATCACCTGGGAGGCGCTGGCGGGCTGGCTCCAGGGGCCGATGGACAAGGCGGCCTGGGAGGCCGTGATCCCGTCCATGGGAACGATGGCCCTCGTGAGGAACCTGAGGAACTTCGACGAGGCCGGGGTCTCGGACGAGGCGGCGGCGCGGGTCGCCGCCCGGATCGCCGACCCGGCGGAGGTCGCGCGGTCGCGGCAGTTCCCCTTCCGGTACCTCGCCGCTTACCGGCACGCGCCGTCGCTGCGCTGGTCGTACCCGCTGGAGCAGGCGCTCGGCCACTCGCTGGCCAACGTGCCCGCGCTGCCCGGCCGCACCCTGGTGCTCGTCGACCGCTCCGGCTCGATGTTCTACTCGCGGATGTCGGACCGCTCCGAACTCACCCGCGCGGACGCGGCGGCGGTCTTCGGCACGGCGCTCGCGCTGCGGGCCCGGAAGGCGGACCTCGTCGAGTTCGGCTCGACGAGCAACCCGGTGCCGTTCCGCCGGGGCGAGTCGGTGCTGAAGATCCTCGGCCGGTTCGGCGACCTCGGCGGCACCGACACCACCGGGGCGGTGCGCCGGCACTACGGGCGGCACGACCGCGTGCTGATCGTCACCGACGAGCAGTACGCCTACAGCCACCACGGCGACCCGACCGAGCAGGTCCCGGCCGAGGTGCCGGTCTACACCTGGAACCTCGCCGGATACCGCGCGGGCCACGGCCCGTCGGGCACCGCGAACCGGCACACCTTCGGGGGTCTGTCCGACGCGGCCTTCCGGATGGTTCCGCTGCTGGAGGCCGGCCGGGACGCCGACTGGCCGTGGGCCGCGTGAGGGACCGCTCAGGACCGGGACCCTCCCCGTCCCCCGCTCGATAGGGTTGGGGGAGGGTTCCCGGCGGTGAGGAGTGGCTGATGGCGCAGGCCAGGTCCATGCGCGCGGACGCCCGCCGCAATCGTGAACTGCTGCTTGAGGCCGCGGTGGAGGCGTTCGCCGCGCACGGCGAGGGCGCCTCGCTCGACGACATCGCCAAGCGGGCGGGCGTCGGGTCCGGCACGCTCTACCGGCATTTCCCGACCCGTCAGGCACTGCTGGAGGCCGCGTACGTCGACCGCATCGAGTCGATCGCGGAGCGGGCCGGTGAACTGGCCGAGCGGCTGCCGCCGGGCGAGGCGCTGGTGGAGTGGCTGAACGAACTCGGCGCCGGGATGCTCCGGATCCGGGGGCTGCGGGCGCTGCTGGGTGCCGCCGTCGGGGACGGCGGCACGGAGTGCTGCGATCCGCTGAAGAGCGCGGTGTCCCGGCTGGTCGGGGCGGCACGGGAGGCGGGCGTGCTGCGGCGCGACGTCGAGCCCGTCGACGTGCTGCGGCTGGCCCACGGCGTGGCGACGGCCTCGGAGCTGGCGGGCGGGGAGGGCACGCAGATCCGCCGGTACCTGGAGCTGCTGATGACCGGGCTGCGGGCCCGGGGCGCCCCCTGAACGGGGGCGCCCGGCGGTTCGCGGGAGTGGCTACAGTGCCTGGGCGGCCGGCTTCACCATCCCCCGTACGGTGCGGGACTTCACGAAGTCGCCCATCGCGGTCATCTCCCACTCGCCGGAGAACTGGCGGATCAGCTTCGCCATCATCACGCCCGTCTGCGGTTCGGCGCCGGTGAGGTCGAAGCGGACCAGCTCCTCGCCCGTGGTGGCGTCCAGCAGGCGGCAGTACGCCTTGGCGACCTCGGTGAACTTCTGGCCGGAGAAGGAGTTGACCGTGAAGACCAGGCCGGTGACGTCCATGGGGAGCCGGCCGAGGTCGACGGTGATCACCTCGTCGTCCCCGCCGCCCTCGCCGGTGAGGTTGTCGCCGGAGTGGCGGATCGCGCCGTTCACGATCTGGAGCTTGCCGAAGTAGCAGCTGTCGATGTGGTTGCGCTGCGGGCCGTAGGCGATGACCGAGGCGTCGAGGTCGATGTCCTTGCCGCGGTAGGCCGGCTCCCAGCCGAGGCCCATCTTGACCTGGGACAGCAGCGGCTGGCCGCCCTTGATCAGGGAGACGGTCTGGTTCTTCTGGAGGCTGACCCGGCCCTTGTCGAGGTTGATCTTCCCGGTGCCGGGGGCGGGGGCGGGCGGGGCCGGGGGAGCGGCGGGTGCGGCGGGTGCGGCGGTCGGCATGGGGGGTGCCTGCGGGGCGGCCGCCGGCTGGGGCGGGGCGGCGGCGGCCGGTTCCTCGACCGTGACGCCGAAGTCGGTGGCGATGCCGGCCAGGCCGTTGGCGTAGCCCTGGCCGACGGCGCGGGCCTTCCAGGCGCCGTTGCGCAGGTAGATCTCGACGACCACCAGGGCCGTTTCGGTACCGAGGGCCGGGGGCGTGAAGGTGGCCAGGACCGCGTTGTCGTCCGCGTTGCGGAGGGTGGCGGTGGGCTCGATGCCCTGGAAGGTCTGGCCGGCGGCGTCGGGGCTGGCGGTGACGACGATCTTCTCGATGCCGGGGGGTACGGCCGTGGTGTCGACCGTGATGGCGTCGGGGGCGGTGCCGCCGCCGGAGCGGTAGGTCACGCCCGGGCCGGCGGGCTGGTTGTAGAAGATGAAGTCGTCGTCGGAGCGCACCTTGCCGTCGGCGGTGAGCAGGAGGCCCGATACGTCGAGGCGCACGGGGGCGGCGACGTCCACCGTCACGCGGGCGGTGGGGAGGGGGATGTTCGAGCCAGGGGTCATTGCGGTCATGCCGGGTGAACGAGCGGGGGCGTTTTACCGTTCCCTTACCTCGGCCCGATCGGCCCAGTGGATTTTCCCCGCCCCCGCCGCCCCTTCCCGTCCCGAACCTGGGGCTCCGCCCCAGA
Source organism: Streptomyces sp. NPDC053426 (assembly GCF_055585405.1). Classification (NCBI taxonomy): domain Bacteria; kingdom Bacillati; phylum Actinomycetota; class Actinomycetes; order Kitasatosporales; family Streptomycetaceae; genus Streptomyces; species Streptomyces sp. NPDC053426. The sequence goes on along the minus strand of NZ_JBVJKE010000015.1, from coordinate 76,424 downwards.
CCCCGCTCCTCAAACGCCGGAGGGGCTGGAAGTCAGCCCCTCCGGCGTTTGAGGAGCGGGGGTCCGGGGGCAGCGCCCCCGGGATGGGACGGGTAAGGGCGGCGGGGGCGAAAACCCCTACGGCACCACCACGATCTTCCGCCCCACGCCCGCCGCGAACTGCTCCAGCGCCTGCGGGTACCGCTCCAGCGGAAGGCGGTCGCTGATGAAGACGTCCGGGTCCAGGACACCCCCGGCGAACAGCTCCGCCGCCCGCTCGTAGCTGTGCAGCACGGCCATGGACCCCGTGATCGTGATCTCCTGGTTGTAGATCCGGTACGGATCGATCGTCACCCGCGTCGCGTAGTCCGCCACCCCGAACTGCAGGAACGTACCCGCCTTCGCCACCCGCCCCAGCCCGTCCTGGATCGCCGCCGCGTTCCCCGTCGCGTCGATGACGAGATCCCACCCCTGGGGCCGGTCCAGCTCGTCCGGCGAGGCCGCCGACGCGGAGACACCCAGCCCCCGCGCCGTCTCCAGCCGCGCCGGATTCAGATCCACCATGTCCACACTCGCCGCACCGGTCCGCTTCGCCAGCTCCAGCATCATCAGGCCCATGGTCCCCGACCCGTAGATCAGGACGTGGGCGCCGAGACGGGACTGGAGCACGTCGTAGCCGCGCACCGCGCACGACAGCGGTTCGATCAGCGCCGCGTCCTGGGTCCGTACGTGCTCCGGCAGCTTCACGCAGTTCGCCACCGGCGCCACCGCGTACTGGGCAGCGCCGCCCGCCGTGGTGACGCCGATCGCCGCCCAGCGCTCGCAGAGGTTGTTGTGGCCGGTACGGCAGTAGCGGCACTCGTAGCAGTACAGGGAGGGGTCCACCGCGACCCGGTCGCCGAGGGACACCTCCGTGACCTGGGCGCCGACGCCGACCACCTCGCCGGCGAACTCGTGCCCCGGCACGATCGGCAGCTTCGGCGCGAACTCGCCCTGGAGGATGTGCAGGTCCGTGCCGCACAGCCCGCACGCGGCGACCTCGACGACGACGTCGCGCGGCCCTGGCGTCGGGTCCGGGACCTCGGCGACGACGGCCTTGCCCACGGACTCGATGACGGCGGCCTTCATTTCACGGCTCCCAACGACAGGCCCTGGACGAGTTTGTCCTGGGCGGCGAACCCCGCGGCGAGCACCGGCAGGGAGATGACGAGCGACGCGGCGCACACCTTGGCCAGGAACAGGCCCTGGCTGGTGATGAAGCCGGTCAGGAAGACGGGGGCGGTCTCGGCGACCACGCCCGTCAGGACCCGGGCGAAGAGCAGTTCGTTCCAGCTGAAGATGAAGCAGATGAGGGAGGTCGCGGCGATGCCGGGGAGGGCGATCGGGGCGACCACCCGTACCAGGACCGTGGGCAGCTTCGCGCCGTCCACCCGGGCCGCCTCGATGATCGCGACCGGGACCTCGGCCAGGAAGGACTGCATCATCCACACCGCGATCGGCAGGTTCATGGAGGTGTAGAGGATGACCAGCAGCCAGATGTTGTCGAGCATCCCGGCGTTCTTGGCGAACAGGTAGACCGGCAGCAGGCCGGCCACCACGGGGAGCATCTTGGTGGAGAGGAAGAAGAACAGGACGTCCGTCCACTTCCTCACCGGGCGGATGGACAGGGCGTACGCGGCGGGCAGCGCCAGGACCAGGACGAACAGGGTCGACACGATCGACGCCACCGCCGAGTTGATCAGCGCGGGCCAGGGGCTGGCGCCGCCGCCCGCGCCGAAGAACTCGCGGTAGCCGTCGAGGGTGAGGGCGGCGGTGAAGGACGGCGGGTTGGTGGCCGCGTCCGTCTCGGAGTGGAAGGACGTCAGCGCCATCCAGGCGATGGGCAGGAAGAACACGATGCCGGCCAGCCAGGCGACCAGGCCGAGACCCGCTCCGCCGCGGAACCGGCCGCGGGTGCGTACGGCGATGCTGCTCATGCGCGGGACACCTCCTCGCGGAACAGGGACGACACCACGCGCAGGGCGAAGGTCGCGATGATGATGGAGCCGATGACGACCAGGACGCCGGCGGCCGAGGCGAGGCCGTTCTCGTGGGCCTGGTAGAAGGTCTGGTAGACGGTGTAGGGCAGGTTGGCGGTGCCGAGGCCGCCGGAGGTGATGGTGAAGACCGCGTCGAAGTTCTGCACGATGTAGATCGAGCCGAGCAGGGCGCCCAGTTCGAGGTAGCGGCGCAGGTGGGGCAGGGTGAGGTGGACGAAGATCTGCCAGTCGCTCGCGCCGTCGACGCGGGCGGCCTCGATCTGCTGCTGGTCCCGGCTCTGCAGTCCGGCGAGCAGGATCAGCATCATGAACGGGGTCCACTGCCACACCAGTGAGGCCTCCACCGCCAGCAGCGGGGTGTTCGAGATCCAGTCCGGCTGCGGGCCGCCGACGTAGTGCAGCAGGCCGTTGAGGAGGCCGTACTCGGGGTTGTAGAGGACGTGTTTCCACAGCAGGGCCGCCGCCACCGGGACCACCAGGAACGGGGCGATGAGCAGGGTGCGCACGATGCCCCGGCCGCGGAACCTCCGGTCCAGCAGGAGGGCGAGGAGCAGCCCGAGGACCAGGCTGGCCAGGACGACCGCCACGGTCAGCAGGATCGTCGTCCAGACGGACTTGCGCAGGGCCGCGTCGGTGAGGACCTCCTGGTAGTTCTCGAAGCCGGCGAAGCTGCGGGCGTCGGGGTAGAGGGAGTTCCAGTCGAAGAAGGAGATCACCAGGGTCGCCACGAAGGGCAGCTGGGTGACCACGATCATGAAGATCAGGGCGGGCAGCAGCGGGGCGCGGGTGGCCCACGCGCGGAGCCGGGCGGAGGGCCGGCGAGGGGCGGAGCGTGTCTCCGGTGCGGCCACGGGGGCCGTTGTCGTGGCGGTCATCGTCCCTCGTACTCCTCGGAGATCTCTTCTGCGAGCTGCTGGGACTTCCTCAGGGCCGACTCGACGGACTGGCGTCCGGCGATGGCCGCGCTGATCTCCTGGGAGACCTTGGTGCCGAGATCGGTGAACTCGGGGATGCCGACGAACTGGATGCCGGGCGCCGGGCGGGGCTGGACGCCGGGGTCGTCGGGCCGGGCCCGCGCGATGGCCTCCTTGGTCATCTCCTGGAAGGCGGCGGCCTCCGCGCGGTAGTCGGGGTTGTCGTAGGTGGAGGCGCGCTTGCCGGCCGGGATGTTGGACCAGCCGATCTCGTCGCCGACGAGCTGCTCGTACTCCTTGCTGGAGGCCCAGGAGACGAACTTCCAGGCGTTGTCGGGGTTGCGGGAGGCGTCCTGGATGCCCCAGGCCCAGGTGTAGAGCCAGCCGGAGGACTCGGTCTTCTCGACGGGGGCGGGGGCGTAGCCGACCTTGCCCCTGACGGGGGAGCCGTCGGCCTCCAGGGAGCCGGCCGCGGAGGTGGCGTCGTACCACATGGCGACCTTGCCCTGGGTCATGTTGTTGAGGCATTCGGCGAAGCCGGCCTGCGGGGCGCCGGACTCGCCGTGCTCGCGGACCAGGTCGACGTAGAACTTCGTCGCCTTCCGCCACTCGGGGGAGTCGAGCCTCGCGTTCCAGTCCTCGTCGAACCAGGTGCCGCCGAAGGTGTTCACCACGGTGGTCAGCGGGGCCATGATCTCGCCCCAGCCGGGCAGTCCGCGCAGACAGATGCCCTTCATGCCCGGTTCGGCCCCGTCGAGTTCGGCGGCGAGGTCGGCGACCTGCTGCCAGGTGGGGTCGGCGGGCATCTCCAGGCCCTCCCTGTCGAAGACGTCCTTGCGGTACATCAGGAAGGACGACTCGCCGTAGAAGGGCTGGCCGTAGAGCTTGCCGTCGTCGCCGGTGAGGGACCGGCGCATCGGTTCGAGGACGTCCTGCTGGTCGTAGCCGGGGTCCTCGGCGACGTAGGAGTCCATCTCCTTCAGCCAGCCGTTGCGGGCGTAGATGGGGATCTCGTAGTTGGACAGGGTGGCCACGTCGTACTGGCCGGCCTGGTTGGCGAAGTCCTGGCTGATCTTGTCGCGGACGTCGTTCTCCGGCAGCACGGTGAAGTTGACCTCGATGCCGGTGTCCTCGGTGAAGTGGTCGGCGGTCAGCTTCTGCAACTCGACCATCTGCGGGTTGTTGACCATCAGGACGTTGATGGAGTCACCGCCGGATCCGGTCCCGCCCGCTCCGACCCAGCAGCCGGAGAGCAGCGGGGCGAGCAGCGTCCCTGCGGCGACCGCGGCGAGTGCGGCTCGCGGCGGCCTCCGTCGGCTCTGGGTTTGCATGGATCACTCCTCGACAAAGCGGGTTGTATGGGGAGACGGCGGGCGTCGCCCGGCATGGCTCGGCCCGGAGGGGACGTGCGACGGTGTGCTGATCCGGTCTTCCTCAGACCCGGATGACCTGCGGCCCCAGCAGGGAGTAGCGATGGGCCTCGGCCGCCGGGAGCAGGGTGCTCGTGACGATCGCCTCCAGCGCGCCGACCTCGGCGAACCGGCAGAAGCTGACCGCCCCGAACTTGGTGTGGACGCCCGCGAACACCACCCGGCGGGAGGCCCGCACCGCCTGCGCCTTGACCTCGCTCACCGCCGGGTCGGGCGTGGTCAGTCCGTGTTCGCGGGAGATCCCGTTGGCGCCGATGAACGCCAGGTCGATGACGAAACCGGAGAGCATCCTCGTCGTCCAGTGGTCGACGGTGGCGAGGGTGCCGGGGCGGACCCGGCCGCCGAGCAGCAGGACGGACGCGGTGCCGGTCTCCGCGAGCGCGCCCGCGACCGGCAGGGAGGCGGTGACCACGGTGAGGGGCCGGTCGGTGGGCAGGGCCTCGGCGATGAGCTGCGGGGTGAAGCCCTCGTCGACGAAGACCGTCTCGGCGTCCCCGATCAGCTCGGCCGCGGCGGCCGCGACCCTGCGCTTCTCGGGGACGTGGCTGGTGGCGCGGAAGGCGAGCGTCGTCTCGAAGCCGGCGCTCTCCACGGGATAGGCGCCGCCGTGGGTGCGGCGCACCAGACCGTGGTCCTCCAGGGCGCGCAGATCCCGTCGGACGGTCTCCTTGGCCACGCCCAGTTCGGCGGCGAGCGCGCTGACGTCGACCGCGCCGGTGGTGCGCGCCACCCGTACGATCTCCCGCTGGCGCTCTTCGGCCGTCCTGTGGCTCATGGCCGGACACCCGCTTCCTGATCTCGCTGCCCGTTCGGGCCCGGTGGGGCCCATGCAGGAAGTTGTACAGCGGGCTTTCGTCGCTGACCAGGTCTGTTGCGGGCCCGTTCCTGCCCGGTTGTGCCCGTTCGGCTCGCGCCGCGCCCGGCCAGGACCTGGGAGGGCGTGGGGGAACGGGTGGGAGCGGGCAGCGCGGATGCCCGCATGCGGCGGCGGGCGGGCCCGTTCGGTGCCCGCCCGCCGTGGGACGCGTCGATTTCCCGCCGGAGCGCTGTCGTCAGTACGGCCAGATGGGCGGGTCGGTGAGGAAGTGGCCGCCCAGGGCGGCGTGCGCCGGGTTGTCCGGGTCCAGCTCGCCCTGTTCGGCGATCAGCTTCTCGGCGTACGGCTCGGAGTCGTCCCGCGGTTCGTAGCCGAGCGCCCGCGCGGAGGTGAGGTCCCACCACAGGCGGGTGTTGGCGGAGGAGCCGTGGACGACGGTGTGGCCGACGTTCTCGGCGGTCAGGGCCGCGTGGAAGAGGCGGGCGCCGTCGGCGGGGCTCATCCACACCGAGAGCATGCGCACGCTGGTCGGCTCGGGGAAGCAGGAGCCGATGCGCACGGAGACGGTCTCGATGCCGTGCTTGTCCCAGTAGAGCTGGGCGAGGTCCTCGCCGAAGCACTTGGACAGGCCGTAGAAGGTGTCGGGGCGGCGCGGGGTGTCGACGGGGATGAGGGGATCGTCGCCCCGCGGGCGCGGGGTGTAGCCGACGGCGTGGTTGGAGGAGGCGAAGACGACGCGCCCGACGCCTTCCTCACGGGCGGCCTCGTACAGGTTGTACGTGCCCTCGATGTTGGCCTTCAGGATCTTCTCGAACGAGGCTTCCAGGGAGATGCCGGCGAGGTGGACGATCGCGTCGACGCCGCGGACCGCCTCGCGCACGGCGTCCTTGTCGGCGAGGTCCGCGACGATCGCGTCCGGTTCGCCGTCGATCGGGCGCAGGTCGAGCAGGCGCAGGTCGTAGCCGTGGTCCGGGAGCAGGCCCCGCATCAGCGTGCCGAGGCCACCGGCGGCGCCGGTGAGCAGAACGGTGCGGGGAGCGGGCATCCTCGGGTCTCCTTGCATCGCCGGCCGTGTCGCCCGTACCCATGAATCCATACATATGGGCGCACGGCATTCATATTCGTGGACACGCTAAGGAGGTGGGGCGCGGCGCGTCAAGTATTCCGCGACTTCCTGTGGAACGGAAGAATCCGCTGGTGTGTGGCGGGGTGCGGTGCTTGACCGGGGTCCTCGGGGCGTCTTAGCGTGAACATGTTCAGGAATATGGACGTGAATCAGGAATATGGACCAGGGAGAGCTTGTGACGCCAGCCCCTCTCGCCGCCCGACTCGGTGTCCCCAGCGGGCCGCTGTTCTTCCCGGTCACCGCCTACGGACCCGACGGCTCCGTCGACCTCGACGCCTACCGCCTCCATGTGCGGCGCGGGGTGGAGGCCGGGGCCGCCGCCGTGTTCGCCTGCTGCGGTACCGGTGAGTTCCACGCGCTGACGCCGGAGGAGTTCGAGCTGTGCGTGACGGCCGCCGTGGAGGCCGCCGAGGGACGCGTCCCGGTCGTCGCGGGCACCGGCTACGGCACCGCGCTCGCGGTCCGCTACGCCCGCCTCGCCGAGCGCGCCGGGGCCGACGGGCTGCTCGCGATGCCGCCGTACCTGGTGCGGGCCGCGCAGGAGGGACTGCTGCGGCACTACCGGCAGGTGGCCGCCGCCACCTCCCTGCCGGTCATCGTCTACCAGCGCGACAACGCCGTCCTCACCCCCGAGAGCGTCGTCGAACTGGCCCGCACGGAAGGGATCGCAGGCTTCAAGGACGGCCTCGGCGACCTCGGCCTGATGCAGCGGATCGTCAGCGCCGTACGCGCCGAAGGCCCCGCCGACTTCCTGTACTTCAACGGGCTGCCGACCGCCGAACTGACCCAGCCCGCCTACGGCGGCATCGGCATCACCCTCTACTCGTCCGCGGCGTTCTGCTTCGTGCCCGAGATCGCCCTCGCCTGCCACACCGCCTTCCGCACCGGCGACACGGCCACCGGGCACCGCCTGATCGACGGCTTCTACCGGCCGTTCGTCGAACTGCGCGACCGGGGCAGCGGCTACGCCGTCTCCCTCGTGAAGGCCGGCGTACGCCTGCGCGGCCTGGACGTGGGGGAGGTCCGGCCGCCGCTGCACGAACCGGCCGGGGACCATGTCAAGCAACTCGCTCGGCTCATCGAGCGGGGACACGCACTGCTGGAGGAGAACCAGTGAAGACGTCGGCGTTCGTCTACCCCTGGGACGTCAACGGGGACCCGGAGGCACCCGCGCGGATCGCCGCGCTCGGCACGGCACAGGTGACACTGGCCTCCGCCTACCACTCCACCCGCGCGCTGACCCCGCGCCACCCGCGCCACCGCGTCGTCACCGCGGAACACGCGGCCGTGCTGTACCCGGCGGGGGAGCACTGGGCGGACCGCACCCCGCGCCCGTACCCGGCCGGCGACTGGGCGCCCGGAGACGCCTTCGGCGAGGCCGCCGCCGCGCTTGCGGACGCGGGCCTGGAGGTGCACACCTGGGTGGTGCTCGCGCACAACTCCCGCCTCGGCGCGGAACATCCGGACACCTCGGTGGTCAACGCCTACGGCGACCGCTACCCCTGGGCGCCGTGCGTCGCCCAGCCCGCCACCCGCGCGTACCTGACCGACCTCGCCGCCGAGGCGGCGGTACGCCCCGGAGCGCGCGGCACCGAGCTGGAGTCCCTCGGCTGGTACGGGCTGGCCCATCTGCACGCCCACGACAAGATCGCCGGGGTCGGCCTCGGGGACGCCGGGCAGTACCTGATGTCCCTGTGCTTCTGCCCGTCCTGCCGCGAGGGCTACGGGGCCCAGGGACTGGACGCCGACGCGCTCGCCGCCGCCGTACGCGCCGCACTGGAACCGGTGTGGCGGGGGGCGCCCTCCGACGGGGGCTGGGCGGGCGTCGAGAAGCTCCTCGGCGGGACACCGGCGAACGCCACGCGCGCGTGGCGCGACGAGACGGCCCGCACGCTCCAGGAGGCCGCGGTCACCGCCGTACGGCAGGCCGCTCCCGAGGATTTCCAGGTCCTCCTGCACGCGGACCCGGTCTCCTACCACTGCGGCGCCAACGCCGGCGTCGACCCGGCCCACGTCCTCTCCGTCGCCGACGGAGTGGTCGTGCCCTGCACGGGGGGCGCCGGTCTGCTGACGCCGTTCGCGGAGGAGGCCCGCGCGGACACCGTCCTGGCCGCCAACTTCACCGTGGTCTCCGGGATGGGCGGCAGCCCCGGCACCCTCGCGGCCGACGCCGCCGAAGCCCGCCGGCTGGGTGCGACGGAGCTGCGCCTGTATCACGCGGGGCTGGCGTCGGACGGGGATCTGGAGGCGGTGCGGGCGGCGCTGGCCGGGCTCTGAGCCGGTGCCGGCGTGGGTGTGGACCGGGGGGTGTTCGCGCGCAGCCCGGCGTCGGCGGGGTGCCTCCCCCACTCTCGGCTCCTCCCCCACTCTCGGCTTCGCTCGAGCGGGAGGGACCCCCATGAGCGGGAGGTACCCCCACCGCCCACCCGTGCCGCCCTGGGGGTACCTCCCAGGCCCTTGAGGCACTGGGGGAGGCACGATTGCCCGCAGCTGCGGCGGCACAGCCGCCCGCTGTCGGGCGGCCGGGTCATGTCGGGGTGGTGTGTGCGCGGTGGGCGAGCAGGGTTGCCGCCGTTGCCGTCAGGGCGCAGCCGGCGGTGGCCAGGAGCAGGCGGTGGTCGAGGAGTTCGACCAGGGCCGCGCCCGCCGCCAGGCCGAGGACGTTCGGCGCGTGGACCAGGGTGTTGGCGGTGGCGGTGACCCGGCCCAGCAGGGGGGCCGGGGTCTCGCGTTGCACGGCGGTCAGCGTGGCGATCAGTACGGCGGGCAGGCCCGCGCCGATCGCCGCGCTGCACGTCCATGCCAGGGGGTCGTCCGGCACCGCGCGCAGTGCCACCGCGACCGCCAGTACGGCGATGCCGTACGCCGCGAAGCGCCGTTCGCCGAGGCGGCGCAGGGCCGGGCCGGAGAGCAGGCCGACCGCCACCGACCCCGCGCCCTGGACGGCGTACAGCACACCGGCGTACGCGGGGGAGTGGCCGAGGGCGTCGACCACGGCGTAGACCAGCGCCCCGCTCAGGCCCGCGCACAGCATCGTGGCGCCGCCCGCCAGCACCAGCGGGCGGAGCACCGGATGCGCCCACAGATGGCGGGCCCCCTCGGCCGTCCGCTTCCGGCGGCTGCCCTTCGGGCGCGCCGGTCGTTCCTCCCGTACCCGCAGGAGCGCGTACACGACCGTGGCGAGCAGGAAGGTGACCGAGTCCAGGACGGCGACGGCCGCCCCGCCGTACGCCGCGTAGAGTCCCGCGCCCGCCAGCGGGGCCAGCAGTTTCATGCCCTCGTTCGCGGTCATCCGCAGGCCGTTGAAGTCGCCGAGCAGGGAGCGGTCCACGGCGGTGGCGATCAGCGCCGACTCGGCCGCGTCGTGGACGACGCCCGCCGCGCCGTACACGAACAGCACCGCGTACAGCAGCCACAGCCCGCGCGGTGAGCCGACGGCGCACAGGGCGAGCAGGAGCACCGCCATGAGCAGGCTCGCGGCGATCAGCAGCGGGCGGCGGCGGAACCGGTCGGCGAGCGTGCCCAGCAGCGGGCCGGCGAGGGTGGGCGCCCACATCGCCAGCGCGCACAGGGCCGCGAGGCCGTCCGAGCCGGTGAGGTCCTTGACCCACACGCCCGAGGCCAGCCACAGCGCGGAGGTGCCGAAGCCGGAGACCACCACCCCGGCGAGACAGAGGCCCGCATTCCGGTCCCGCACCACGCGGGCCGCCGTCCATGTCGTCGTCATGCCTGGTCATCGTGGTTCTAAGGACCGGTCGCGGGGATCGGGCAGGTGCCTTAGAAGCGGGGCGGCCGGGCGATGAGTTCCGCGGCCGGGATCGGTCCACCTTCCAGGAAGACCGTCAGGAGGAGCAGCCCGATGACCGACACCACCCTCGACCTCGGACCGCAGACCCGGATCGTGGCGCGTCTCGCCGGGGGCGTCACGGACGAGCGACTGGCGGACGGGACGCCCTGCCCGCGGTACGCGGTACGGAACATGCTGGGCCACCTTCTCGGGCTGGCCGTCGCCTTCCGGGACGCGGGCCGCAAGGAGCTGGGCGTCACCACCGACACCAGCCCGGAGGCCGCCCTGCCGGACATCGGGCCCGGTTGGCGCGAGGAGCTGCCCAAGGTGCTCGACGAGCTCGCCGAGGCCTGGCGGGACCCGGCCGCCTGGACCGGCATGACCCGCGCCGGCGGCGTGGACCTGCCCGGCGCGGCCGCCGGTGCCGTCGCCCTCGACGAACTGGTGATCCACGGCTGGGACCTGGCCCGCGCGACCGGCCAGTCGTACGCGCCCGACCCGGCCGCACTGGAGGCGTCGTACGACTTCCTCCTGGCCAGTGCCGCGGACTCCGACGGGGGCGGCGGCATCTTCGGCCCCGTCGTCCCCGTCCCGCCCGACGCCCCGCTCCTGGACCGGACGATCGGGCTGAGCGGCCGGGACCCGGGGTGGAGGCGGCCTGCATGACCCGGGCTGGGCGTGGCCGAGGTTAAAGCGCGCGCGAGGGCCGGGGAGCGCCTCGTAGCCTCCCCGCATGACTTCCGATCTCACCCTCACCGTCCTCGGCACCGCCTCCCCGCACCCCGGCCCGGACCGCCCCAGCTCCGGGTACCTCCTGCGCGGCGGGGGCGCCGAGGTGTGGGTGGACGCCGGGTTCGGGACGTTCGCCGAGTTGCGGCGGCACACGGACCCCGCCCGCATCGACGCCGTGTGGATCTCCCACCTGCACGCCGATCACAGTGCCGATCTGCTCGCCGCCGTGTACGGCCTGGCGTACGGCGGGCTCACCCCGCCCGCGCCGATCCCGGTCCACGCGCCGGCCGACTGCGCGCGGCGCCTCGCGGGGTTCTTCGGGCGCCCCGACGCCGGTTTCCTCAGCGGCGTACTCGACTTCCGGCCGCTGGACGACGGGCAGGCCGTCCGCTACGGCGGCCTGTCCCTCACCTCCACCGCCGTCGTCCACGACGTCGAGGCCTACGGGCTGCGCGCCGAGTGCGCGGGGCGCGTCCTCGCCTACTCCGGGGACAGCGGACCGTGTGCCGCCCTCACCGGACTCGCCCGCGACGCCGGCCTGTTCCTCTGCGAGGCGGACATCGACGAGCATCGCGAAAGCGAACGGGTCCACCTGACACCCGAGGACGCCGGTGACACCGCCCGGCGGGCGGGCGTGCGCGAACTCCTCGTCACGCACGTCGGTCCCACGCTCACCCCCGAGGCGGCGACCGTCCGGGCCGCCTCCGCCTTCGGCGGACCCACCGCCACCGCCCGGGAGGGCCGCACGTACACCGTGTGAGGCAACGCCAAGTTCCTTTGTCGGAAGCATTGACGAAACTCCGGGCCGCTCTTACGGTCATCGGCGTCGTACTTCGTACGTCATATATGAGACGCGATACGCGAGATCCGATACGCGAGATCCGACGCGAAATCCGAGAGGCGCGCATGACCTCTGTGCCCACGCCGATCCCCTCCCGCACGCAGTACGTGCTGGAGGAGATCAAACGCCGCATACTCACCGGCCGGTTCACACCGGGCCAGGCCCTGGTCGAGACCGACCTCGCCGCACAGTTCGGGGTGTCCAAGACCCCGGTGCGCGAGGCGCTCAAGACCCTGGCCGGCACCGGTCTGGTCGTGATGAGCCAGTACAAGGGCGTCACGGTGCGCATGGTCGACGCGGACATGGCACGCGAGGTCTACGACGTGCGGCTGCTCCTGGAGCCCGAGGCACTCAAGCGCGCCGTGCGCCGCGGCGCCTCCCTGGACGCCGCGCGCGACGCGCTGACCCGCGCCGACCAGGCCGGCGACACCGCCGAACGGTCGCTCGCCAACCGTGAGTTCCACCGCGCCCTCTACGTGCCCTGCGGCAACCCGCTGCTCGGCCGGATGCTCGACGAGGTCCGCGACCAGGCCGCCCTCGTCTCGGCCGTCGCCTGGGCCGCCGACCCCTCCTGGGAACGGGAGGCGAGCGAGCACCGCGAGATCCTGCGGCTCGCGCTCGACGGGGACGCGGACGGCGCGGCACGCGCCCTGCACTCGCACATCGCGTCGTTCGTGCGACGGGCCTTCCCCGAGGTCGAAGAGGACTTCGAGGCGGCCCCGGAAGCCCAGAAAGAGGACGGTCAGGCATGACAACGACGTTCGAGTCCCAGCGGGCGGCCCTGGCCGACGTGGTGGCGATCCCGGTGACCCCGTTCGCCGAGGACGGCTCCGTCGACCCAGGCACCTACCGGGCCCTGCTGCGTCGTCTCCTCGACGGTGGCATCACGACCCTCACCCCCAACGGCAACACCGGCGAGTTCTACGCGCTGACCCCCGACGAGCGCCGGCTGGTCACCGAGCTGACCGTCGAGGAGGCCGGCGGCCGCTCGGTGATCCTGGTCGGGGTGGGCCACGACGTGCCCACCGCCGTCGACTCCGCGCGGCACGCCCGTGAACTCGGCGCGCAGATGGTGATGGTGCACCAGCCCGTCCACCCCTACGTCTCGCAGAGCGGCTGGGTCGACTACCACCGCGCGATCGCCGAGGCGGTGCCCGAACTGGGCGTCGTCCCCTACATCCGCAACGCCCAGCTCACCGGCGCCCGGCTCGCCGAACTCGCCGACGCCTGCCCCAACGTGATCGGCGTGAAGTACGCCGTGCCGGACGCGTCGAAGTTCGCCGCCTTCGCCCGCGACGCGGGACTCGAACGGTTCGTGTGGGTCGCCGGGCTCGCCGAGCCGTACGCGCCCTCCTACTTCTCGGCCGGCGCCACCGGCTTCACCTCGGGCCTGGTCAACGTCGCCCCGTCCGTCTCGCTGAACATGATCGAGGCGCTGCGCTCCGGCGACTACCCGACCGCCATGAAGGTGTGGGAGCAGATCCGCCGCTTCGAGGAACTGCGCGCCGCCAACGGCTCCGCCAACAACGTCACCGTCGTCAAGGAGGCCCTCGCCTCCCTCGGCCTGTGCCGCCGCGAGGTCCGCCCGCCGAGCAGACCGCTGCCGGAGAGCGAGCGCGCCGAGGTCGCCGCCATCGCCGCGGGGTGGGCCGTATGAAGTCCCCCGAGCAGCTCCGCAGCCACCAGTGGTACGGCACCGACGGCCTGCGCTCCTTCAGCCACCGCGCCCGCACCCGCCAGCTCGGCTACCTCCCCGAGGAGCACCTGGGCAAGCCGGTCATCGCGATCCTCAACACCTGGTCCGACATCAACCCCTGCCACGTCCACCTGCGCGACCGCGCGCAGGCCGTCAAGCGGGGGGTGTGGCAGGCGGGCGGCTTCCCCCTCGAATTCCCGGTCTCCACCCTCAGCGAGACCTTCCAGAAGCCGACCCCCATGCTCTACCGCAACCTCCTCGCCCTGGAGACCGAGGAACTGCTGCGGTCGTACCCGGTCGACGGAGCCGTGCTGATGGGCGGCTGCGACAAGTCCACGCCCGCCCTGCTGATGGGCGCCGCCAGCGTCGACCTGCCCACCGTGTTCGTGCCCGCCGGGCCGATGCTGCCCGGACACTGGCGCAACGAGGTCCTCGGTTCCGGCACCGACATGTGGAAGTACTGGGACGACAAGCGCGCCGGTGTCATCGGCGACTGCGAGATGCTGGAGCTGGAGAGCGGCCTGGCCCGCTCGCCCGGCCACTGCATGACCATGGGTACGGCGTCCACGCTGACCGCCGCCGCCGAGGCCCTCGGCGTCACGGTCCCGGGCGCGTCCAGCATCCCGGCCGTCGACTCCGGGCACGACCGGATGGCCGCCAAGGCGGGCCTGGCCATCGTCGACCTGGTCCACAAGGACCGCAAGCTGAGCGACATCCTCACCGCGGACGCCTTCGAGGACGCGGTCACGACCGTCCTCGGACTCGGCGGCTCCACCAACGCCGTCATCCACCTGATCGCCATGGCCGGCCGCGCGGGCGTCAAGCTCACCCTCGACGACTTCGACCGCATCGCCCGCACCGTCCCGGTGCTGGCCAACGTCCGCCCCGGCGGACAGACGTACCTGATGGAGGACTTCCACTTCGCGGGCGGACTGCCCGGGTTCCTCTCCCGGATCCCGGACCTGCTCCACCTGGACCGTCCCACCGTCTGCCACGACACCCTGCGCGAGCAGATCGCCGGCGCGCAGGTGCACGACGACGACGTCATCCGCACCCGCGACAACCCGGTCGCGGACGAGGGCGGGGTCGCCGTACTGCGCGGCAACCTCTGCCCGGACGGCGCCGTCATCAAGCACATCGCCGCCGAGCGGCACCTGCTGCAGCACACCGGCCGTGCCGTCGTCTTCGACGACTACAAGGAGATGCAGCGGACCATCAACGACCCGGCGCTGGGCATCACCGCCGACAGCGTGCTGGTCCTGCGCAACGCCGGCCCCAAGGGCGGCCCCGGCATGCCCGAGTACGGGATGCTGCCCCTGCCCGACCACCTGCTCAAGCAGGGGGTGCGGGACATGGTGCGGATCTCCGACGCCCGGATGAGCGGGACGAGTTACGGCGCGTGCGTCCTGCACGTCGCCCCCGAGTCGTACGTCGGCGGACCGCTCGCCCTGGTGCGCACCGGGGACTCGATCACCCTCGACGTCGAGAACCGCGTCCTTCGGCTCAATGTCGACGACGAGGAGCTGAAGCGCCGCCGGGAGCGGTGGACGCCGCCGCCCGAGCGCTACGAGCGCGGTTACGGCGCGCTCTACAACGAGCAGATCACGCAGGCCGACACCGGCTGCGACTTCGAGTTCCTCGCCCGACCGGGCACGGTCCAGGACCCGTACGCCGGCTGACCGGCCGCGGGTCCAGGCCCCCGCACACATACGAAGAAAGCGCTTCACACGCACACGCACCACACAGCACGACGTACCGAGAAACGGAGAACAGTCATGGCCCATGCCGCAGCCGTGGCGAAACCGCCCAGGCCACCCCGGCGGCGCCGTGCCTCCGCCACGCCCCGCAGGCTCCCGTACCTGCTGATCGGGCCGGCCGCCCTGCTCATGCTGGGTTTCATCGCGTACCCGGTCATCAGCGTCTTCTACTACAGCCTGCAGAACTACAACCCCACCAAGCCCTGGCGCAACGGCTTCGCGGGCTTCGACAACTTCACCCGCATCTTCACCGACGACCCCCTGTTCTGGGACACCCTCGTCTTCAGCGCCAAGTGGGTCTTCGTCGAGGTCGGACTGCAGCTGCTGTTCGGCCTGGCCCTCGCCCTCATCGTCAACCAGACCTTCGTCGGCCGCGGTCTGGGCCGCGCCCTCGTCTTCTCCCCGTGGGCCGTCTCCGGCGTGCTGACCTCCGCGATCTGGGTGCTGCTCTACAACTCCCAGACCGGCATCACCCGTTACCTCGCGGACATGGGCATCGGCGACTACGGCACCAGCTGGCTGTCGGACACCTCCACCGTCTTCCCGGCGGCGGTCGTCGCCGACCTGTGGCGCGGTGTCCCCTTCTTCGCGATCCTCATCCTCGCCGACCTCCAGTCCGTCTCGAAGGACCTCTACGAGGCCGCCGAGGTCGACGGCGCGAGCCGCTTCAAGCAGTTCTGGCACATCACGCTGCCGCACCTGAAGGACGCCATCATCCTGTCCACGCTGCTGCGCATGGTGTGGGAGTTCAACAACGTCGACCTGCTCTACACGCTGACCGGCGGCGGACCCGCGGGCGAGACCACGACACTGCCGCTGTACATCGCCAACACCTCGGTGGACGCCCACGACTTCGGCTACGCGTCGGCCCTGACCACGGTCGCGTTCCTCATCCTGCTCTTCTGCTCGATGGTCTACCTGCGGCTGAGCAAGTTCGGAGGCGAGAAGTGATCACCGAAGAGGCCACCGTGGCCGCCCCCGCCCCCGCGCGCACCACCCCCGAGCCGCCCCGGCCGAACAAGAAGCGCCGGGCCTGGGACGAGGCACCCCGCTGGCAGATCTACCTGCCGCTGGGCATCTACCTCGTCTTCACCCTCATCCCCTTCTACTGGATCCTGCTGTTCGCGCTCCGCCCGGCCGGCTCCTCCTCGCTCATCCCCTGGCCGATGACGACCGTCCACTTCGAGAAGGTCTGGACGGACCGCAGCTTCGGCACCTTCTTCTACAACAGCGTGCTGGTCGGCGTCGCCACCCTGATCATGACGACGCTGGTCGCCCTGGCCGGCGGCTACGCCCTCGCCCGGTTCGACTTCAAGATCAAGCGGGCCTTCATGCTGGCCCTGCTCTGCTCCCAGTTCGTGCCCGGCGCGCTGCTGCTCGTCCCGCTGTTCGAGATCTTCGCCGAACTGCAGATGATCAACTCCCTCGGCAGCGTCATCATCGCCGAGACGGTCTTCCAGCTGCCGCTGTCGATCATCCTGATCAGCAACTTCATCAAGAACGTGCCGTACTCCCTGGAGGAGGCCGCCTGGGTCGACGGCTGCAACCGGTTCAAGGCCTTCCGGGTGGTCGTCCTGCCGCTGCTGCGGCCCGGTCTGATCGCCGTCGGCTCCTTCGCCTTCGTCCACTCCTGGAACCACTTCCTGTTCGCCCTGATGTTCCTCAACAACCAGGAGAAGCAGACCATCCCGGTCGGCCTCAACACCCTGATGAGCGCGGACAGCGTCGACCTCGGCGCGCTCGCCGCGGGCGGCATCATCGCGGCCGTCCCCGTCGTGATCGTCTTCGCCTTCATCCAGAAGTGGCTGATCACCGGGTTCAGCGCGGGGGCGGTGAAGGGATGAGGCTGCGCCAGGCGGTGACGGCCGCCACCCTGCTGAGCCTGTTCTGCGTGCCGGCGCACGCCGACGACACCCACGACACCGGCCCCGCCACCCACGACACCGGCCGCGACACCCGCGACACCGGACGTGACATCGGCCGCGAGACCCTCGCCCCGAACGACGGCTGGGCCGCGGCGGAAGGCGGCACCACCGGAGGCGCCGCCGCCGACGACGCCCACGTGTACACCGTGACCGACCGGGCCGGACTCGTCCGCGCCCTCGACGGCGGCAGCGACACCCCGAAGATCATCAGGATCGCCGGGACCATCGACGCCAACACCGACGACGACGGCCGCCGCCTGGACTGCGCCGACTACGCCACCGACGGCTACGACCTGAAGAAGTACCTGGCCGCCTACGACCCCCGCACCTGGGGGCAGGCCAAGCCCAGCGGCCCGCAGGAGGAGGCCCGCAAGGCCTCCGCCGCCCGGCAGGCCGAACGGGTCGTGCTGCCCGTCGGATCGAACACCACCCTCGTCGGCACCGGCAGCGGCGCCGTGCTCAAGGGCGCGAGCCTCCAGGTGAAGGACGCGGACAACGTCATCGTCCGCAACCTCGAACTCCGCGACGCCTACGACTGCTTCCCCGTCTGGCAGCCCAACACCGGCGGCCTCGGCGACTGGAAGACGGCGTACGACAACCTCTGGCTGAGGGGCGCCACCCACGTCTGGGTCGACCACGTCACCGCGAGCGACAAGGGCCACCCGGACGAGAAGGAGCCCACCCACTTCGCCCGCAACTACCTGCGCCACGACGGCCTGCTCGACATCACCAACGAGTCCGACCTGATCACCGTCTCCTGGAGCCGGTTCGCCGACCACGACAAGGCGATGCTCATCGGCAACAGCGACTCGGCCACCGGCGACCGCGGCAGGCTCCGGATCACCCTGCACCACAACGAGTTCGAGTCCGTCGCCCAGCGCGCCCCGCGCGTCCGCTACGGCCAGGTGCACCTCTACAACAACCGGTACGTGATCGACGACCGGGACGCCGGACACCGCTACTCCCTCGGCGTCGGGACCGGGTCCGCCCTCTACGCGGAGAACAACGCCTTCACCACACCCGGCCACGTGGAGGTCGCCGACCTGGTCAAGAGCTGGAACGGCAGCGCCCTGCACGACAGCGGCACCCTCTTCAACGGCTACCCGGTCGACCTGCTCGCCATCCACAACGCCTACAACTCGGGCAGCGAACGCGACCTGACCGCCGACGTCGGCTGGACGCCCACCCTGCACGGCGAGGTCGAGGACGCCGCCGCGGCCGACCGGGCGGTGGCGAGGGGCGCGGGCGCGGGGAGGCTGCGATGAGGACACCCCTGCCCGTCGTCCTGGCGGGCGCCCGCGGCCACGGCCGCTGGCACGTCGCCAACATCCGCCGCCTGGAGCGTGCGGGACTGGTCCGGCTGGCCGGCATCTGCGAGCTGACCCCGCTGACCGAGGAGGAGGCCGGCGGTGAACTCCCCGAGCAGTCCGCCGACTTCGGCGCCCTGCTCGACTCCACCGGCGCACGGATCGCCGTGATCTGCACGCCGATCCCCACCCACACCGACCTCGCGCTGACCGCCGCCCGGCGGGGCGTGCACCTGCTCCTGGAGAAGCCCCCGGCACCGTCGTACGCCGAGTTCCGCCGGATGGCCGACGGGGTCGCCGAGGCCGGCGTGGCCTGCCAGGTCGGGTTCCAGTCGCTGGGCTCGCACGCCGTGCCGGCCATCCGCGAGCTGGTCGCCGAGGGCGCGATCGGCGAGCTGATGGGCATCGGCGGGGCCGGCGCCTGGGTGCGCGACGAGGCCTACTTCCGCCGGGCGCCCTGGTCGGGCCGGCGGCGGCTGAACGGCGCCGACGTGATCGACGGCGCGCTGACCAACCCCCTCGCGCACGCCGTCGCCACCGCCCTCGCGCTCGGCGGCAGCGCCCGCGCCGAGGACGTCACCGGCATCGAGACCGAGCTCGCCCACGCCAACGACATCGAGGCCGACGACACCTCCTGCGTACGGATCACCACCGCGCGCGGGCTCCGCGTCACCGTCGCCGCGACCCTGTGCGCCGAGCGGGCCGACGAGCCGTACGTCCTGCTGCACGGCAGCAGCGGCCGCATCACCTTCTGGTACAAACAGGACCGCGTCCTGCTCCAGCGCGGCGGCCACGGTCCCGAGGAGTACCACCACGGCCGCACCGACCTGCTGGAGAACCTGGCCGACCACCTCACCACCGGCGCCGGACTGCTGGTCCCGCCCGACGGGACGGGCGCCTTCATGCGGGTCGTCGAGGCGATCCGCCGGGCCCCCGACCCGGAGCCGCTGCCCGACGCCGCCTGGCACCGCGTCCCCGGCGAGAACCGCCGGGTCGTCCCGGGCATCGACGGACTCGTGGCCGCCGCCGCCGACACCCTCTCCCTCTACTCCGAACTGGGCGCGCCCTGGGCGCCGCGCACCGAGCACCCCCGATACGAGGTGAGCACCCGATGACCGGCAACGACTCCCCGGTACTGCGCGTGGCGGGCCGCCCCGTCGGCCGCTACGTCACCCGCCCCGAACTGCCCGCCCGGCTCTCCCCGCGCCCCTACCTGCACCCCGTCACCACCCTGGCCGGCACGGCCGTGACCGAGTTCAGCCCTGCCGACCACCTCCACCACCTCGGCGTCGGTGTCGCCGTTCCCGACGTCGAGGGGCACAACTTCTGGGGCGGACGCACCTACGTCCGCGACCGGGGGCCGACCGAGCTGGACAACCACGGCGCCCAGCGGCACACCGCCTTCCAGCTCCGCGACCCCGACGGCTTCGTCGAGGAGCTGCGCTGGGTCGCCGCCGGCACCGAGCTGCTGCGCGAGCGCCGCACGGTCGCGGCCACCGAACTCACGGGCTCCGCCTGGGCGCTGGACTTCACCTTCTCCCTCACCAACGTCACCGGCGCGCCGCTCACCATCGGCAGCCCCGCCACCAACGGGCGCCCCGGCGCCGCCTACGGCGGCTTCTTCTGGCGCGCCCGCAAGGAGGACACGGCCCCCGGGGTCTTCACCGCCGACCGCGAGGGCGAGCGGGAGGTCCACGGCACCCGCGCCGACTGGCTCGCCCTGACCGGCGACACCTGGTCGCTGGTGTTCGCCGGGGCGACCGAACGGACCCGGCGGGACCCGTGGTTCGTGCGCACCGAGGAGTACCCGGGCGTCGGCTCGTCCCTCGCGTACGACGAACGGCCCGCGATCGCCCCCGGCGACACCCTCGTCCGCCGGATCGTCACCGTCGTCGCCGACGGCCGCCTCGACGCCGACGGCGCCGCCACCCTCGTACGAAAGGCGGTGGGCCCGTGACCCCCGAGGCCGCGGACACGTACACCAACCCCGTCCTGAACGCCGACTGGTCCGACCCGGACGTCGTCCGCGTCGGCGACGACTTCTACCTGACCGCCTCCAGCTTCGGCCGCGCCCCCGGACTGCCGCTCCTGCACTCCCGCGACCTGGTCAACTGGACGCTGGTCGGCCACGCCCTCGAACGCCTGGAACCCGAAGCCGAGTTCAGGACGCCCCGGCACGACTGCGGGGTCTGGGCCCCGTCCCTGCGCCACCACGACGACCGGTTCTGGATCTTCTGGGGCGACCCCGACCAGGGCATCTTCCAGGTCAACGCCCCCGAGATCCGCGGCCCCTGGACCCGGCCGCTGCTGGTGAAGGCCGGCAAGGGCCTGATCGACCCGTGCCCCCTGTGGGACGACGAGACCGGCGAGGCCTACCTCGTGCACGCCTGGGCCAAGTCCCGCTCCGGCGTCAAGAACCGTCTCACCGGCCACCGGATGCACCCCCACGGCACCGAACTCCTCGACGAGGGCAAGGTGATCGTCGACGCCGACCGCATCCCCGGCTGGTTCACCCTGGAAGGGCCCAAGCTCTACCGGCACGACGGCTGGTTCTGGATCCTCGCCCCCGCCGGGGGAGTGGAGACCGGCTGGCAGGGCGCCTTCCGCTCCCGCGAGTTCTTCGGCCCGTACGAGGAGAAGGTCGTCCTCGAACAGAAGGACACCGACGTCAACGGCCCCCACCAGGGCGGCTGGGTGCGCACGGCAGCGGGCGAGGACTGGTTCCTGCACTTCCAGCAGCGCGGCGCGTATGGCAGGGTGGTCCACCTCCAGCCGATGCGGTGGGCGGAGGACAGCTGGCCGGTACTGGGCGACGACGGCTCCCCGGTCGCCGGGCACGCCCGTCCCGCGCTGCCCCCGCAGTCGCCGGCCGCGCCCGCGACCGACGACGACTTCCCCGGCGGACGGTTCGGCCGCCAGTGGTCGTGGACGGCCAACCCCCGCGACGGCTGGGCCACCCAGCACTCCGGTGACGGGCTGCGGCTCGCCTGTGTCCGCTCGGCCGACGCGCACGACCTGCGCAGACTGCCGAACGTGCTCACCCAGCGGCTGCCCGGCGACCCCTCGGTGATCGAGGTGGAGCTGCGCCTGGACGGCGAGGAGCCGGGCGCGCGGGCCGGACTGGCGGTGCTCGGCGACGCCTACCGCTGGATCGGGCTCCAGCGCGGCGAGGACGGGACGGTCCACCTGGTGCACCGGTTCGCGGAGTCGGTGGCCCAGGCCGAGCGGGACGCCGACCACCCCCGCCCCGCACCCCAGGGACGGGTACGGCTGCGGATCGAGGCCGGCCCCGGGGCGCGCTGCCGCTTCTCCTACGACCTCGGCGACGGACCGCGCCCCACCGGCCAGGTCTTCGCCGCCACCCCGTGGCGCTGGGTCGGCGCCCTGCTCGGCCTGTTCGCGCTCGCGCCCGCCGGCGAGGGACACGCCGGCACCGCCACCTTCACCGGGTTCCGGATCGGAACCCGGTAACCACCGCACTCATCCGTACGCCTGTTGGGAGCCGCAGTGACGCACCGTAGCAAGCGTTTGCCGGGGACCGGCGGGGCGCTGACCGCCGTCCTCGGCCTGGTCGCCGCCCTGGCCCTCGGGACGGCCGGGCAGGCCCAGGCCGCCCCGGACCGGGAGACGGGATCACCCCGCCACACCGACCGGGCGCACGGCTTCGCCTCCCTGGCCGGCGGCACCACCGGCGGCCGGGGAGGCAGGGTCGTCACCGTCACCGACCAGGCCGCGCTGGCGAAGTACGCCGCGGCCGAGGAGCCGTACGTCATCAGGGTGGCGGGCTCGATCGCCGTCGCGCCCTTCGGCTCGGACATCGTGGTCGGCTCCGACAAGACGATCATCGGGGTCGGGGACACCGGCGAGATCGTCCACGGCGAGCTGCACCTGAACCCCGGCACGCACAACGTCGTCATCCGCAACCTGACCATCCGCGACAGCTACGTCGAGGGCGACTGGGACGGCAAGACCACCGACTTCGACGCGATCCAGATGGACTCCGTCCACCACGTCTGGATCGACCACAACCGCCTCACGCACATGGGCGACGGACTGCTCGACATCCGCAAGGACAGCGAGTACGTCACCGTCTCCTACAACCGGTTCGAGAACCACAACAAGGCGCTCGGCATCGGCTGGACGGACAACGTCCGCACCCAGATCACCATCGACCACAACTGGTTCACCGGCACGAAGCAGCGCAACCCCTCCGCGGACAACTGCGCCTACGCGCACCTGTACAACAACTACCTCTCCGCCCAGGTGGCCGACGGCGACCCGCGGTGGACGTACGGGAACTGGGCGCGCGGCGCGACGCGGATGGTCATCGAGAACAGCTACTACGACGGGGTCCAGCACCCCTACCAGGCGGACGCCACCGCGGAACTGGTGCAGCGCGGGTCGATCCTGAAGGACACGACCGGCCGGCACGACGCGTGGGGCGACGCCTTCGAACCGGGCGACTTCTACGACTACCGGCTCGACCCGGCCGCCGCCGTCCCCGCGCTGGTCAAGCGCTTCTCCGGGCCGCAGAAGCAGCTCGGCGCCCACTGAGCCGGCCCACCGGACCCTCCCACCGACCCCTCCCACCGACCCCCCCACGTGTTCAGTCCGTTCACCGCTCCGTCGAATCCAGAAGAAGAGAGCCGACCAATGAAGATCAGCATTCTCAGAAACAGCACAGGCAGGCGCCGGACCTCCACCGCCGTCGCCCTGGGGGCCGTGCTCGCCCTGACCGTCACCGCCTGCGGCGACGACGGCAGCGGCGGCGGAGACGGGGCCGAGGGCAGCGGCAAGGGCAAGATCGTCTTCTGGGACAACAACGGCGGTGTCCGCACCGAGATCTGGAAGGAGATCATCGCCGACTTCGAGAAGGCGAACCCGGACATCGACGTCCAGTACGTCGGCATCGCCTCCACCGAGTACCAGTCCAAGGTCGACACCGCCATCCAGGGCGGCGGCCTGCCGGACGTCGGCGGCGTCGGCGCCTCGATGCTCGCGGGCTTCGCCGCCCAGGGAGCACTCGACACGCTGGACTTCCGGCTGGCCAAGTCCCCGCTGAACGGCAAGCTCAACAAGGACATGGTCGAGTCCATGCGGGCCGCCGGCGGCGGTGACGACAAGCTGTACTCGATCCCGACCTCGGCGAACAACGGCGTGCTGTACTACCGCACCGACCTGTTCGAGAAGGCGGGCCTGGAGGAGCCGACCACCTGGGACCGGTTCTACGAGGCCGCGGAGAAGCTGACGAACAAGGGCAAGAACGAGTTCGGCTACACCATCCGCGGCGGCTCCGGCTCCATCGCCCAGGCCCTGGACGCGATGTACGGGCAGTCCGGCATCACCTCGTTCTGGGACTCCTCCGGCAAGAAGACCACGGTCAACGACCCGAAGAACGCCGAGGCCCTGGAGAAGTACGCGGGCCTGTTCAAGAAGGTCACCCCCGCGGCCGACCTGAACAACGACTTCACCAAGATGACCGCGCAGTGGGACACCGGCACGATCGGCATGCTGAACCACAACCTCGGTTCGTACCAGGACCACGTCAAGGCGCTCACCACCGAGAAGTTCCGGGGCATTCCGCAGCCGACCGGGCCCGGCGGCAAGCGGGTCCAGGTCTCCAACCCGGTCGACGGCATCGGCATGTTCAAGAGCTCCAAGAACAAGGAGGCCGCCTGGAAGTTCATCGAGTTCGCCGCGTCGGCGCAGTCCAACTCGAAGTTCAACGAGTCGGCCGGTCAGGTGCCGGCGAACACGGACGCGGCGAAGGACGAGTGGATCGGCAAGGCGGAGCCCACGAAGCTGGCGGCCGCGGCGTTGAACGACGGTTCCACCAGCATCGTGCAGCTTCCGTACTACCTGCCGGACTGGAACACGATTTCCAAGGCCGACAACGAGCCGAACTTCCAGAAGGTGCTTCTGGGGGACATGAGTGCGCAGGAGTTCCTGGACACGATGGCCGAGCAGTTGAACGAGGCTCAGGCCGAGTGGCAGGAGCAGAAGGGCTGACCCAGGGTCCCTTTTCGCCGGGGGCGGCCCGAGTCGTTTTTCGGGTACGGGCCGTCCCTGGTTTGTCGCGCCCACGCGGCGGAGCCGCAAATCGAAACGGCCCCGCGCCCCCAGGTAGTCGTCCGTCACCCCCGCCGAAAGGGTTACCGGCGTGTCTCTCAGCCGTAGACAGGTTACTTCCGCCGCCGTCGCTTCCATTCCTCTGGCGTTCGCCGCAACCGGTACCGCTCATGCCGGCGGACGCCGTCACCGCACCCTCTATATCGCCGGTGATTCCACCGCCGCGCAGAAGTACGCCGACGCCGCGCCCGAGACCGGGTGGGGAATGGCGTTGCCCTTCTTGCTCCACCGGCATCTCACCGTCGCCAATCACGCCGTGAACGGGCGGAGTTCCAAGAGCTTCGTCGACGAGGGGCGGCTCGAGGCGATCCTCTCCTCGATCCGGCCCGGTGACTTCCTCCTCGTCCAGTTCGCGCACAACGACGAGAAGTCCGCCGATCCCACCCGCTACACCGAGCCCTGGTCGACGTACCAGGAGTATCTGCGGATGTACGTCGAGGGGGCGCGGGCCCGTGGGGCGCGGCCCGTGCTGGCCACCGCCGTGGAGCGGCGGCGGTTCGACGCGGACGGGCGTGCCGTGCCGAGCCACGGGGAGTACCCGGCGGCGATGCGGGCGCTGGCCGCCGAGGAGCGGGTCGCGCTGCTCGACGTCCAGGCCCTGTCGCTGGCGTTGTGGCAGGAGCTCGGGGTCGAGGAGACCAAGGAGTACTTCAACTGGACGGCGACCGAGCAGGACAACACGCACTTCAACCCGCCGGGCGCGATCGCCGTGGCGCGGCTGGTCGCCCGGGAGCTGCTGCGCACCCGGGTGCTCGCGCCGCGCGACGTGCGGCGGCTGGACGGAGAGATCCCTCAGGCGTGGATCACCTGGCCGGAGGCCGTCGCGTAACACCCCCCGGACCGTGAAAGTCGCGTAACACCCCCTGGACCATGAAGAAGGAGAGCCGCACCATGAGCACATCCAGATGGCATGGGCATGCCACAGTGAGAGCCGCGTCGCTGGCCGGCTGCACCGCCCTCGTGCTGGCCCTGACCGGCACCGGCGCCCAGGCCCACTCCCCGTCGCACCACCACCGTGACGCCGCCCGGCAGACGCTGGGCGCGGGCGACGGCTGGGCCTCCCACGGCACCGGCACCACCGGAGGCGCCGACGCCGACCGCGAGCACGTCCACACCGTGCGCACCTGGGCCGAGTTCAAGGCGGCCCTGGCGGACGGCGGAGACGCCCCGAAGATCATCAAGGTGAAGGGGACCATCGACGCGGTCTCCGAGGGCTGCGAGGCGTTCGCCGCGCCCGGCTACGACTTCGACGCCTACCTGGAGGCGTACGCGCCGGAGACCTGGGGCCTGGAGCAGGACCTGAGCGCCGAGCCGGACGACAGCCCGGAGGGCCTGCGCAGGGCCTCCGCCGCAGCCCAGGACACGGCCATCAAGGCGTCCGTCCCGTCCAACACCACGATCATCGGTGTCGGCCGGAACGCCGGCATCAAGGGCGCCAGCCTCCAGATCAAGGGCGTGGACAACGTCATCGTCCGCAACCTCGCCCTCGAGAGCCCGATCGACTGCTTCCCGCAGTGGGACCCGACCGACGGCAGCCAGGGCAACTGGAACTCCGAGTACGACACCGCCGTCGTCCACGGCTCCACCCACGTCTGGCTGGACCACAACACCTTCACCGACGGCGAGCACCCCGACAGCGAGGCCCCGACCTACTTCGGCATGCTGTACCAGCAGCACGACGGCGAGCTGGACATCGTCAAGGGCGCCAACTACGTCACCGCCTCCTGGAACGTCTTCACCGAGCACGACAAGACGATCCTCATCGGCAACAGCGACAGCGAGTCCACCGCCGTCGGCGACCGGGGCAAGCTGAAGGCGACCTTCCACCACAACCTGTTCTCCGGCCTGGTCGAGCGCGCGCCGCGGGTCCGCTTCGGCCAGGTCGACGTGTACAACAACCACTTCGTGGCGGAGGACGGCTACTCCTACAGCTTCGGCATCGGCAAGGAGTCCCAGCTCGTCGCCGAGCACAACGCCTTCACCCTGGCGAAGGGCATCAGCCCGGCGAAGATCCTCAAGAAGTGGAGCGAGGCACCGCTCACCGCCGCCCACAACGTGGTCAACGGCAAGCGCACGGACCTGATCGCCGTGCACAACGCCGAGATCCCGGCCGAGACCCTCCAGTCCGGCGCCGGCTGGACACCCACCCTGCGCACCGCCGTCCACCCGGCCCGGGTCGTCCCGTTCCTGGTCGAGCACGGCGCGGGCGCCGGCCGTATCCGCTGACACCCGCGAGCACGGGCCGGGGCACTCCGCCCCGGCCCGGCACCCGTAGCCGAAGGAGCCCCCGCATGCCCTCGCCCCTGTCCAGAAGGAACTTCCTGCTCACCGGCGCCACGGCCTCCGCCGCGCTCACCCTGGCCGCCGTCCCCGCCCGGGCCGCCCACCGGCCCCGCCGCCCGTTCGGCCGGTACGGCTCACCCTCCGCCCGCCTCACCCCCGGCACCCTGTACGTCCACCCGCGCGGCGCCGGTGACTTCACCGGCGTCCAGGCCGCCGTCACCGCCGCGACCGGCACCGGACGCATCCTCGTCATCGCCCCGGGCACCTACCGCGGGACGGTCTCCGTCGACGCCGACCGCACCGACATGACCTGGCTCGGCGCCTCCGAGGACCCCCGCGACGTGGTGATCGTCCACGACAACGCGGCCGGCACCCCCAAGCCCGACGGCTCCGGCACCTACGGCACCTCCGGCTCCGCCACCACCACCGTGCGCCCCGACGGCTTCACCGCCCGCTGGATCACCTTCGCCAACGACTGGCTGCGTGCCGACCACCCCGGCACCACCGGCACCCAGGCCGTCGCCCTCAAGGTGCAGGGCGACCGCAGCGCCTTCACCCACTGCCGCTTCCTCGGCCACCAGGACACCCTGTACGCCGACACCCGCTCCCTGGACACCTTCGCCCGCCAGTACTTCGCCCACTGCTACGCCGAGGGCGACGTCGACTTCGTCTTCGGCCGGGCCACCGCCGTCTTCGAGCACTGCCACTTCCGCACCCTGGTCCGCCCCGACCTGGCGGCGGCCCCGTACGGCTTCGTCTTCGCGCCCTCCACCGCCGGCGCCAACCCGCGCGGCTACCTGGTCACCCGGAGCAGGATCAGCAGCGAGGCCCCCGACGGCTACTACAAGCTGGCCCGCCCCTGGGTGCCCAGCTCCGACACCACCGCCCGCCCCATGCTCACCGTCCGCGAGACCAGCCTCGGCGCGGGCGTCGACGCCGTCGCGCCCTACGCCAACATGCGGGACGCGTACCCCTGGCAGGACCAGCGGTTCGCCGAGTACCGCAACACCGGTCCCGGCGCGGTCGTCACCGTCCCCGAGAACCGCCCCCAGCTCACCCGCGCGGAGGCCGCCTCGCACACCCGTGAGGCGTACCTCGGCGACTGGCGGCCGTATGCCCGCCACCGGTGACCTGCCCGGATTCCATACGGCGCTCAAGGACGAGCTGACCTTCCCGCTCGCCTGGGGCACCTCGCCGGTCCGGGACTTCGGGGCGTGGCGGCGCACGGCCCGCGCGGTGGTCGAGGAGCACCTCCTCGTCGGCCGGCAGGACGGGACGCCGTACGCCCCGGAGTTCACCGCCCGTTCGGACGGCGACGGGTACACGCGGGAGCTGGTCACCCTCTCCCTCACCCGCCACGGACGGGTCCGCGGTGTCCTGCTCACCCCGCGGGGCGCCGGCCCGTTCCCGGCGGTCCTGCTGCTGCACGACCACGGGTCCCGGTTCGACATCGGCAAGGAGAAGTGCGTCCGGCCCTGGTACGACGACACCCGCCTCGCCTCCGCCGAGGAGTGGGCGGACCGGTGCTTCGGCGGGCGCTTCGTCGGCGACGAACTGGCCCGGCGGGGGTACGTGGTGTTCTGCGCGGACGCCCTCGGCTGGGGCGACCGCGAGCCGCTCGTCTACGAGCGGCAGCAGGCGCTGGCGAGCACCCTCTACCACCTCGGCTCCTCCCTCGCCGGACTGCACGCCCGCGAGGACCAGCGGGCCGCGGCCTTCCTGGCCGGCCTGGACCGGGTGGACGCCCGCCGGATCGCCGCCGTCGGCTTCTCCATGGGCGGCTACCGCGCCTGGCAGGCCGCCGCGCTCAGCGACGACATCGCCGCGGCGGTGAGCGTGTGCTGGATGACCGGCCTCAAGGAGATGATGGTGCCGGGCAACAACACCCTGCGCGGGCAGTCCGCGTTCCACATGCTCCATCCGGGGCTCGCCCGGCACCTCGACATCCCCGACGTGGCGGGCATCGCCGCGCCGAAGCCGATGCTGTTCTTCCACGGCGGGCTCGACGCCCTGTTCACCGCCGACGGGGTGCGCGTCGCGTACGACAGGCTGCGGGCCGTCTGGCGCGCGTGCGGTGCCGAGGAGCTGCTGCGGCTGAAGACGTGGCCGGAGCGCGGCCACGTCTTCGACGCCGTGATGCAGGACGAGGCCTACGCGTGGCTGGGGTCGGTCACCGCCGCCGCACCGGGCTGACCGACTCCAGGGTCGGCACCACCGGCTCGATCGTGCCGTCGGCCGCGAACTCCAGCCGGTCGACGGTGGTCTCGCGGTGCGTGCCGTCCCCGCCGGACGTGCCGGGGCCGTCGAGCGCGAACCGGTGGTAGACGATGTACCAGTCGTCGGTGCCGGGGGTGTTGACCACGGAGTGGTGACCGGTGCCGAGGATGCCGTACTCGGGGCGCTTGGACAGGATCGTGCCGCGCTCGGTCCACGGGCCGAGCGGGGACGGGCCGGTCGCGTAGGCCACGTGGTAGTCCTCGCTGCGGGTGTCGTCCTCGGACCACATGAAGTAGTACGTGCCGTCCCGCTTCACCACGAAGGAGCCCTCGCGGAAGTTGTCCGGGGTGATGTCCTTCACCCGCGCGGTGTCGAAGGACACCATGCCGTCGTCGAGCGGCGCCACATAGCCGTGCCCGTTGCCCCAGTACAGGTACGACTGCCCGTCGTCGTCGGTGAACACGGCCGGGTCGATCATCTGGCCGCTGAACTGCGTCTTTCCGATCAGCGGCTTGCCGAGCGCGTCCTTGAACGGGCCGGCCGGGGAGTCGGCCACCGCGACACCGATCTGCTGCTCGGCACAGAAGTAGAAGTAGTACTTCCCGTCGCGTTCCGCGATCGCGGGCGCCCACGCGTTCTTGTCGGCCCAGGACACGTCGGGACCGAGGTCGAGGATCACGCCGTGGTCCTTCCAGTGGACCAGGTCCCTCGACGAGAACGCCTTGAACCGCGTGCCGCCCCAGCCGGGGAAGCCGTCCGTGGTCGGGTAGATCCAGTACCGGCCGTCCATGTACCGCACGTCCGGGTCCGCGTACAGGCCGGGCAGGACCGGGCTGCGGGTGGGCACCGCCTCGACGGTCCAGGTGCGCCGCGTGCCGTCGGCGGCCGTGACCGTGTACGCCTGTGGCTCGCGGAAGTCACGGCGGGCACCGGGCCTCGGGCTGACCGTCGCGCCCTCGCCCACCCACAGCTTCGGCGCGAGGTGCCGCAGGTCCGCGTCCGGCTCCATCGGCAGCACGACCTTGCCCGTCTCCTCGCTGACGACGGCGTACCCCTTCTGGCCGGGGGCCGTGGCGTCCACGATCGACGTGGGGCTCTCCGGGTACGCGGCCAGCAGCCGGTCGTACTCCGCCCGCGTCACCGGGATCACCGTGCCGTGCCGGGGGCTGGCGGGAAGCCGGTAGTCCGTCGACGGGGTCCACTCGCCCGAGTCGAGGTCGGTGGTCTCGAAGGGGAGGTAGCCCCGGCCGCCGTACTCGTCGATGAACAGGTACCACTTCTCCTCGGTGTTCGACTTGAACACCGTCGGCCCCTCGCCCCGGCTCATCGCGCCGTTGCCGATGCAGTCGGAGACGAAGTCGTACGAGGGGTCGGTCAGCGACGCCGACTTCTCACCGGTGATGAACTTCGAGCAGGGCGAGCCGGAGGACGGGTCGCGCTCGTCCTTGGTGTAGCGGTAGTACGTGCCCTCGTGCTCGACGACGGTCGAGTCGATGACCGAGTAGCCGGGATCGTTCCAGACCTTCGGCTCGCTGAAGGTGCGGAAGTCCTTCGTGGTCGCGTACAGCATCCTGTTGTACGTCGATCCGGTGTGGTCCGGGTCGTCGTCGGCGTACAGCTTGGACGCCCAGAAGACGACGTACGCGTCGAGCTCGTCGTCCCAGTAGGCCTCCGGCGCCCAGGTGTTGCCCGCGTTGTCCGGGGAGACCCTCACCAGGCGCTGGTCGGTCCAGTGGACCAGGTCGGTGGACTCCCACACCATGATCGACTTGCTACCGTGCCGCTGGACCTCGTCCCAGCTTCCGCTGCTGCTCCGGTACATCCGCAGGTCGGTGGCGATCATGTAGAACCGGTCGCCCTCGGGGGAGCGGATCACGAACGGGTCGCGCAGTCCCTTCTCGCCGATCGTGGAGGTCAGCACCGGCTCGCCCGCGTTCAGCTCGCGCCAGTGCAGGGCGTCGTCGCCGCGGCTGAGGGCGTAGCGGATCTGCTCGCCGTCGGCGGTGCCCTCGCCGGTGAAGTAGGCGAAGAGGTAACCGGCGTACGTGGGCTTCTTCACGGGTGGTGCTCCGGGGTGTGCGGTGCCCGGCGGGGCGGCGAGCAGGGTGAGGAGGAGGGCGAGGAACGGGACGAGAAGCGTGCGACGGACGGTGTGGCGGCGCATGACACTTCCTGTCGGAGTCTGGGGGATTCTGTTGTTTCCCGGAGTGTCACCAGTGGAGTGCGGGGCGTCAACCGATGCGGGAGGGACGGGGAACGCCGAAAGTTTTCGGGTGTTTTCGCTGTTCGGGGGCTCGGACGACTTCCCGGCCCCGGGCGGCTTCCCGGCCCCGGACGGACGGCGGACGCCCCGCCGGATGGGATCCGGCGGGGCGTCCTGGTCGGCGGTCCGGATGGGGGTCCGGACCACCAGGGGGTTCCGGCCGCCCGAGGGGGGCTCGGGCGAGGCCGGTCACCGGGCCGTCGGACGTCGGGACGGCGGCCCGGGGTCATGGGCCCGGCGGGATCACTTGTAGGTGATGTCCGAGGACGAGAACTTGCAGTGCTTGCCGTCGGCGCCGGAGCCGAGGTCCTTCGGCTCCTTGCCCGTGTTGTTGCCCTGGAAGCGGGTGCACGTCTTGATCTTCTTCTTGCCGTCGCCCTGGATGCGGATCTTCGACAGCGTGGCGGTGTCACCGTAGTTGGTGTTGATGCCGACGAGCGACTTGCCCGGTGCGACGACGTCGATGTCCTTCAGCACGATCGTGCGCTTGTACTGCGTCCTGCAGTTGCCGCAGGAGCGCACCAGCTTGCCGAAGTCCTCGACCCGGAAGCCGCTCACGGTCAGCGTGCCGGCGCCGTTGAACTGCAGCACCTTGTCGTCGGCCTTCTTCGCGCCGCCGCCGATCACCTTGTACTGGGCCGACGACGACTTGCCCTTGAAGCTGGCGGCGTCCTCGCCGACGTCCAGCCACCACACGTTCTGCAGCGTGCAACTGCCCTTGCAGTGCACGCCGTCGGCGGCCGGGGTGCCGATGATCACGTTCTTCAGCGTGGCGCCGTCGGCCAGCTCGAAGGCCGGGTCCTGGCCCTCGTCCTGGCCGTCGCCGCCGAGGTCGCCGGTGCCGTAGAACTTCTTCATGCCGCCGTCGTACGTCCCGGAGACCGGGACGGTCTTCGACACCGGCTTGCTGCCGGTGTCGGAGGGCCAGGCCGAGGCGGCGCCCGCCGTGGACAGCATCGTCGTGGTGACGATCGCCGCCCCCGTGATGCCGAGCGCGGAGACTCCGGCGATCACGGCCCGCCGCCTGGTGGTCCGGCGGCGGTGGGAGACGGGCTGTTCGGGTCGTGCAGTCATGCGCGATGTCCTTGCAGGGAGAGGGTCTTTGCGCTCACTGGTCGCCGCCGCCCCGGAAAGGGTTGCCGCCCGGACGATCTTTTTTTCACGCGCCCCCGTCGTCCGCCGGATCCTCGTCGTCCGCGTCGTCCTTCTCGTCCTGCGCCGCGAAGTCGCCGCCGACCGCGCGCTCTTCGGAGCCGGTGCCGGCCCGCGCCGTGTAGGTGTCCTCCCCGGCGTCCCGGCCGCCGCGCGCGTGGTCGTACTGCCCGGCGAAGACCCACTCGCCGGGCTCGATCGTACGGCCGTCCTTGAGCGTCCAGACGTAGACGAGGAAGCCGTCCCGCTCGTCCACCGAGAGCTCGAAGTCGTCCTCGGGCAGCGAGCGCCAGGCACCGGTGGAGGTCACCCCGCCGGTCTGCGCGATCCGCAGTTCCACGGTGAGCGCGGTCAGTCGCTCGGTGGTCTTCAGGGTGACGTTGCTCTGCGCCCAGAACTCGTTGCTGTGCGGGTCCACCGAACCGTCCGACCACAGCGGCCCGTCCTCGACCCCGGCCGGCGGCCTCTCGGGGCCGCCGGACGAACTCGGCTTCCCGGCGGGCGGGGTGGCCGTGTTCCGGGGCTGCTCCGAGGTGTCCGGCGCGGGGGGTGCCGACGGCTCGGGCGGCCGGCTCGTCGCCTCCGGGGACGGCGTGGGCGTCGGCGAGACGGCCACCTGCCGCTGCGGCGGCTTCTCGTCCTGCACCGAGGACGCGACCGCGTAACCGCCCACCGCCAGCACCCCGGCCACCGCGGCCGTCGCGCCCGCCACCCGGACCCAGCCGAACAGCGGCGGACGCGCGGCCCGGTGCTCCGGGCGGGCCGGTCCGGCCATGCCGCGCTCCACCCGGGCCAGCATCCGCTCCCGGTCGGGCTCGTGCGCCCCGGCCGCCTCGTGCAGCCGGGCGCGCAGCTCCTCGTGCACGTCCCGCCGCATCGTCATCGGTTCCTTCCCGTGGCCCCGCCGGGACGTTTCCGTACGCTCCCGGCCGTCTTCCCGCCCGCGGTGGCCGCCACCGCCGCGTGCACCTGGCGCGGTACCTCCCGCGTGCCCAGCAGCCGCTGCAGTTCGGTCATCCCCTTCGAGGTCTGGCTCTTCACCGTACCCACCGAGATGCCCAGCGCCAGCGCGGTGTCCTTCTCCGACAGGTCGAAGGCGTGTCGCAGCACCACGCACGCCCGCTTGCGGAACGGCAGCCGGCGCAGCGCCTCCTGCACGTCCACCACCCCCGGCACGTCCGGGTTCTCGATCCGTTCCTCGCGCGGCGACCAGAACAGCGCGATCCGCCGCCGCTCGCGCACCGCGCTGCGGATCCGGGTCCGGGCCAGATTGGCCACCACGCCCCGGGCGTACGCCGCCGGATGGTCGGCGGCGCGCACCCGGTCCCAGCGGTGCCACAGCGCCAGCAGCGCGTCCGCCGCCAGATCGTCGGCGGTGTCCGCCTCACCCGTCAGCAGATGGGCCAGCCGGGACAGTTCGGCGTAGTGGCGTTCGAAGAACGCGTGGAACTCCACGGAGGCGTCGTCGTCGACGACGGTGCCCACGGGCGCCCTCCCCTCACAGCGGCGTCGGGCGCCCGACGGGCACCGATGACGGTGTGTGTCATGTAGATGACACGTGAAAATCCGGAGTGACCGGCGTGAGTTCCGGAGCGTAGCAGTGATCATTCACGGGTCCGTGCGGAGGGTCGAACGGTGTCTGGCCGGTCGGTACCCGAATCCGTACCACGGGCCGCCCCCCGGGGGAAGGGGACGGCCCGTGGTACGGGCGGCCTGTCGGCCGGTGGGATCTCAGTCCCGCAGCGCCGCTTCCATCGCCGCCTTGGCGACCGGGGCCGCCAGACCGTTGCCGCTGACCTCCGAGCGGGCCGCGTCGGACTGCTCCACCACGACCGCCACGGCGACCTCCCGGTCCGAGGAGTCCGACTCGGCGTACGAGGTGAACCAGGCGTACGGGGTCTTGCTGTTG
Source organism: Streptomyces sp. NPDC053426 (assembly GCF_055585405.1). Classification (NCBI taxonomy): domain Bacteria; kingdom Bacillati; phylum Actinomycetota; class Actinomycetes; order Kitasatosporales; family Streptomycetaceae; genus Streptomyces; species Streptomyces sp. NPDC053426. Next base: position 42,121 of record NZ_JBVJKE010000015.1, on the reverse strand, counting down.
TTCTCGCCGTGCTGCGCGGTGCCCGTCTTGCCGCCCACGGTGGCACCGGACATCCGCGCGTTCGACCCCGTGCCCTCCTCGACGACCGTCTCCATCGCCGACCGGAGCTGCTCGGCGGTCGAGGCGCTGACGATCCGTTCCGTCCCGGCCTCGTCCTCGTAGTCCTTCAGCACGTCCCCGCTGCTGTCGGTGACGCGGCTGACCATGTGCGGCGACACCAGCTCCCCGCCGTTGGCCATCGCCGCCGACACCATCGCCATCTGCAGCGGCGTCGCGGTCACGTCGAACTGGCCGATCCCGGTGAGCGCGGTCTGCGACGGCACCATGTCCGAGGGGTACACGCTGGTGTAGGCGCGCACCGGCACGTCCTGCGTCTCGTCGTTGAAGCCGAACCTCTCGGCCATCGCCCGCACCTTGTCCTGCCCCAGGTCGACGGCCATCTTCGCGAAGACGTTGTTGCAGGAGTACTGCAGCGCGACCCGGATCGAGGCGTCCTCACAGGGCGCGTCCGGGTTCTCGTTGGTGAGGTCCGTGACCGTGCCCGGCAGCGTGTACGGGTCGGGGCTGTCGGTCTCCTCGTCCACCGACCCGTACAGCCCGTCCTCCAGCGCGGCCGCCGCGACGACCAGCTTGAACGTCGAGCCCGGCGGCAGCGGCTGGCGCAGCGCCCGGTTGGTGAGCGGCTTGTCCGGGTCCGCGGTGAGCTCCTTCCACGCCTCGCCCGCGGTGTTGGCGTCGGTCAGCGACGCCGGGTCGTACGACGGGGTCGACACCGCCGCGAGGATCCGGCCGGTCCTCGGGTCGATCGCGACCGCCGCGCCCTTCTTGTCGCCGAGCGCCTCGTACGCCGCCTTCTGCACCGCGGGATCGATGGTCGTCACCACGTTGCCCGGCTCGGCGCGCCGGTCGGTGACGGTGTCCGTCACCGTCTTCAACCGGGGATCCGTGCCGTTGAGCAGGTCCTGGTAGATGCCCTCGAGCTGCGTCGGCGCGTAGGCCTGCGAGGCGTAGCCCGTCACCGCCGCGTACAGCGGGCCGTTCTCGTACGTGCGCTTGTACGCGAGGTCGCCTCCCTTCGTCCGCGCCGAGCCGGTGATCGACTCACCGGCCACGATGATGTTCCCGAGCGGCTCCGCGTACGTCTCGATCGCGTTGCGCCGGTTGTCACTGTCGTCCGCGAGTGCCCGGCCTTCGTAGAACTGCACCCAGGTCGCCCTGATCAGCAGGGCGAACACCAGGAACAGGATGAAGACGGAGGCACGCCTGATCGTCTTGTTCATTCCGTCCGGACAGACGAACGGGAGGCGTCGGATCGTTCCCTTCCGCCCGGTTTCTCATCGGGCGTTCATGAAGCCGGCCCCGCGTCGGGCACGGAGTCATGCGTCGCGCAGGAAGCCCGACTCGTACGCCGCGATGACGGCCTGGGTGCGGTCCCGGGCGCCCGTCTTGGCCAGCACCGAGGCCACGTGCGTCTTCACCGTCGCGGCGCCGACCCCCATCCGCCGGGCGATCTCCGCGTTGGTCAGCCCGGCCGCCATGAGCCGCAGCACCTCGCTCTCCCGCCCGGTCAGCCGCGCCACCCACGCGGGAGGCGCGGGGCACGCGCGCGCGTGCTCGGCGGCGAGCGCGCGGACCGCCGCCGGGAACAGCAGGGTGTCGCTGCGCGCCACCAGCCGCACCGCCCCGACGAGCGCGTCGGCGTCCGAACGCTTCAGGAGGAACCCCGCGGCCCCCACGCGCAGGGCGTCGTACACGTAGGAGTCGTTCTCGAAGGTGGTGACGACGACGATCCGGGGCGGCTCGTCGAGACCGGCGAGGATCTGCTCGGTGGCGCGGATGCCGTCGGTCTCCGGCATCCGTACGTCCATCAGCACGACGTCCGGCCGCTGTTCCCGCACCACGGCCACCGCCTCCGCCCCCGTGGCGGCCTCACCGATCACCTCCAGATCCGGCTCGGCGGACAGGATGGCCCGCAGCGCGGTGCGCACCATGCGTTCGTCGTCGGCGAGGACGACACGGATCGGGGCGGGGCCGGTCATGAGGGCTCCTCAAGAGGGTGGCGCGGTCCGGGAGGACCGGGTGCGGCCGACGGGGGCGTCAGGGGCAGCCGTACGCGCAGACGCCAGGTGCCGTCCGCCGGGCCGGCCCGTGCCGTGCCGCCCAGCAGGCGGGTGCGGGACTCGATGCCGGTCAGTCCGTGGCCGCCGCCGGGGCGGGTCGTGGGAGGGGCCGTGAGGGGGTTCTCGACGGTGATCTCCAGGTGGTCGGCGCGCAGTTCGACGCGTACGGTCACCGTGACCCTCTCACCGGCGTGCTTGAGGGCGTTGGTCAGGCCCTCCTGGACGATGCGGTAGGCCTCGCGGGAGAGCACCGGCGGCAGGGTCTCCAGCGGCGCGCCGATCGTGGCCGCCACCGTCGGCCCGGCGGCCCGGGTGCGGCGCAGCAGGCCGTCCAGGTCGGCGGCGAGCGTGGGCGCCGGAGCCGTACCGGGCGCGTCGCCGTCCCGCAGCACACCGAGCACCGCGTCGAGTTCGCCGACCGTGCGCCGGGTGGTCTCCTCGATCGCCGCGAGGGCCTCCCGGACGAACTCCGGGTCGGTGTCGAGGACCCGGCGGGCCGCGCTCGCCTGCAGGGTCACCGCGCTCAGCGCGTGTCCCACCGAGTCGTGCAACTCGCGCGCCAGCCGGTTGCGTACGGCGAGGTCGGCGGCGCGCGCCTCGGCGGCGGCGAGCCGGTCCTCGGGGGCCGGACCGAGCAGCGCGGGCGCCCAGCGGGCCAGCAGCGCGCCCGCCCCCGCGGCACAGCCCGCCAGCGCGAGGAGCGACGCCACGCCCGCGACGGGCGCGAGCGCCAGTGCCCACGTGTGCTCGAAGACGTCCGGCAGCCCGAGCCGGGTGTCCCGCAGCACCGCGGCGAGCGGCAGCAGGATCAGCACGGCGGCGAACGGCGGCAGCGCCAGCGACATCCCGGCGACGATCCCGCCGGCCCCCAGATGCAGTGTGAACCACAGCGCCGTACGGCCCTTGGCCGCCCGGCCGCGGGCGGGGCCGTCGGCGAGCAGGGCCGCGTCCACCCCGCACAGCCAGCGCACGGCGGCGCTCTCCAGCGGCCGGGTCAGCGGGAAGAGCGAGGTGACGGCGGCGAGCGGCAGACCCACGGCGAACGAGGCGAGCTGGAGGACGACCGACGAGAAGACCTCGGTGGAACCGGCCACGGGACCGACGACGACCGCGCCGACCAGGACGTACGGCATGGCGAGCGCGCCGCCCAGGATCAGATGGATCCAGCGCAGCCGCGCCCGCCGGCCGAACAGTGGCCGCAGAAGGGCCCTCACGTCACCGGGTGCCGCACGGAGCGCGCCGCGAGGAACCGGGCGCCGACGGTGGCGACGAGGAGACCGACGATCATCTGGCCAGCGTAGGTCAGCAGCGTCAGCGCCGTGGGGTGGTCGGCGGGATCTCCGCCGGGGAGCAAGGCGGCCGCCGTCATCCAGCCGCCCCAGCAGGCCACGGCGCCGGACCCGACTCCCGCGAGGACGAGCGGCACCCGCACCGGCAGCGCCGGAACCCGCCGGAAGGCCAGCGCCAGGCCCCCGGCGACCGCCGCCAGGAGGAAGACGACGTACAGGGACTCCAGGACGTGGAAGTCGCTGCCCCGGTCCGCGACGGCGCCCTCGGTCAGCCCGGTCGTGCCGCCGCAGGCCCACACCGCCCGCAGGGTCAGCGGGAACAGCGCCAGCACGGCGGCCGCCACCGCCAGGGCCCGCTGTCCCGTTTCCGGCCGGGCGGGCAGGTCCCACATCCGGCCGCGCCACAGACGGCCCCAGCGGTCCCGGGCGTACAGGACGAACAGCGCGCCCAGCGCCAGGCCCTGGACGATGAACCCGGTGTAGACGACGGCGAACACCCACGCGTGCAGGAAGGGTTCGCCGTCCCCGCCCGAGGTGCCCGCGGCGCTCCCGCCGAACGCGCGCACCAGCATCTGGAGCGGATAGCCGGCCATGACCGGCGCCAGCAGCCCCGTCGCCGCCCACATCGGCACCGCCAGCAGCCAGGCGGGCACCCCGCGGCCCCACGGCCGGGTCAGCAGCAGCGCGAGCACGATCACCGCGCCGTCCATCAGTATCGTGAGGACGTTGGCGACGGCCATCGCGGTGGGGTGCTCCAGCAGCGGGCTGCCCGCCGGAATGCCGGTGTGACTGCCCGCCACCCACGCGGTCTTGAGAGCGACGTACGGCAGGCAGGCCACGACGGCGACGGCGCGCAGCAGCCTGCGCGAGCGGGGAAGCGTGGAGCCGCCGGTGACGACGGCGGAGGCGAGTGTCTGCGACATGCCCTCACGCTCCCGCGCGGTGACCGGCCGGCGCGTCCTGCACGGCGACGATCCGCCTCCGCCGCGCGGGGGAGGACCGGGTCAGCCGTCCAGCGTGAGCACCAGCTCGTCGATCTCCGCACCCCGCGCGGGGGCGTACCCCGTGGTCCGCGCGGACACTTCGAAACCGCACCGCTCCAGCACCCGCCGCGACCCCGCGTTGTCCGCGGCCACGCGCGCGTACAGGGGGCGTTCGGTCACCTCGGCCAGCAGACCGCGCAGCGCGGCGGTGGCGATGCCCTTGCCCCAGTAGGCGCGGTCGACCCAGTACGTCACCTCGCGCTCACCCGGCTCCCCGTAGACCGACGCGTGGCCCACCACGTCACCGTCGGCCAGCACCGTGCGCACCACGATCTCCGGTGAGGTGCGGATGTGCGCCCAGTGGGCGTCGAAGCGGTCCCGGTCGGCCGGGTCCTCGGGGGTGAAGGCCGCCATGTGCAGCGCCTCCGGGTCGTTCGACTGCCGGTAGAAGACCGGCAGATCACTGTCGTGCACCGGCCGCAGGGCGATGTCCACGGGTCAGAGCCTCCGGGTGGCCAGGGTCAGCCGGTCGCGGGCGTCGAACAGGGCGTCCTTGACCATCTGTTCGTGCGCGGGCGTGAGCCGCGCCACCGGCACCGAGCAGCTGATCGCGTCCCGCGCGGGGGTGCGGTACGGGATCGCCACACCGAAGCAGCGCAGCCCCAGCGTGTTCTCCTCGCGGTCCACGGCGAAGCCCTGCTCCCGCACCAGGTGCAGCTCCTCGATGAGCTTCTCCCGGTCCGTGATGGTGTGCTCGGTCAGCGCGGGCAGCGTCTCCGGGAGCATCTTGCGCACCTGCTCGTCCGGGTACGTGCTCAGCAGAGCCTTGCCCAGCGACGTCGAGTGCGCGGGCAGCCGGCGGCCGACCCGGGTGAACGGACGCAGGTAGTGCTGCGACTGGCGGGTGGCGAGGTACACCACGTTGGTGCCGTCGAGCCGGGCGAGGTGGATGGTCTCCGTGGTGTCGTCGGAGAGCCGGTCCAGGGTGGGCCGGGCCGCCGCGACGACCTCGTCGCCGTCGATGTACGACGTGCCCACCAGCAGCGCCCGCACGCCGATGCCGTACCGCGTGCCCGTCGCGTCCGTCTCCACCCAGCCGAGGTCCACGAGGGTGCGCAGCAGCATGTAGAGGCTCGACTTGGGGTAGCCGACGGCCTCCTGGACCGCCGCCAGGGAGTGCATGCCGGGGCGCCCGGCGAAGTATTCGAGCAGTTCAACGGTCCGCACCGCGGACTTGACCTGCGCCCCGCCGCCCGTCTCGCCAGCCGACATCGCCCTTGACCCCTTCGTTCGCCTGGAAATAGTCTCCGAAGCACATTCACCCACAGAGACAGTGTTCAGTATATCGAACAACCCTGTGGGGTGACGTACATACTGCGGCATTGCATGCGGCAATCAAGTGGAGGGACCCGCGGTGGCAGCAGCACCAGTCTGGAGTGTCGACCCCCGAACCGGGAAGCAGCGTGAACAGGTTGCGGTGGAGGCCACAGCCCAGGAGGTCGACGCCGCCGTCCGCGCCGCGCACGACGCGCGCGGCGCGCTGACGGACCGCACCGTCCGCGCGGCCTTCCTGCGCGCGGCCGCCGACGAACTGGAAGCGGCCAGGGACCAGCTCGTCGAGGTCGCCGACGCGGAGACCGCCCTCGGCCCGGTCCGGCTCACCGGCGAACTCGCCCGCACCTGCTACCAGCTGCGCGCCTTCGCCGGCATCGTCGAGGAGGGCGCCTTCCTCGACGTCGTCATCAACCACCCCGACGACACCGCGACCCCGCCCGTCCCGGACCTGCGCCGCTACAAGATCCCGCTGGGCGTCGTCGCCGTCTACTCCGCGTCCAACTTCCCCTTCGCCTTCTCCGTCGCCGGCGGCGACACCGCGAGCGCGCTCGCGGCCGGCTGCCCGGTCGTCGTCAAGGCCCACCCCGACCACCCCGGACTGTCCGAGCTGGTCGCCAAGGTGCTGCGCCGGGCCGCGGCCCGCCACGACCTCCCCGAGGGCGTGCTCGGCCTGGTGCACGGCTTCGAGGCCGGCATCGAGCTGATCAAGCACCCGCTGGTCTCGGCGGCCGGTTTCACCGGTTCCATCCGCGGTGGCCGCGCCCTCTTCGACGCGGCCGCCGCCCGGCCCGTCCCGATCCCCTTCCACGGTGAGCTGGGCTCCCTGAACCCGGTCGTGGTCACCGAGGCCGCCGCCGCCGAGCGCGGCGAGGCGATCGGCGCCGGACTGGCCGGTTCGATGACGCTGGGCGTCGGCCAGTTCTGCGTGAAGCCGGGCCTCGTCCTGGCACCGGCCGGCGCGGCCGGTGACGCGCTGGTCAAGTCGCTGACGGACGCCGTCAGCGACACCGACGCCGGCGTCCTGCTCGACCACCGCATGCGCGACAACTTCGTCGCCGGGGTCGCCGAGCGCGGCCGGCTCCCCGACGTGGAGTCCCCGGTGACCCCGGGCGCGGGCGGCGAGCACACGGTCAGCGCGGGCTTCCTCACCGTCCCGGCGAGCCGGCTGGCCCAGGAGGGCGAGCACGACCTGCTCCTGGAGGAGTGCTTCGGGCCGGTCACCGTCGTGGCCCGCTACGAGGACGACGCCGAGGTGCGGGGGGTGCTGTCGCGGCTGCCGGGCAACCTCACGGCGACCGTGCAGCTGTCCGCCGGAGAGGCGGCCGGGGAGGGCCGCGGGGCGGAGCTGGTGCAGGAACTGACGCCGCTGGCCGGGCGGGTCCTGGTCAACGGCTGGCCGACGGGCGTCGCGGTCGCCCCGGCCCAGCACCACGGGGGGCCGTACCCGGCGACGACCTCCACGTCCACGTCGGTGGGCGGCACGGCCATCGAGCGGTGGCTGCGGCCGGTCGTCTACCAGGGAACGCCCGAGGCGCTGCTGCCCGCGGAGCTGAAGGACGACAACCCGCTGGGGCTGCCCCGGAGGTTCAACGGCCGGCTGGAGCGCTGAGGCTCACCCCGCGCTCGGCTCCAGGCCCGCGTCGCGGGCCAGGAGCGCCGCCTGCACCCTGTTGTCGCAGTCGAGCTTGGTCAGGATGCGGCTGACGTACGTCTTCACCGTCGCCTCGCTCATGTGCAGGCGGGCGCCGGCGTCCGCGTTGGACAGGCCCTCGCCGAGCAGGGCCAGCACCTCGCGTTCGCGTGCCGTCAGCCCGGCCAGGCGGCGGCGCGCCTCCTCGCCGCGCACGGTGGCGGCCGGGGAGGCGAGGGAGTCCACCACGTGCCGGGTGGCGGCCGGGGACAGATAGGCGTTGCCGGCCGCCGCCGCACGGACCGCGTGGATCAGCTCCTGCGGCGCGGAGTCCTTCAGCAGGAAGCCCGCGCTGCCGTGCCCGAGCGCCCGCAGGACGTTGTCGCGTTCCCCGAACGTGGTCAGGATCAGCACGCGCACCCCCGGCGCGACGCGGCCCAGCTCGGCCAGCGCGGTCAGCCCGTCCATCACGGGCATCTGGATGTCCAGCAGGGCCACGTCGACCGCGGTGCCGCGGGCGGTCTCCACCGCCTCCCGGCCGTCTTGGGCCTCGGCGACGACGTCGATGTCGTCGGCCGAGGTGAGGATCATCCTGATGCCGGCCCTGATGAGCGGCTCGTCGTCGGCGACGAGGACCCGGATCACGCGGCCTCCTGCGCGGTGTCGGTAGGACAAGCGGATGGTGAAGCCCGCCCATCATGCCCGATCCGGTCGCGGGCGCGGCCACGGACCGCCGGTCATATCCTGTGCGCGTAGGACTCCTTGGAGGACAGCTTCCCGTCGCGGAAGCAGAACCGGTAGACGATGTCCTCCTCGTCGTCCACGAAGTGCTCGCAGACGGCGTCCTCGGGCAGCGGCGGGCCGTCCTTCTCCACGCCGTCGGTGAGCAGCGAGCCGCCCTCCGGGAACTTCTTCCTGAGGTCCGCCTCGGCGTCGCCGACCCGGGCCGACTCGTACACGCTCGCCGGGATGACGCCCTTCTCCACCTCGTCCAGCAGTTTCCCCACCCCCCAGAACAGGAGGGCGCCGACGCCCACGACGAGGACCACGGCGGTGAGGGCGCATCCCAGGGCGACGTTCTTCTTGCTGCTCATGATGGTGGCGAACTCCTTCTGCGGATCGGTGCGTCCGATGACGTCACCACCGTCGCCCGCGGAGCCCCCGCCGATCTGCCCCCGGAAGTCGTCGCCCACGGCGACGAAGGTCGCGTCGTCCGGACGGGACCGCCGCTCGCCGTCGCCGTACGGCAGTACACCGGCGAGCCGGAAACCCCCGTCGGGGGTGGGGCCGGTGTGCACCATGCCGCCGACCAGCCGGGCCCGCTCCCGCAGACCCGTCAGCCCCTGGCCGCCGCTGATCGCGGGCGGCCCGGCCGGCGCCCCGGCCGGCACCGGCCCGTTGGCCACCTCGACCACCAGGCTGTCCGGTTCGTAGCGCAGCGCCACGGTGATCGGGGCGCCCGGCGCGTGCTTGTGCGCGTTGGTCAGGCCCTCCTGGGCGATGCGGTACACCGCGCGGTCGGCGGCGGGCGCGAGGGGCCGTTCGGTGCCGGACCGGTGCAGCTCCACCGTCGCGCCCGCGGCCCGCGACGACGCGACCAGCTCGTCGACGGAGGCCGCCGCGCGGTCCGCCGAAGGCCCGGCGTCCTCGGGGCCGGGCACGGACGTCTCCACGTCGTCCCGCAGGATGCCCACGGCCTCGCGCAGCTCCCGCATCGCCGACCTGGAGGCCTCCCGGAGGATGCCCACCCCTTCCCGCTGGCGGTCGTTCAGCTCCGGGTCCACCTCCAGCGCCCCGGTGTGCACGGCGATCAGGGCGAGCTGGTGGCCGAGGCTGTCGTGCATGTCCTGGGCGATGCGCTGCCGTTCCAGCAGCCGGGCCTGTCGCGCCACCATCGCCTGCTCGCGCACCAGTTGGGCGTTGTGCCGGCGCAGGGCGTCGAGCAGGGCGTGGCGCTGGGCGCGGTACCGGGAGGCGAGTCCCGGCACGACCGCCATCACCAGGAACGGGCTTCCGCCCAGCACGACCGTCACCAGCGGCGACAGCCCGAGCCCTTCGTCGGCCGCGACGGTGAGGGTGAGGACGAGGTGGAGCGCGAGCCCGGCCGCGTACGCGGCCAGCGCGCGCGCCGGACGCTCGATGCGGCTGCCCGCCGACCAACTGGCGTAGATCAGCAGTGCGAACGTACCGACGATCGTTCCGGCCAGGGCCGACGAGACCATCAGCACCGTCGCCGGCAGGGCGCGGCGGGCCAGGGACAGTACGGCGACGGCCAGGGCCAGGGCGCCGCCCCGCACCACGGACCCGGTCTCCGTCGTGTGGAGGAGGCCCGCGATCCCGGAGAGCGTCACGGTGAGTACGGCCTCCCCGACGATCCGCTTGCGGGGCCAGGGGGAGGCGGCGGCGAGCCGGTCACGGAGCGGCAGGCCGGTGCGGGGTGTTTCGGCTACGTCCACGCGCAGACGATAGAGGCCCGCCCCCGGACGCCCGCATCCTCCCTTCGGCGCGGCCCCGGACGACGAAAGTGGACTCCCGGCCGCCAAGAGGCCCGTCATCTTTGGTCGTTGCGGGTGACGACTTACGGAGACTGCTTCGGGGCTGGGCGCACGGTGACGATGGCTCCGCCGACGCACACGGGCGACGGCGTGGGGACCGACGGCTTCGGGAGCGGAACAGTGGACAGCAAGGGACAGTGGGCCGGCGGACGTTTCACCGTCCGGCAGGAGACCACCCTCAAGACCGGCCGGTACACCGTGAGCGAGTTGCTGCCGGACGGTTCCGACGGCGGGGTCCTGGCCTTCGCCGAGCTGAAGCGGTTCTCGCTCAAGGAGGAGATGACCTTCTACGCCGACGCGTCCAGGACGCGGGTCCTGTTCACCGTGGAGGAACGCGGCCTCCGCGGCGCCGGCGGCGGTCATGACGTGTGGGACGCGGAGGGCGACCTCATCGGCGGGTTCGAGGAGAAGGCCGTCGCCTCCCTGCTGCGCTCGACGTGGGTGCTGGACCAGCCGGGCTCGCCCGCGGCCGTCGGGCGGGAGCGCAACCGGTTCGTGGCCGTGCTCCGCCGCGTCTGGGACTTCCTGCCGCTGGACCTGGTGCCGTTCCTGTGGCCGTACCACTTCGACTTCGAGACGGACGGCGAGCCGGTGATGAGGGTCGACAAGAAGTTCGGGCTGCGCGACCGCTACGTGGTGGACATGGCCGCGCCCGGTCCGGACCCGCGCCTCGCCGTCGCCCAGGCCGTGGCCCTGGACGCGTTCCAGGACCGCTGACCGGGACCGTTGACCGGAACCGCCCCACCCGGGCCCCCGACGCCGGGCCCCGCCTGGAAGAATCCCGGCATGGACCTGAAGATCCCCGAACTGCCCTTCCCCTTGCGCACCTACGGCCCCGACGGGCACTGGTCCCACGAGGACGGGGTCCTCACCGGGTGGGCCGGGCCCCGGCAGGACCGGTTCGTGCCGCCCACCGGTGAGGCGCTGGACCCGGCCTCCGACGCGCCGCGGCTGCTGGGGGCGCCCGAGGGGGACTTCCAGCTGATCGCGCGGGTCACCGTCGGGTTCGCCGGGGCCTTCGACGCCGGGGTGCTGTACGTCCATGTCGGTGAGCGGGCGTGGGCCAAGCTCTGTCTGGAGTACTCGCCGGACGTGCCCACCGTCTGCACGGTGGTGACCCGGGGGCACTCCGACGACGTCAACTCCTTCACCGTCGACGGCAGTTCCGTCTGGCTCCGGGTGAGCCGCACCGGGCGTGCCTTCGCCTTCCACGCCTCCCGTGACGGCGAGCGCTGGACCTTCGTCCGGCTCTTCACCCTCGGCGACGAGAAGGAGACCGGGGCCGCGCTGGTCGGCTTCATGACCCAGTCGCCGATGGGGGAGGGGTGCGTGGTGACGTACGACCACGTCGAGTACCGGCCCCACTGGCCGAGCGACCTGCGGGACGGAAGCTGAGGCAGGGGAATGAAGGCGGCTCGTTGAATGTTCACGTAGTCGCCGGAGGGAGTCTCCGTACCCGCACGACCTGGAGTGCCGATCACGATGCGCGTCGAAATCTGGTCCGATATCGCTTGCCCCTGGTGCTATGTCGGAAAAGCCCGCTTCGAGAAGGCGCTGGCCGCCTTCCCGCACCGTGAGCAGGTCGAGGTCGTGCACCGTTCCTTCGAGCTGGACCCGGGCCGCGCCAAGGACGACATCCAGCCGGTGATCACCATGCTCACCAAGAAGTACGGCATGAGCGAGGCACAGGCCGAGGCGGGCGAGGACAACCTGGGCACCCAGGCCGCCGCCGAGGGCCTGCCCTACCGCACCCGGGGCCGCGACCACGGCAACACCTTCGACATGCACCGCCTGCTGCACTTCGCCCGTGAGCAGGGCCGCCAGACGGAGCTGCTCGACCTGCTGTACAGGGCGAACTTCGCCGAGGAGCGGTCCGTCTTCAACGACGACGAACGGCTCGTCGGGCTCGCCGGTGCCGCCGGTCTCGACGCGGACGCGGTGCGCGCGGTCCTCGCCGACCCGAAGGCGTACGCCGACGAGGTGCGCGCCGACGAGCGGGAGGCGGCGGAGCTCGGCGCGAACGGTGTGCCGTTCTTCGTGCTGGACCGCAAGTACGGCGTCTCCGGCGCCCAGCCCGCCGAGGTGTTCACCCAGGCGCTGACCCGGGCCTGGGGCGAGCGCCCGCCGCTGACCCTGGTCGACGGCGACGCGGAGGCCTGTGGCCCGGACGGGTGCGCGGTGCCGCAGCAGTAGAACGCGCAGGTCAGCGCGTACGCATAAGGCTTCCTTCGCGATATCGCGCAGAATTCGGCAATGGACGGGGAGATCCCGGGGCCGCACAGTGGTCGCATGGACACCTTCGAGAACCTCGTCCGTGCCGAGTTCGCCCCGAAGAACACCTACCTGAACACCGCGAGCAACGCTCTCCTGCCCGCCCGTACCGTGGCCGCGCTCCAGGACGCCGTACGGCTGCGCGCGGAGGGCCGTGCGCTGGATCCGCTCTTCGCCGACGTCGAGGCCTGCCGTGCCGCCTACGCCCGGCTGGCCGGCGTCCCGGTGGAGCGGGTGGCGGCCGGGGCCACGGTCGCGCTGTACACCTCGCTGGTCGCGGCCTCGCTGCCGCCGGGCGCCGAAGTCCTCACCGCGGAGGGCGACTTCAGCTCCGTACTGAATCCCTTCCACGCGCGCGGCGACCTCAAGGTGCGGGCCGTGCCGCTGGAGCGGCTCGCCGAATCCGTCCGGCCCGGCACGGCGCTGGTCGCGGTCAGCGCCGTGCAGTCCGCCGACGGCCGGATCGCCGATCTCGCCGCGCTGCGCGAGGCGGCCCGCGGCCACGGGGCGCGGACCTACGTCGACTTCTCCCAGGCGGCCGGCTGGCTCCCGATGGCGGCCGACGCCTGCGACTACGGTGTCTCCATCGCCTTCAAGTGGCTGCTCGGCCCGCACGGCGCGGCCTTCCTCGTCGTCCCCGAGGACTTCGGCGACCTGACCCCGGTACAGGCGGGCTGGGTCGCGGGGGAGAACCCCTGGGACAGCTGCTACGGCCCCGTCCCCGAACTCGCCCGCTCCGCCCGGCGGTTCGACTCCAGCCCCGCCCTGTTCGACTACGCGGGACTGCGTGCCTCCCTCGAACTCGTCGAGGAGCTGGGCGTGGACGCCGTACGCGTCCACGACCTGGCCCTCGCCGACCGCTTCCGCGCGGGGCTCGGCACTCTGGGCCACACGCCCGTGCCCTCACCCGGTTCACCGATCGTGTCCGTGCCCGGACTCGGCCGCCTCCAGCCGGAGTTGGCCGAGGCGGGGATCGCGGTGTCGAACCGCGCGGGCAATCTGCGGGCGTCCTTCCACCTGTACAACACGGCCGCCGACGTGGACCGGCTGCTGGACGCGCTGTCCGGCTGACCCCTCCGCCGGACACACGGCAGCGGGCCGGCGCCTCCTTGTCCCACACGAGGAGGCCCGGCCCGCAGTCTGTGTCACGCGGCTGCTTCACCGGAGTGAAGTCCCGCGCCCCGATGCTGTGACGTCCGGGGGGCGACCCCCGGACCCCCGGCCGGTTCCGGCTCATCGGACGGGAGTGAAGTCCCGCGCCCCGATGCTGTGACGTCCGGGGGGCGACCCCCGGATCCCCGGCCGGTTCCGGCTCATCGGACGGGAGTGAAGTCCCGCGCCCCGATGAACTCCGGCCGCCGGATCGGTGCCGCGAACGGCTCGACCGCCGCGTTCTCCACGCTGTTGAACACGATGAACACGTTGCTGCGCGGGAACGGCGTGATGTTGTCGCCGGAGCCGTGCATGGCGTTGCAGTCGAACCAGGTCGCCGAGCCGGCCTTGCCGGTGAACAGCTTGATGCCGTACTCCGACGCCATCTTCGTCAGCGCCTCGTCGGACGGCGTCCCCGCGTCCTGCATCTGCAGGGACTTCTTGTAGTTGTCCTTCGGCGTGGCCCCCGCGCATCCGAGGAACGTCTTGTGCGACCCCGGCATGATCATCAGACCGCCGTTGGTGTCGTAGTTCTCGGTGAGCGCGATCGAGACCGAGATGGTGCGCATGTTGGGCAGGCCGTCCTCGGCGTGCCAGGTCTCGAAGTCCGAGTGCCAGTAGAAGCCGCTGGCGCCGAAGCCGGGCTTGACGTTGATCCGCGACTGGTGGACGTAGACGTCCGAGCCGAGGATCTGCCGGGCACGCCCGACCACCCGCTCGTCGCGCACCAGCTTCGCGAAGACCTCGCTGATCTTGTGGACCTCGAAGACGGACCGGATCTCCTTGGACCGCGGCTCCACGATGGAGCGTTCGTCCGCGCGGATCGCCGGGTCGGTGGTGAGCCGCTCCAGCTCGCGCTGGTACTCGCCCACCTCGTCCGGTCCGATGAGCTGGTCGACGGCGAGGAAGCCGTCGCGGTCCAGGGCCTGGAGGTCACCGGCCGAGACGGGACCGGGCGTGTCCGGGGAGCCCCAGACCACCGGGTCCTGCCGGGGAGTCGCCACCTCGGTGGCGCCGCGGGTGGGGTAGAGATCGGTGACGTTCGTGGTCGTGGTCACGGTGACTCACACCTCCTCGGTGAGCAGCGGGTAGACGCCGTTCTCGTCGTGGTCCTCCCGTCCGGTGACGGGCGGGTTGAAGACACAGATGCAGTGGAAGTCCTCCTTGACCTTGAGCGTGTGCCGCTCGTGGCCGTCGAGGAGGTACATGGTGCCGGGCGTGATGGTGTACGTCTGCCCGGTCTCGCGGTCGGTCAGTTCGGCCTCGCCCCTGGTGCAGACGACGGCCTCGATGTGGTTCGCGTACCACATCGACGTCTCCGTACCCGCGTACAGGATCGTCTCGTGCAGGGAGAAGCCGACCTTCTCCTTGGCGAGGACGATGCGCTTGCTCTCCCAGGTGCCGGACGCCGATTTCACGTGCCGGTCGGTGCCTTCGAGCTCCTTGAACGAACGGACGATCACGGTGTTGCGATGCCTCCTCGGCTCGGATGGGTGTTTCAGGCGGTTTCCCGGACGGCGCGGGCGAGGATCCTCAGGCCCTCGTCCAGCTCGTCCGGGGTGATGGTCAGGGACGGCAGCAGCTTGACGACCTCGCTCTCGGGGCCGGACGTCTCGATGAGCAGCCCGAGTTCGAAGGCGCGCCGGGCGATGCGGCCCGCGCGCTCCTTGTCGTGGAACTCCATGCCCCACACCAGGCCGCGGCCGCGGTACTCCTTGACGTCGGCGAGGTTCTCCTCGGTGATGGCGATCAGCGCCTGCTCGGCCTGCTCGCCGCGCGCACGGGTCTGCTTCTCCATCGCGGAGCCGTCGGCCCAGTACGCCTCCAGGGCCGCGGTGGCCGTGACGAAGGCGGGGTTGTTGCCGCGGAAGGTGCCGTTGTGCTCGCCCGGCTCCCAGACGTCCAGTTCGGGCTTGAACAGGGTCAGCGCCATCGGCAGCCCGTAGCCGCTGATCGACTTGGAGACGGTGACGATGTCGGGCGTGATGCCGGCCTCCTCGAAGGAGAAGAAGGCGCCGGTACGGCCGCAGCCCATCTGGATGTCGTCGACGATCAGCAGCATGTCCTGGCGTTCGCACAGGTCGGCCAGGGCGCGCAGCCACTCGGGCCGGGCGACGTTGATGCCGCCCTCGCCCTGCACGGTCTCGACGATCACGGCGGCGGGCTTGTTGAGGCCGGAACCCTGGTCCTCCAGGAGCCGCTCGAACCAGAGGAAGTCCTCGACCTTGCCGTCGAAGTAGTTGTCGAACGGCATCGGCGTGCCGTGCACCAGCGGGATGCCGGCGCCGGCCCGCTTGAAGGCGTTCCCGGTCACCGCGAGCGAGCCCAGCGACATGCCGTGGAAGGCGTTGGTGAACGACACGATCGCCTCGCGCCCCTTCACCTTCCGCGCCAGCTTCAGCGCGGACTCCACGGCGTTGGTGCCCGTCGGGCCCGGGAACATGACCTTGTACGGCAGGTCGCGCGGGCGCAGGATCCAGTTCTGGAAGGACTCCAGGAACGCGCGCTTGGCCGTCGTCGACATGTCGAGGCCGTGCGTGACGCCGTCCCGCTCCAGGTAGTCGATCAGGGCCCGTTTCAGCACGGGGTTGTTGTGCCCGTAGTTGAGTGAGCCGGCTCCGGCGAAGAAGTCGAGGTACTCGTGGCCGTCCTCGTCGTACATGCGGCTGCCGTGCGCACGGTCGAAGACGGCGGGCCAGCCGCGGCAGTAGCTGCGTACCTCGGACTCGAGGGTCTCGAAGACACTGAGGTCGGGCTGGGTGATGGTCACGACGAATCGCTCCTCGGTGGCGTGGGAGGTCAGAGGGAGTCGGAAGAAGTCGGAAGAGGCCAGGAGGCCGGGGCCGGGCCGCGCGGTCAGCGCGTGAGCGGCCCGATGCGGTACAGCACCTCGGGGTCGTGCGGCCCGTCGGGGAACTGGCCGGCGTCGAACAGCACCTCGCGCTCCAGCAGGGCGCCGTGGCGCTCCGCGAACGCGGTGAACAGGCGCTCGGAGGCGGTGTTCCCCGGGGCGATGGTGGTCTCCACGGTGTCCACCGCGTGCTCCTCGGCGGTCCGGGCGGCCAGCCCGTCGAGCATCGCCGCGGCGAGGCCGCGGCCGCGGTACGACGCGTCGACCGCGACCTGCCAGACGAGCAGGGTGCGCGGGCTGTCCGGCCGCAGGTATCCGCTGACGAAGCCGATCGGCTCTCCGCGCTCGTCGCGGGCGACGGCCGAGGTGGCGGCGAAGTCACGGCACCACAGCAGATAGCTGTACGACGAGTTCAGGTCGAGGACCTTCGAGTCCCTTGCTATCCGCCACAGCACGGCTCCGTCCGCCACGGTGGGGCGGTCGATTTGCAGGTCTGCTTGTGCGGCAGTCATGCGAATTGAACTTACCCAGGTAAATTCAAAATTGCATCGTCTGTCGGGGTTACGCGACGGCGTGATCTGTGTTATCGCGCGTGCGGGTGTGGTCGCGCGAGGGACCGGCGATATGCCCTGATTTGAGCGGTGCATACGGCGCGAATCGGGCGTGATGTGGAACCGGTCACAAGTGTGTAACTCCCGTGACGGTGCCCGGAAAGCTCGCGAAATCGTGTCGTTTAGGTCCGAGGAAACCGGGCAGAAGAAGACGGGAAGCTGCTCCGGAAGGTAATCGGGAAATAAGCGAAAGAATGTCTGGGGAGAATCTGTGCGAGGGATTCCGATAATCCCACGGAATTCACGGTCCGGTTACTCCGTCGATACCCTCCCGCAGAAGGCCGGCGTGACCGCCCCCGCCGCCCCTTCCCCGGGGCTCCGCCCCGGACCCCGCTCCTCAGACGCCGGAGGGGCTGGAAATCAGCCCGTCCGGCGCTTGAGGACGAGGCCCGTTCAGGGCCGAAGGGGGGTCTGGGGGCGCAGCCCCCAGGGTCGGGACGGGAAGGGGCGGCGGGGGCGAAGGATCAACGGACGACCCCGGCCCGCGCTCAGCGCCAGGCCGCTTCCGCGGCCCGCAGGGCCCCCTCCGTGTCCACGACCAGCCCCTGCTCGCCGAGCGCCGCCCCCAACGCCGCCAGACTCGCCCGCACCGCCCCCGGCGCCGCCTCGGGACCATAGTGGTTGACCCGGATCATCTCCTTGGCGAGCGCACCCCCACCCGCGGCCAGCGGAAGCGCCGGATCGGCGGCCAGCGCACGGGCCACCAGCTCCGACGCCACCGTGCCGGACGGCGCCCGCAGGGTCGTGGCGACCGGCGCCGCGTCCGCCGCGTCACGCACGTACGGCTCAAGACCCCCGCCCAGCGCGACCGCCCCCGCACGCGTCGCCGCCGCGGCCGACGCGTGCCGCGCCATCACCGCGTCCGGCCCCGCCGCCTCGATCCGCTCCACGCACGCTTCCAGCGCCAGCATCTCCAGCTGCGCCGGAGCGTGCAGCAGCGCCTTGCGCCCGCCGTCGATCCAGCGCTCCTTCCAGTCCAGCAGCGACAGGTGCGACCGGCGCGGCGCCCGGGGGTTGGCCGCCATCCGCGCCCACGCCCGCTCGCTCACCGACACCGCCGACACCCCGGCCGGACCGCCCATCGCCTTCTGCGCCCCGATCACGCACAGGTCCACGCCCCACGCGTCCGGCAGCACCGGCTCCGCCCCGATCGAGGCCACCGCGTCCAGGTAGAACAGCGCCCCGTGCGCCCGCACCACCTCGCCGATCTCCGCGACCGGGTTGGTGTTCCCGGTCGCCGCCTCCGCGTGCACCAGGGACACGAAGTCGATCTCCGGGTGCTCGGCGAACGCGGCCCGCACCTGCTCGGCCGTCACCGCCGTGTGGAAGGGCACCGTCAGGTCGATCACGGTGGCGCCGCAGTCCCGCAGCCAGTCGCCGAAGGTCTGTCCGTAGGGGCCGGTGATGACGTTCAGCGCGGTCGTGCCGGGACCGGCGGTCGCGCGGATCGCGCCCTCCAGCGGCAGCAGCGCCTCGCCCTGCATGATCACGACGTCCTGCCGGGTGTTCAGCAGCCGTGCCACCCGGTCCTCGATCGACGCGAAGTGCGCGGCGCTCAGTGGGGGCAGATCGAGGAGGAGGTGGGTCACGGCGGTGCTCTCTTTGCTCGGCGGCTGCGCGGGTACGTATGACGAGGTCGAGGGTAAACCTTCGCCCGAAGGGGAGCCCGACCGCACGGTTCGCAGGCCGGACGCCCTCGTGACCATCGGTTTGGTTTGAGGCTCTCAAACCCGTCCTTATAATCGGAACTCACAGTTCCCTGACAGGAGGCTCCCGTGAAGACGCTCCCCGGCCGCCGGGCCCGTGTGCTGGCCGCCACCACCGCGACGGCCGGGCTGGTCCTCCTGACCGCCTGCACCTCCAGCGACGACTCGGGCAGCGGCTCCAAGACCGCCGCCGGCGGTGTCGAGCTCGTCAAGGCGGGGCAGCTCACCACCTGCACCCACCTCCCGTACCCGCCCTTCCAGTCGGAGATCGACGGCAAGGTGCAGGGCTTCGACGTCGCGCTGATCGACCTGGTCGCCGAGGACCTGGGCGTGAAGCAGGAGATCCTCGACACGCCGTTCGAGAACTTCAAGACCGGCGCCTTCCTCAACTCCGGCGAGTGCGACCTGGCCGCGGCCGGTATGACCATCACCGAGGAGCGGAAGAAGAACGTCGACTTCTCCGACCCGTACTTCAACGCCACCCAGGCCGTCCTCGTCGACAAGGACAGCGGGGTCGCCTCCCTCGCCGACGTGAAGTCGAAGAACGTCAAGCTCGGCGCTCAGGCGCAGACCACCGGCGAGGACTACGTCAAGGGCCAGGGCTTCGACCCGGTCTCCTTCGAGTCCTCCGACGCCGTCCTCAACGGCCTGCGCACCGGCCAGGTCAAGGCCGTCGTCATCGACTACCCCGTCGTCCAGGGCTGGCTGAAGGACCAGGCCAACGCCGACGCCTTCGAGGTCGCCGAGCAGATCGACACCGGCGAGCAGTACGGCGTCACGGTGAAGAAGGGCAACACGGCGCTGCGCGAGGCCATCGACAAGGCGTTCGCGGACGCCAAGGCCGACGGCACGTACAAGGAGCTGTACGAGAAGTGGATCGGCCCGTACGACGAGTCCGCCGCCTCGCCGGCCGCGTCCTGATCCCATGGCCGACACGGAGAAACTCCCCCTCCAGCCGAAGAAGAAGGGCCTGACCAGGCGCCAGAAGCGGAGCCTGTCGCGCGGCGCCCAGTACGCCGTCTTCGTCGCGGCCGTGATCGCCTTCGCGGTCACGGCCGACTGGGGCAGGCTGCAGAACCAGTTCGCGCAGGCCGACATCGCCGAGCGGATGTTCCCCGACGTCATCACGCTGGCGCTGAAGAACACCGTGCTCTACACGGTCACCGGCTTCGCCGTCGGGCTCGCCCTCGGCATGGTGATCGCGCTGATGCGGCTGTCGTCCGTCGGCCCGTACCGCTGGCTGGCCGGCGTCTACATCGAGATCTTCCGCGGCCTGCCCGCCCTGCTGATCTTCATCTTCATCGGCGTCGCCGTACCGCTCGCCTTCCCCGGTACGGAGATCATCGGCGGTACGTACGGCAAGGTCGCCCTCGCCCTCGGCCTGGTGGCCGCCGCGTACATGGCGGAGACGATCCGCGCCGGCATCCAGGCGGTCCCCAAGGGGCAGATGGAGGCGGCCCGTTCGCTGGGCTTCTCGCCCGCCCGCGCCATGGTCTCCATCATCATTCCGCAGGCCTTCCGCATCATCCTGCCGCCGCTCACCAACGAACTCGTCCTGCTCTTCAAGGACTCCTCGCTGGTGCTGTTCCTCGGCGTCACCCTGGAGGAGCGCGAACTGTCCAAGTACGGCCGCGACCTGGCCAGCCAGACCGCCAACTCCACTCCCATCCTGGTGGCCGGCCTGTGCTACCTGCTGATCACCGTCCCGCTCGGCTTCGTCGTGCGCCGTATGGAGGCCAAGGCCCAGGAGGCCGTGAAATGACCCCGAGCCGACCGGAGATCCGCGTCAGCGGTCTGCGCAAGTCCTTCGGCGACAACCAGGTGCTGCGCGGCATCGACCTGGAGATCGGCCAGGGCGAGGTCGTCTGCGTGATCGGCCCGTCCGGGTCGGGCAAGTCGACCCTGCTGCGGTGCGTGAACCTCCTGGAGGAACCCACCGAGGGCCAGGTCTTCGTCGGCGGTACCGAACTCACCGACCCGGACGTCGACATCGACGCCGTACGCCGCCGCATCGGCATGGTCTTCCAGCAGTTCAACCTCTTCCCGCACCTCACCGTGACCGAGAACCTCACGCTGCCGCAGCGCAGGGTGCTGCGCAGGGGCAAGGCGGAGGCCGCGAAGGTCGCCGCGGAGAACCTGGGGCGGGTGGGCCTCGCCGAGAAGGCGGACGCCTACCCGTCCTCCCTCTCCGGCGGCCAGCAGCAGCGCGTCGCCATCGCCCGCGCGCTGGCCATGGGCCCCGAGGTGATGCTGTTCGACGAGCCGACCTCGGCGCTCGACCCCGAGCTGGTCGGCGACGTCCTCGCCGTCATGCGGATGCTCGCGAACGAGGGCATGACGATGATGGTCGTCACCCACGAGATGACCTTCGCCCGCGAGGTCGCCGACCGGGTCGTCTTCATGGACGGCGGAGTGGTCGTCGAGGACGGCGCCCCCGAGCAGGTCATCGGCCGGCCCCGCCACGAACGCACCCGCCACTTCCTCTCCCGCCTCCTCGACCCCGCCATGGCGGACGTGGAGGAGGAGACCTCGGACCAGGTGGGCAAGTCCGAGTAGCGGCTGACTAGGGTGCGGTACATGAGCGAACGCGCGGTGCTGCACGTGAAGGGGCGGATCCTCGTCGGCCCGGACGAGGTCCGCGACGAGCTGTGGGTCGTCGGCGGCCGGATCTCCTACGACCGTCCCGCCGGCGCCCGCGACATCCGCACCGTCGACGGCTGGGTGCTGCCCGGACTGGTCGACGCCCACTGCCATGTGGGCCTGGACCGGCACGGTGCCGTCCCCGAGGACGTCGCGGAGAAGCAGGCACTCACCGACCGCGACGCCGGCGCCCTGCTGCTGCGCGACGCCGGCTCGCCCTCCGACACCCGCTGGACCGACGACCGCGACGACCTCCCGAAGATCATCCGGGCTGGCCGGCACATCGCCCGCACCCGCCGCTACATCCGCAACTACGCCTGGGAGATCGAGCCCGAGGACCTCGTCGCTTACGTCGCGCAGGAGGCCCGGCGCGGCGACGGCTGGGTGAAGCTGGTGGGCGACTGGATCGACCGCGACCTGGGCGACCTGTCGGCCTGCTGGCCGCGCGGCGCCGTCGAGGCGGCGATCGCCGAGGCGCACCGGCTGGGCGCCCGCGTCACCGCCCACTGCTTCGCCGAGGACTCCCTGCGGGACCTGGTCGAGGCCGGCATCGACTGCGTCGAACACGCCACGGGCCTGACCGACGACACCATCCCGCTCTTCGCCGAACGGGGCGTCGCGATCGTCCCCACCCTCGTCAACATCGCCACCTTCCCCGCACTCGCCGACGGCGGCGAGTCCAAGTTCCCCCGCTGGTCGGCCCATATGCGCCGGCTCCACGAACGCCGTTACGACACCGTGCGCTCCGCCCACGACGCCGGCATCCCCGTCTTCGTCGGCACGGACGCCGGCGGCACCCTCCCGCACGGCCTGGCGGCCGACGAGGTCGCGGAGCTGGCCAAGGCCGGCATTCCACCGGTCGAGGCGCTCGCGGCCGGGACCTGGGCGGCCAGGAAGTGGCTCGGCCGGCCGGGCCTGGAGGAGGGCGCGCCGGCGGACCTGGTGGTCTACGGCTCCGACCCGCGCGCGGACGTCCGCGTACTGACGGATCCGCGCCGGGTGGTGCTGAACGGGCGCGTGGTCGGATAAGGCGGATGCCCTGCGGGGCGCACGAGGGGGACGGCGGGGAACAGCCGTGCCCCGGTAATCGAAAACATTCGCTGACTCGCCACGATGGAGTGAAGAGTCACCGGAACGCTGACGGCCCGCCGTCCGCGCGGACATTCTTTCCGGGTCCCAGTCATGTCTCATGGGGGTCCCACCACCTTGAACAGCACCAACTTCCGTATGCCCGCACGCCGTTGGGCTGCCGTCACCGCGGCCTGCGCGCTCGCCGCCGGTCCCGCGGCGCTGGCCGGAGCGGGCTCCGCGCACGCCACCGGGGGCCACGGCACGGCGAGCGCCGCCGTGCTGCGCACCGGGCTCGACGTGTCCCTGCTCAACAAGACGGTGAACGCCCCGCTCACCGTCTCCCTCAACGAGGTCCGGGCACCGCAGAGCGCGCGGAAGACGGCCCTCACCGCCACCCTCGACGGCGTCGACGGCGGCAAGCCCTTCAGTGTGCTGCGGGCGGAGGTGGCCGACGCGGAGGCGACGGTGAACGGTGACCGGGCCGAGGCGTCCACCACCCTCTCCGGGGCGCGGCTCCACGTGCCCGGTCTGCCGCTGCTGTCGGTCGTCGAGCTCGAGGCGGTGAGCTCCAGGGCGGTCTGCGAGACCGGGAAGACCCCGCACGCCTCGGTGACGCTGCCCGCCTCGGTGAGGGTCCTCGGCAAACGCGTCAGGCTGACGGCCGGGGGGCCCACCCATGTCGAGGTGCCGGGGGTCGGGTCGGTCCGGCTGGACCTGTCGAAGACCCACACCACGTCGACGACGGCCGCAGCGACCGCGCTTCAGCTCAAGGTGTCCGTCAACCCGTTGAAGCTGAACGTCGCCGAGGTCGAGGGCACGCTCACTCTGGCCGAGGCGATGTGTGAGGCTCCGGCCGCTCCGGCCGCTTCTGCGGCTCCTGCGGCTCAGGGGGAGGCCGCCGGTGTTCAGCCGCAGGGGGCGCGTGGGGCGCGGGCGGGGGCCAATCTGGCCGAGACGGGTGGTGACTCGATGACGCCGTATGTCGCGGGGGGTGCGGTTGCCCTGCTGGCGGCGGGGGGTGGAGCGGTGGTGCTGGCTCGGCGGGGGCGCGGGGACTGACGTTTTTCGCCCCCGCCGCCCCTTCCCGTTCCCGTCCCCCGGGGGCGCTGCCCCCGGACCCCCGCTCCTCAAACGCCGGAGGGGCTGAATTTCAGCCGAGGAGCGGGGTCCGGGGCGGAGCCCAGGTCGGAACGGGAAGGGGCGGCGGGGGCGAATCAGACCGTTCTCAGTACCTGCCCCAGCGCGCCCAGGAACCCGTCCACCGTCCCCCGCCCCCGCACCGCCAGCCGCAGCCACTCCTCATCCAGCCCCGGAAACGTGTCCCCGCGCCGCACCGCGTAACCGAGCCCCCGCAACCGTCGCCGTACCGCCACCGCGTCCGGCAGCCGGACCAGGACGAAGGGCCCCTCGGCGGGCTCCACGACCCGCAGACCGCGGTCGGCGAACTCCCGCAGCCCCGCGACCAGGTGATCACGGTCCGCAGCGATGCGCCGCGCCGCGTCGGCCGCCTCCGCGAGGGCCCGGGACCCCACACACGCCTCC
Organism: Streptomyces sp. NPDC053426; assembly: GCF_055585405.1. Taxonomy (NCBI): domain Bacteria; kingdom Bacillati; phylum Actinomycetota; class Actinomycetes; order Kitasatosporales; family Streptomycetaceae; genus Streptomyces; species Streptomyces sp. NPDC053426. The sequence goes on along the minus strand of NZ_JBVJKE010000015.1, from coordinate 18,365 downwards.
GCCGCCGCCAGCGCCGGCGTGGACACCGGCCACAACGGCTGCGCGCGCTCCAGTTCCGCGACGGTCTCCGCGGCCGCCAGGACGTAACCGATCCGCAGCCCCGCGAGCCCCCACGTCTTGGTGAGACTGCGCAGGACGACGAGACCGGGAACGTCCGTACGCCCGGCCAGCGCCTCGCGCTCACCCGGCACCGCGTCCATGAACGCCTCGTCCACCACCAGCGTCCGCCCCGGCCGGGCGAGCCGGGCGACCGACGCCGCCGGGTGCAGCACCGACGTCGGGTTCGTCGGGTTGCCGATCACCACCAGGTCCGCGTCCTCCGGCACCGCCGCCGGGTCCAGCCGGAAGCCGTCCGCCTCCCGCAGCAGCACCCGGTCCACCGTGTGCCCGGCGTCCCGCAGCGCCGCCTCCGGCTCCGTGAACTGCGGATGCACCACCACCGGCCGGCGTACCTTCAGCGCCCGCGCCAGCAGCACGAACGCCTCCGCCGCACCGGCCGTCAGCAGCACCCGCTCCACCGGCAGCCCGTGCCGCGCCGCCACCGCCGCCCGCGCGGCCCGCCCGTCCGGGTAGGCGGCCAGCCCCGACAGCGACCCGGCGATGTGCTCCCGCAGCCACGGTGGCGGCGTGTCCGCGCGGACGTTCACCGCGAGGTCGACCAGCGCGACGCCGTCGTCACGGACCTCGGCGTCCCCGTGGTGCCGCAGATCGTGCCCGCCGGCCGTCGGCTCAGTGCGCATGGGAGTGCGCGTGGCCGTGCCCGTGGTGATGCCCGTGGTGGTGGCCGTCGTCGTCCGGGTGGAAGTGCGGCTGCTGCGGCTGCCCCACCTTGTCCTCGAAGCCCGGCAGCGCGATCCGGTACACGCACGAGTCGCAGTTCATCCGCAGATCACCCTTCACGGCCTCCTCGTACCGCTCCCACACCAGATCCAGCAGCTCCGGCTCCGGACCGATGACGTCCGCCGACCGCACCTCGGTCTCCGGGTGCGCCGCCGCCCACTCCTGCGTCTGCAGCCGCACCCGGTCCGGCAGGATCCCGGTGAACAGGAAGTACGGCAGCACCACGACCCTGCGCGCCCCCAGCCGCGCACAGCGGTCCAGCCCGCCCGGCACGTCCGGCGCCGCCAGCGACACGAACGCCGTCTCCACGCCCGCGTACCCGCGCCCCTCCCACAGCAGCCGCGCCGCCTTGAACACCTCGGCGTTGGCGTCCGGGTCCGTCGACCCGCGCCCCACCAGCAGCACGGTCACCCCGGCCGGGTCCCAGGACGGGTCCACCGCCTCCGCCAGCCGCCGCTCCAGCACGCTCAGCAGCGCGGGGTGCGGGCCGAGCGGACGGCCGTACGTGTACGAGATCCCGGAGTGCCGTTCCTTCTCGCGGGCCAGCGCGGCCGGGATGTCCCCCTTGGCGTGCCCGGCGGACACCAGCATCAGCGGTACGGCGGCGAACCGCCGCGCCCCCCGCTCCACCAGCTCGGCGACGGCCTCGCCCAGCGGCGGCGGGGACAGCTCGATGAACCCGCCCGCGACGGGCAGTTCGGGGTGGCGGCGCCCCAGCTCCCGCACGAAGTCGCGGAACGCCTCCGCTCCGGCGTCGTCCCGGGTGCCGTGGCCGGCGATGAGCAGGGCGGGCGGGGTGGTCACAGGTTCTCCTCGGGTTCAGGTGAAGCGGGGTGGTACAGCAGGGCGTTGAGCGCGGCGGCGGCGACCGCCGATCCGCCCTTCTCGGACACGTTGCTCACGGCGGGCAGCCCGCTCTCCCGCAGCGCGGCCTTGGACTCGGCCGCCCCGACGAAACCGACGGGCAGACCGACGACGAGCGCGGGGGAGGCGTCCAGGGTCAGCAGCTCCTCCAGGGCGGTCGGCGCACAGCCGATCACCCACAGGGCGCCGGGCCCGACCTCCTCGTACGCCAGCCGCACGGCGTGCGCGGAACGCGTCAGACCGGGACCGGCGACGGCGTCCTTCAGCCGGCACACGGTCGGCCGGCGGGTGATCCCGGCCGCGACCATCTCCACGTCCACCACGACCGGCGCCCCGGCGTGCAGCGCGGCATGGGCCTTCGCCAACTCGCCCTCGTCCATGACGAGATCGGACGCGTACTCCAGGTCGGCCGCGGAGTGGATGACCCGCTCCACCACCGCCCGGGTCAGCGGCGGGAAGTGCGAGGTGTCGAGGCGGGCCCGCAGCCGCCGGAAGGACTCCTGCTCGATGGGGTGCACCACGCGGTTCACCGCGCCTCCTCCTGCCAGCGGTAGCCGCGCGGGGTGACCATGCGCCCCGCGATCTCACGGGTCGCCGTGTTGCCCACGGTCACGACCGTCATCATGTCGACCGTCGCCGGATCGAGCGCGGCCAGCGTGGTCAGCCGGCTCGACTCGTCCGCGCGGGACGCGTTGCGCACGATCCCGACCGGTGTGGCCGGCTCCCGGTGCTCCGCGAGGATCGCGAGGGCCTTCGGGAGCTGCCAGTCACGGCCCCGGCTGCGCGGGTTGTAGAACGTCACCACGATGTCCGCCTCGGCCGCCGCCCGCACCCGCCGCTCGATGACCTCCCACGGCGTGTGCAGGTCGGACAGGCTGATCGACACATGGTCGTGGCCCAGCGGCGCCCCCAGGATCGCCCCGGCCGCCAGCGCCGCCGTCACGCCCGGCACCCCGACCACGTCGATGTCGTCGGACGCCTCCGCGAGCGCGGGGGAGGCCATGGCGTACACGCCCGCGTCCCCGCTGCCGATGAGCGCGACCGCCTGCCCGCGCCGGGCCTCGGCGACGGCCGTCCGCGCCCGCTCCTCCTCCGCACCGAGACCTGACTCCAGCACCCGCGTGCCCGGCCGCAGCAGATCGCGGATCTGGTCGACGTACTGGTCGAGCCCCACCAGCACGGAGGCGCGCCGCAGTTCGGCCTCCGCCCGCGGGGTGAGCAGGTCCCGGGCGCCCGGCCCGAGACCGACCACCGCGAGCCGCCCGCGCCCCGGACGCCGTACGACGGCACAGGTCGCCATCGCGGGCAGCGCCGCCGACTTCCGCTTCGGCACGAGGAGTTCGCCCCCGCCCACCAGCGCGGCGGCCTCCGCGACCGACGGCGTGCCGACGGCGGCCAGCGGCGCGTCGGACGGGTTGGGCACCTCGACGCGCGCCAGCTCCCCGGCGGCGTACGTCACCAGGGGCACCCCGAGCCGCCGCGCCGCCTCCACGATGCCGGGCTCGCCGGCCTTGGCGTCCACGGTGGCCAGCTCGGCGACCGACGCCGCCGACAGCCCCGCCTCGCGCAGGGCGTCCCCGACCAGGCCGAGCACCTCGTCCACGGGGGCGCCCTTCGAGGCCCCGACGCCGACGACGAGGGTCGGCGGCCGGAGCACCGCCTCCCGCTCGCCCGGCTCGGCCAGCCGGTCCGTGACCCGGATCGTGTACGACCCCTCGTCCGCGACCGGGAGCGGCGGCAGCGGCCAGCTCACCTCGGCGCGCAACGCCACCGCCTCACCGTCCAGCAGGGCCCGGGACACGGCGGCGACGTCGCCCTCCACCGGCAGACCGAGGGTGTCCAGGCCCGGCAGACCGGCCGCGTCGGTCGCCGTCGTCACCACCGGCTCGGCGCCCAGCACCCCACCGACCGCGCGGGCCAGCTCGTTCGCCCCGCCGCCGTGCCCGCCGACCAGCGACACCGCGAACCGTCCGCCCTCGTCGACACAGACCACCCCCGGATCGCTCGCCTTGTCGTGCAGCAGCGGCGCCACCAGCCGCACCACGGCCCCCGTGGCCAGGAAGCACACGAGCTGCTCGCACTCGGCGAACGCGGCCCGCACGGCATCGGGCACGGGACCCTCGTACACCCGCGTACGGTCCGGCCACACGGCGGCCAGCCGGTCCCGCGCGGCCGCTCCGGCCGCCGTGGCGGCAATGAGACCGATCACCGGGTACCCCCCACCGGTGACCGGTGCGGGCGCGCATCGCTGGGCGAGAACCAAGCCGGCACAGCAGTAACCTCCAACAACTTCATGAACCGGGCTGGTTCCAGCCCGGCTGGTGTCGATCGCGTCGGACTCAGCGGCTCACGCTCGTGAAGGAGAGGACTCAACCGCCGGCTCCTTCCTCGCGTGCCGGGAGCCGGACGCCCCACAGCAGGAAAACGGGATTGGTCGCCGCCAGCCGGGTCACGTCACCCGGCAGCGGCGCGAGGCGCGAGGACTGCAACAGCACCCCGTCGCAGGAGAAACCGGCGTCCGTCAGCGCCGCACGGGCCGCCGGAACCCGGTCGAGCGCGGCCATGGCGACGACGACCGTCCGCCGCGCCCGTCGCGCGCACGCGGTGACGACCGCCGGCAGTCCGCGCCCCCCGCCGCCGACGAACACGGCGTCGGGGTCCTCGTCGAGGCCGGCCAGCACATCCGGCGCCGACCCGTGCACCACGCGCACGTCGACCCCGTGCGCGGCGGCGTTGGCGCGGACCCGCTCCACCCCGTCCGGCGTCTTCTCGACGGCGGTGACGGCGGCACCGAGCCGCGCGCACTCCACAGCCACGGACCCCGACCCCGCGCCGACGTCCCACACCAGCTCACCGGGGCGCGGCCCCAGCCGGGCCAGGGCCAGGGCCCGCACCTCGAACTTGGTGATCATGGAGTCGCGGTGGTCGAACTCCGCCTCGTCCAGCGCCCAGCCGACGGGCCGCCCGGCCCCGCCCGCGACGGTCCGTACAGGCCCGAGGACCCGCGACTCGTCCAGGCACAGCACCACACTCACCGCCGCACCCCAGTCCCGCCCGGCGGCCTCGGCGGGCGTCACCCGCTCCACCCGCTCCTCGGCGGAACCCAGCGCGGAGGCGACGACCAGCACCCGCGCGTCGCCCCGCAGCGCGGCCCCCAGCTCGGCCGGACCGGCCCCGGGGCCCGTCAGCACGGCGACCTTCGGATGGGCCCGGCACAGATTCACCGCCGTACGCGGATCCCGCCCGTGCGCGCTCACCACCACGGCGTCGTCCCACGTCAGCCCGGCCCGCGCGAACGCGGCGGCGACGGAGGGGACACCGGGCCGCACGTCGAGCCGCTCCGGCCCGAACCGCTCGGCCAGCGCCCGCACGATCCCGAAGAACCCGGGGTCCCCGGACGCCAGCACCACGACCGGCCGCTCCTCGGCGACGTACCTCCCGATGGCGTCGAGCGCGGGCGCCAGCGGCCCGAGCACGATCCGCTCGGCCCCCTCCGGCAGCCGTACGGCGTCCAGATGCCGCCGCCCGCCGACCACCAGCTCCGCCCCCGCAGCCACCCGGGCGTCGACCGGCGCACCGGTCCCCGTCCCGACGACGGTGATCACGTGCTCGCACCCCGCGAACGCAACGCCCGGCGGGCCTCCGGGTCGGCCTTGCGGAAACCGTGGAAGTGACCGGGGTGGTACAGGTGCGAGCGGGTGCCGTGCGCGTCGAGGGCAGGGCCGACCAGGAACAGCGTGTGCTTCCACAGCCTGTGCTCCTTGACCGTCTCCTCCAGCGTGCCGATCGTGCACTTCACGACCAGCTCCTCCGGCCAGGTCGCCTGATACGCGACGACGACCGGCGTGGACGTCGGATAGCCGCCCTCCAGCAACTCCCGCACCAGCTGCCCGCTGCGGGCGGCCGACAGGAAGACCGCCATGGTGGTGCCGTGCCGCGCGAACTCGCGGACCTCCTCACCCGGCGGCATCGGCGTCTTGCCGCCGCCGAGCCGGGTCAGCACGACGGACTGCGCCACCTCGGGAATGGTCAGCTCGCGCTGCGCGAGCGCCGCGACGGCCGAGAACGACGACACGCCGGGCACGATCTCGGTCGCGATGCCGAGCTCCGCACACCGGTCGACCTGCTCCTGCGTCCCGCCCCACAGCGCAGGGTCGCCGGAATGGATCCTCGCGACCTTCAGCCCGTCCGCGCGGGCCCGCTCGTAGACGGCCACGACGTCCTCCAGGGACATCGTCGCCGAGTCGAGGATCTCCGCGCCCTCCCGAGCGTGCCGGAGGACCTCCTCCTGCACCAGGCTGGCGGCCCAGATCACGACATCGGCCTCGGCGATGGCGCGTGCGGCACGGAACGTCAGCAGATCGGCGGCGCCGGGGCCGGCCCCGACGAAGGTCACCTTGCCGGTGGGGGCGTCGGCCATGGAAATCGGTCCTCTCTGGCGAATGGTCTGGCGAATGGTCGAAGACGGTGGGCGGTGAGCGGCTGTCACGCGTGCGCGGACGGTCGCCGATCGGATACGAAGAACACATGGCGGTCCTCGTCGCGCTCGGCGCGTTCCTGATGACGCTGGCCGGCGGCTGGTCGGCACACCGCGTGACCGACCGCCGCCACCTGGTGCTGGGCCTGGCCGGCGGCCTGATGCTCGGCGTCGTCGGCCTCGAACTCCTCCCGGAGTCCCTGGAGACGGCCGGCACCGAGGTGTACGGCGTCCCCGCGGCCCTGCTGCTCTTCGTCGCCGGCTTCCTCCTGGCCCACCTGGTGGAACGCCTCCTGGCCCACCGCCAGGCCGCACACGGCGCGGAAGAGACGAACGGCCGCACGCCCGAGGTGGGCCTCACGGCCGCGGCCGCGATGGTCGGCCACAGCGCCATGGACGGCGTGGCGATCGGCGCGGCCTTCCAGGTCGGCGGCGGCATGGGCGCCGCCGTCGCGGTGGCCGTGGTCGCCCACGACTTCGCGGACGGCTTCAACACGTACACCCTCACGCGCGTCTACGGCAACGCCCGCCGCCGCGCGCTGACGATGCTGTTCGCGGACGCGGCGGCACCGGTCGCCGGCGCCGCGTCCACACTGTTCTTCACCATCCCGGAACCGCTGCTCGGCGGCTACCTCGGCCTGTTCGGCGGCGCCCTGCTCTACCTCGCGGCGGCCGAGATCCTGCCCGAGGCCCACCACGAGCACCCGGCCCGCTCCACCCTGCTGTGCACGATCGCGGGCGCGCTGTTCATCTGGCTGGTGGTGGGCGCCGCGCACTGAGGACGACCCGGCCCGGTTCACAACTTGCCGCCCCGCCCGCCGTCACGCCGCGGCGGCGCGATGAGCGTCGACAGATACGGCAGCGGCGCCCCGTCCAGCTCGGCGGCCGGCCGCACCGACTCCTCCGGCAGCCCGAGCGCCGACCCCCACACCGCGTCACCGATCCGCCCGGTCTCCCGCAGCGCCTCGGCGACCTCACCGGCCTGCCGCCCGAACTTGTACGCGACGACGGTCCCGGGCCCGGCCAGGGCGTCCTTGAGCACGGCGGCCCCCGCGGTCACCGGAACCAGCGTGAGCGGCTCGGTCCCCTCGGTCAGCACGGCCCCGGAACGCGCCGCGAGATCCTGCATGGCGGTGATCCCGGGAACGGTCTCGACGACGGCGTCCGGCACGGACTCGGCGACGGTCTGCGCGAGGTACGTGAACGTCGAGTACACATTGGGGTCCCCGATGGTCGCGAAGGCGACGACCCCGTGCTCCCGCAACAACCCCGCGACCCGCTCACCGGCGGCGTCCCAGGCCGCCTCGCGCCGCGCCCGGTCGGTCCGCTCGTTCAGCGCGAACACCACCCGGACGACCTTCTCGCCGGGCACGTAGTGCAGCACGGTCGCCTCGGCCCGCCCCCGCTCACCGCTGTCCATCACCGGTACGACGACGACGTCCGCGGCCCGCAGCGCGTTGACCCCCTTGACGGTCACCAGCTCCGGATCCCCGGGCCCGACCCCGACCCCGACCAGCCTGCTGCTCATGACGTGCGGCACCTCTCCACGAACCGACGGGCGACACCGGGCTCGGACGCCCAGTGCGTGTGCAGATAGCTCGCGTGCACACCGCGCTGTACAAAACCTTCGACACGCCGCTCGGGCGCCCGCATCCCCCAGGCGGGGGCGTCCCCCGACCCCGGTTCGACGACGGTCCGGTGGAACTCGTGCCCCCGCATCCGCGTACCGGCGCCGGCCAGCGCGCTGTCGCTCACGGCCACGGCGTCCCGGTACCCCAGCGTCAACCGCTCCGACATCCGCGCGGAGGCGTCCAGCACCCCGCACATGGGCAGCCCGTCCAGCTCCCGGCACAGATACAGCAGCCCGGCACACTCGGCCGCGACGGGAGCCCCGCTCAGGGCGAGTTCGGCGACGGCCTTCCGTAGCGACTCGTTGGCGGACAGCTCGGAGGCGTACACCTCGGGAAACCCGCCCCCGATGACCAGCCCGGCGGTCCCCTCGGGCAGTTCCTCGTCCCGCAGGGGATCGAAGGCGACGACCTCGGCCCCGGCGGCGGTGAGCAACTCGGCATGCTCGGCGTACGAGAACGTGAACGCGTTCCCGCCCGCGACGGCAACCCTCACAGCCCGGCCGACACCATTCAGCCTGTCCGGCGTTTGAGGACGAGGTCCGCAGGGCCGATGGGGGTCTGGGGGCGCAGCCCCCAGGGACGATGGGGGTCCCCCCGCTCGAGCGAAGCCGAGAGTGGGGGAGGGAAGGGGCGGCGGGGGCGAAGAAACCAAAGCCTCATCCGCATCCCAAGCCGCACAGGGCAACGCCCCCGCACTCCGCGCGAGCGCGACCAACGTCGGCAGATCGCACCCGGCGGCCACCTGCGCGGCCATCGCCGAAACGGCCTCGACGGCCACGGAGCCCCGCTCGGCAACCGGCACCAACCCCAGATGCCGAGACGGCGTCTCCACCTGAGCAGCCCGCCGCAGGACACCGAGCACCGGCACCCCGACCGACTCCAACGCCTCCCGCAACAACCCCTCGTGCCGGTCCGAGGCGACCTTGTTCAGGATCACCCCTCCGACCCGGACCTCCGGATCCCAGCTCACGAACCCGTGCACCAACGCCGCCACCGACCGGGACTGCGACGACGCGTCGACGACCAGCACGACCGGCGCCCGCAACGACTTCGCCACCTGCGCGGTGGACGCCAGCTCCCCTTCCCCCGCGGCCCCGTCGTACAGCCCCATCACGCCCTCGACCACGGCGACGTCACACCCCCGCGCACCGTGCGCGAACAACGGGGCCACCAGCTCCGGCCCGCACAGATACGCGTCGAGGTTCCGCCCCACCCGCCCGGTGGCCAGCGAGTGGTACCCGGGGTCGATGTAGTCGGGCCCCACCTTGTGCGGGGACACGGCGAACCCCCGCGCGGACAGCGCGGCCATCAACCCCGTGGCGACGGTGGTCTTCCCGCTCCCCGACGAGGGCGCGGCAATGACCAGCCGCGGAACAGAGCTCACCACTCGATGCCCCTCTGCCCCTTCTGCCCGGCATCCATGGGGTGCTTCACCTTGGACATGTCGGTCACGAGATCGGCGAACCCCACCAGCTTCTCCGGCGCGTTCCGTCCCGTGATCACGACATGCTGCGTCCCCGGCCGCTCCCGCAGCACGGACACCACCTCGTCGGTGTCCACCCACCCCCAGTGCATCGGGTAGGCGAACTCGTCGAGCACGTACAGCCTGTACGTCTCGGCGGCGAGGTCCCGCTTGACCTGCTCCCAGCCCTCGCGGGCCTTCTCCTCGTTGTCCATCTGCTGATCGCGCTGCACCCACGACCAGCCCTCACCCATCTTGTGCCAGTCGACGGACCCGCCCTCACCGCTCGCACCCAGCACGCGCAGCGCGTTCTCCTCGCCGACCTTCCACTTCGCCGACTTGACGAACTGGAACACCCCGATCGGCCACCCCTGGTTCCAGGCCCGCAACGCCAGCCCGAACGCGGCGGTCGACTTCCCCTTCCCGACGCCCGTGTGCACGACGACCAGCGGCCGGTTACGCCGCTGACGCGTCGTCAGACCGTCATCGGGTACGACACTCGGCTGTCCCTTCGGCATTACGCGGCCCTCCTCTGCACGTCCTTCACCAGCCCGGCGATGCTGTCCGCCCGCAGCTCGTCCAGCGTCACGGCACTGCCGCCCAGCTCACCGGCCAGCCGCCCGGCGAGCCCCAGCCGCACCGGCCCCGACTCGCAGTCCACGACCACGGAGGCGACCCCGTCGGCGGCGAACAGCCGGGCCGCCCGCGAGGCCAGCGCGACCGGCTCCGGACCACCGGTCGCCCGCCCGTCCGTCACCACGACGACCAGCGCCCGTCGCGCCGGGTCCCGCAGCCGTTCCACCCGCAGCACGTCGTGCGCCTTGAGCAGCCCCGCCGCCAGCGGGGTCCGCCCACCGGTCGGCAGCGACTCCAGCCGCGCCGCCGCGGCGTCCACCGACGACGTGGGCGGCAGCGCCACATCGGCCGCCGACCCCCGGAAGGTCACCAGACCCACCTTGTCCCGCCGCTGGTAGGCGTCGAGCAGCAGCGACACCACGGCACCCTTCACGGCGCCCATCCGCTGCCGCGCGGCCATCGACCCGGAGGCGTCGACGACGAACAGCACGAGATTGGACTCGCGCCCCTCGCGCGTGGCCTGCCGCAGATCGTCCCGCCGCACCACCAGCCCCGGCCCGGACCGCCCCCGCGCCCGCTGATGCGGAGCCGCCGCCCGCACGGTCGCCGCCAGGTGCAACTTGGTCAGCGCACCGCCGGGCCGCCGCGCCCCCGTCGTCCGCCCGTGCTCGGTCCGCGCCCGCGACCGCCGCCCGGCGGCACCCTCACCGATACCGGGAACACTCAGCACCTTCGTACGGAACGGCTCGGCGGCACCCACGGGCGACCGCTCACCGGAACCGGCCCCGGCGGGCTGTGGCTCCCCGGACCCCTCGGCCTCGGCCGGCGCCCCCGCGTCACCACCGCCCTCCGGACCCTCCGCGGGCGGCTGCCCGCCACCCCCGCCGGGCCCGTCCGGATCGGTGTCGGGACCGTCGTCGCCCCCGAACTCCTCCAGCGTCTCGTCGAGCTTGTCCTCGTCCAGGCCGGGCGCGTCGAACGGGTTCCGCCTCCGCCGGTGGGGGAGGGCCAGCAGCGCCGCCTGCCGCACGTCCTCGGCCAGCACATCCGTCCGCCCGGCCCAGGCGGCCAGCGCGGTCGCCGTACGCGCCATCACGATGTCGGCCCGCATGCCGTCCACCTCGAACGCCGCACAGGTCGCCGCGATCTGCCGCAGCGCCCCGTCCCCGAGCCGCACCGACGGCAACAGCTCCCGCGCCGCCACGATCCGCGCCCGGACGGCGGCCTCCTCCTCGGCCCACCGCGCGGCGAAGGCGGCGGGGTCGTCGTCGTACGCGAGCCGCCGCCGTACGACCTCCACCCGCTGGTCGGGCTCGCGCGAGGCGGCCACCTCGACGGTCAGTCCGAACCGGTCGAGGAGCTGCGGCCGCAGCTCGCCCTCCTCCGGATTCATGGTCCCGACGAGCAGAAAGCGTGCCGCGTGCCGTACGGAGACACCCTCGCGCTCGACGTACGAGGCACCCATCGCCGCCGCGTCCAGCAGCAGGTCGACCAGGTGGTCGTGGAGAAGATTGACCTCGTCGACGTACAGGATCCCCCGGTGCGCGTCGGCCAGCAGCCCCGGCTCGAAGGCCTTCACGCCCTCCGCCAGCGCCCGCTCGATGTCGAGCGCGCCGACCAGCCGGTCCTCGGAGGCGCCGACGGGCAGTTCGACCATGCGGGCGGGCCGCGCGGCCCCGCCACCGCTCTCGTGCGGCCCGTCCGGGCAGCCGGGGTCCGGGGCCGAGGGGTCACAGGAGAACCGGCAGCCGGGCACCACGGCGACCTCCGGCAGCAGCGCCGAAAGAGCGCGCACCGCGGTCGACTTCGCGGTGCCCTTCTCACCGCGCACCAGCACCCCGCCGACCGCCGGGGAGACGGCGTTCAGCAGCAGCGCGAGCCGCAGGTCGTCCTGACCGACGACGGCCGTGAACGGAAAGGGAGTGGTCACTGGTCGTCGCCCTCCAGATCGCCTTCGAGTTCCAGATAGGTGGCGCGCAGCCGCTCCAGCGTGTCCGCGTCCGGCTCCGCCCACAGTCCGCGGTCGGCGGCCTCCAGCAGCCGCTCGGTGATGCCGCGCAGCGCCCAGGGGTTGGACTTCTTCATGAAGTCCCGGTTCTCCGCGTCGAAGACGTACTCCGCGCTGAGCCTCTCGTACATCCAGTCGTCCACGACCCCGGCCGTGGCGTCGTAGCCGAAGAGGTAGTCGACGGTCGCCGCCATCTCGAAGGCGCCCTTGTAGCCGTGGCGCCGCATCGCGGCCATCCAGCGCGGGTTGACCACCCGCGCCCGGAAGACCCGGTGCGTCTCCTCGCCCAGCGTCCGGGTCCTCACCTGGTCCGGTGTCGCCGAGTCGCCGACGTAAGCCTCGGGGCTGGCCCCCGTGAGGTGCCGCACCATGGCGACCATGCCGCCGTGGTACTGGAAGTAGTCGTCGGCGTCGACCAGATCGTGTTCACGCGTGTCGACGTTCTTCGCCGCCACCGCGATCCGCTTGAACGCCGTCTCCATGTCCCCGCGCGCCGCCCGCCCGTCGAGCCCGCGCCCGTAGGCGTAGCCGCCCCACACCGCGTACACCTCGGCGAGGTCCGCGTCCGACCGCCAGTTCCGCGCGTCGATCAGCGGCAGCAGGCCCGCCCCGTACGCCCCCGGCTTCGAGCCGAAGACACGGGCCGTGGCCCGCCGCCGGTCGCCGTGCTCGGCGGTGTCCTCGTCGGCGTGGGCGCGTACGTAGTTCCGGTCGGCCGGCTCGTCCAGCTCCGCCACCGCCCGCACCGCGTCGTCGATCAGCCCCACGACGTGCGGGAACGCGTCCCGGAAGAACCCGGAGATGCGGACCGTGACGTCGATGCGCGGCCGGCCCAGCTCCTCCAGGCCGACCACCTCGAACCCCGTCACCCGCCGCGACGCGTCGTCCCACACCGGACGGCACCCCAGCAGCGCCAGGATCTCGGCGATGTCGTCGCCCTGGGTGCGCATCGCCGACGTGCCCCACACCGTCAGGCCGACGGACTTCGGATACTCGCCCGTGTCCTGCAGGTACCGCTGCACCAGCGAGTCGGCGAGCGACTGCCCGACCTCCCAGCTCAGCCGCGACGGAATCGCCTTGGGGTCGACGGAGTAGAAGTTGCGTCCGGTCGGGAGCACGTTGACCAGTCCGCGCGTGGGCGAGCCCGAGGGCCCCGCCGGGACGTAACCGCCGTCCAGCGCCCGCAGGATGTGCCCGATCTCGTCCGTCGTACGGGCCAGCCGGGGCACGACCTCCTCGCACGCGAACCGCAACACGGCCACCGCGTCGGGAAGCTCCGTGCCCAGCACCTCGCGCACCAGCGCGGGGACCGCCTCGGCCGCCCAGCCGCGCTCCTCCATCCCCTCCGCGAACCGCCGGCAGAGCTGCTCCAGCAGGTCGATCGCGTCGGCGCCCGTACGCGCGGGGCCGTCCACCAGGTCCGTCAGCTCCACCGGCACCTTCACCGGTGCGCCCGGCTCGGCCAGCAGCTCCTTCTCCACCAGCCCGAAGCGCGCGGCCAGCGCGGCCCGCAGACCCGGCAGGGCGTTCGCCTGCCCGCCCCACACCTGCGAGGCGCGCAACACCGCCAGCACCAGGTTCACGCGCGGCTCGCCGACCGGGCCGCCGCCCAGGACGTGCAGGCCGTCGCGGATCTGCACGTCCTTGATCTCGCACAGATAGCCGTCGATGTGCATGACGAACTCGTCGAAGTCGTCGTCGTCCGGCTGGTCGTCCACGTGCAGGTCGTGGTGGAGTTCGGCGGCCTTCACCAGCGTCCAGATCTGCGCCCGTACCGCCGGTGCCTTCGTCGGGTCCAGGTCGGAGACCAGCGCGTACTCGTCGAGCAGCTGCTCCAGCTTCGCGAGATCGCCGTAGGTGTCGGCCCGCGCCATCGGCGGCACCAGGTGGTCGACCACCGTCGCGTGCCCGCGCCGCTTGGCCTGCGTGCCCTCGCCGGGGTCGTTGACGATGAACGGGTAGATCAGCGGCAGGTCGCCCAGCACCGCGTCCGGCGCGCACCCGGCGCTCAGCCCCAGCCCCTTGCCCGGCAGCCACTCCATCGTGCCGTGCTTGCCCATGTGCACGATCGCGTCGGCGCCGAAACTGTTCTCCAGCCAGCGGTAGGCCGCCATGTAGTGGTGCGACGGCGGCATGTCGGGGTCGTGGTAGATCGCGATCGGGTTCTCCCCGAAGCCGCGCGGCGGCTGGATCATCACCACGACGTTCCCGAACCGCAGCGACGCGAGGACGATGTCGTCCCCGTCGACGTACAGCGACCCCGGCGGCTCGCCCCACGCCTGACGCATCCCGTCCCGCAGCTCCGGGTCCAGCTTCTCGAACCAGGCCCGGTAGTCCGCCAACGGCACCCGCGCGGGCGCGGCGGCCAGCTGCTCCTCGGTCAGCCACTCGACGTCGTGGCCGCCGGCCTCGATCAGCCGGTGGATCAACTCGTCGCCGTCGTCCGGGTATTCGGTCAGGGCGTAGCCCGCCTCCCGCAGCGCGTCCAGCACCCGCACCGCCGAGGCCGGGGTGTCGAGCCCCACCGCGTTGCCGACGCGCGAGTGCTTCGTCGGGTACGCGGTGAAGACCAGCGCCAGCTTCTTCTCGGCGTTCGGCTTGTGCCCCAGCCGGGCGTGCCGTACGGCGATCCCGGCCACCCGCGCGGCCCGCTCGGGGTCGGCGACGTACACCGGGACGTCGTCGGGGCCCTGCTCCTTGAAGGAGAACGGGACCGTGATCAGCCGGCCGTCGAACTCCGGGATGGCGACCTGCATCGCCGCGTCCATGGGGGACAGGGCGGCGTCGGACTCCTCCCACGCGGCGCGCGAGGACGTCAGACACAGCCCTTGCAGCACCGGCACGTTCAGGTCGGCGAGCGCCCCGATGTCCCAGGCCTCCTCGTCACCGCCCGCCGACGCCTGCGAGGCGTGCGTGCCGCCGGCCGCGAGCACGGTGGCGACGAGGGCGTCGGCCTTCGCCAGCAGGGCGTACAGCTCGGGATCCGCCCCGCGCAGCGAACCGCAGTAGACCGGAAGGGCGTTGGCGCCCCGCGCCTCGATCGCGTCGCACAGCGTGTCCACGAAGGCGGTGTTGCCGCTCAGTTCGTGCGCGCGGTAGAAGAGCACGCCGACGGTGGGACGGCCCTCGACCACGGCCCGCTCCCCGTGCGGCCCGTACTCCGGCATCCTGCGCGGCTCCTCGAACCCCTCGCCGGTCAGCAGCACGGTGTCCGACAGGAACCGGGCCAGTTCGGTGAGGTTGTCCGGGCCGCCCTCGACGAGGTACCGCAGTGCCTCCGCGACCACACCGGCCGGCACGGTCGACTCGGCCATGAGTTCCGCGTCCGGCACGGACTCCCCGCCGAGCAGCACCGCCGGGAGCCCGGACGCCTTCAGTGCCGCGAGCCCGTCCTCCCAGGCGCGCTTGCCGCCCAGCAGCCGTACGACGGCGAGGTCCGCCCCGTCCAGCAGCGCGGGCAGCTCGTCCGCCACGTCCACGCGGGTCGGGTTGCCGATCCGGTAGGGGGCGCCGGAGGCACGGGCCGCCAGCAGGTCCGTGTCGGCGGTCGACAACAACAACACAGTGCTCATGCGGGCGCTCCCGGTGGAATGAAAGGCAGTCCTTGCGGCACGCCGGACTCGATGAGCCGCCACAGCGCGTCCGTGTCCGCGTGCTGTTCGATCAGGTCGCCGAGCCGGTCGAGCTGCTCCTCGCGCAGCGCGGCGAACGAGGTGTCGGGGGCCGGTACGAAGCGGCGGCCGGCGGCGGCGGCCACCTCGCGCAGGAAGGCCCGCCGGAAACCGTCCGACTCCAGCGAGCCGTGCCAGTGCGTGCCCCAGGTCTGCCCGACCCGGCAGCCGTCCAGGAAGGGTTCACCCGCTACGACCTCGGCGACCCCGTGATGGATCTCGTACCCCTCGACGGGCTCCCCGAGGGCCTGGCCGACGGGCCGCGTGAGCGTCTTCTCGCGGGCGAACCGCACCCGCACGGGCAGGACGCCCAGCCCGTCCACGTGCCCCGCGCGGCTCTCGACGTCGTCCTCGATGTGCTCCCCGAGGACCTGGAAGCCGCCGCAGATCCCGAGCACGGGCCGCCCCTCGGCCGCCCGTCGCCGCAGCGCGTCCGCCAGCCCGCGCTCCCGCAGCCACTCCAGCGCCCGTACGGTCCCGCGCGTGCCCGGCACCACCACGAGGTCGGCGTCGGCCAGTTCCTCGGGACGGTCCACGAACCGCACCACGACACCCGGTTCGGCGGCGAGCGCGTCCACGTCGGTGAAGTTGGACATCAGCGGCACCGCGCACACGGCGACCCGCAGCACGTCCTCGCCGACCGGCGCGGCGACCACGGACTCCCGCACGGCGCCCCGCAGGGACACCCGCAGTCCGTCCTCCTCGTCGATCCCGAGCCCGTGCCGGAACGGCAGCACGCCGTACGTCCGCCGCCCGGTCAGGCCGTGCAGCATGTCCAGCCCCGGTTCCAGGAGCGACACGTCGCCCCGGAACTTGTTCACCAGGAACCCGGCGACCAGCTCCTGGTCCTCGGGGGAGAGCAGGGCGACGGTGCCGAAGAAGGACGCGAAGACGCCGCCCCGGTCGATGTCGCCGACCAGGAGAACCGGCAGCCGGGCACCCCGGGCGATCCCCATGTTGACGATGTCGGTGCGGCGCAGATTGATCTCGGCCGGGCTGCCGGCCCCCTCACAGATCACCGCGTCATACGTGCCCCGCAACTGCTCCAGACAGTCCAGCACCGTGCCGAGGAGCCGCTGCTGCCGCCCTCCGTGGTACCCGCGGGCGCTCATCTCCCCGACGGACCTGCCCAGCAGCACCACCTGGCTGGACCGCTCGCCGCCCGGCTTGAGCAGCACCGGGTTCATCAGCGCGGTCGGCTCGACGCGGCAGGCCTGGGCCTGCATGGCCTGCGCCCGCCCGATCTCGGCGCCCTCCCGGGTCACGAACGAGTTCAGCGACATGTTCTGCGCCTTGAACGGCGCGACCTTGACGCCCTGCCGCACCAGCCACCGGCAGATCCCGGCGGTCACCACGCTCTTGCCGGCGTCCGAGGTGGTCCCGGCGACCAGCAGCCCCCCACCGCTCACGATGCACGTCCCTTCATGACGCTCCGCGCGGCGGCGGCGACCCCGAGCGCGAGCCAGCCGACCCGCCGGGAGAGCCGTACCGTCCGCTCGATGTCGGCCACGGCGACGGCACGCCCGCCGCCGTTGAGCACGGGCCGGTGCTCGACCCGCCCGCCGTAGGAGAGGGTCCCGCCGAGCCGTACGCCGAGCGCGCCCGCGAAGGACGCCTCGACGGGCCCGGCGTTGGGGCTCGGGTGCTCGGCCGCGTCCGCGCGCCACGCCCGTACGGCCCCGCGCGGGTCCGGTCCCGCGAGCGCGGCGAGTACGGCGGTCAGCCGCGCCCCCGGCCAGCCGGCGACGTCGTCGAGGCGGGCGGAGGCCCAGCCGTAGCGGAGGTGGCGGGGGGACTTGTGGCCGACCATCGCGTCCAGCGTGTTGACGGCCCGGAACCCGAGCAGGCCCGGCACCCCGGCGACGGCGCCCCACACCAGCGCGCCCACCACGGCGTCGGAGGTGTTCTCGGCGACGGACTCGACCACCGCGCGGGCGATCCCGTCGGCGTCCAGGGCCTGCGGGTCCCTCCCGCACAGGTGCGGCAGCCGCGCCCGCGCCGCCTCGACGTCCCCGGCCTCCAGCGCCCGTCCGATGGCGCGGGCCTCCCGGGCCAGCGAGGTCCCGCCGACGACGGCCCAGGTGGCGACACCGGTCAGGGCGGCGGAGGCGGCGGGGGAGGAGCGTACGCAGCGGGAGGCGAGGGCGCCCAGCGCGACGGTCCCGCCGACGCACACGGCGGTGTGCACCGCGCCCCGGCCCCGGTCGTCCCGCCACAGCACCCGTTCCACGGCAGCCGCGGCCCGCCCGAAAGCGGCGACCGGATGCCCTCGGCGGGGATCGCCGAACAGCAGGTCGCCGAGGAGGCCGGCGGCGGCGCCGTACGCGAACACGCGATCGGCACCCACGGGGTCAGCCGGTGACGGATCCGGCGGGAGTGGCCCCGGAACGGGGTGAGGTGTCGCTGTTCGACCTCGGCAGGCAGCCGCGCATGGCGTTATGTCCTCACTCAGGGTGTCCACGCCCTGGTTCGACGAGACCGGCGGTGAGAGTTCCTGGCTCCCGGGGTGTTCACCCCGGTGACAGTGGCGGGACCGCGCCGGAATCGCACCGGCTTCCTCTCCTGCCGCCGTAGTGGCTGAGGCAGTCCACCACGGCCCCGGAAGGGCCGTCAACTTGCCGTTGACCTGCGAGGCTGAAGTGTGCTGAGGCCCACAGAGGGGCTCCGGTGGGTGAACCCGCGAGCGGGGGCGCGGGGGTGCGCACACATGAGCGGGCGGTGGGGGGGGGGGGGGGTCCCCACCCCCCCCCCCCCCCCCCTTTCCCCCCCCCCCCCCCCCCCCCCCACCTCCCCCCCCCCCCCCCCCCCCCCCCCCCCCCCCCCCCCACCCCCCCCC
>NZ_JBVJKE010000014.1:0-245386 GCF_055585405.1 Streptomyces sp. NPDC053426 | reverse complement strand
CTGGCGGAGCTGTTCACCGCCGGGGACACCGACGTCGTCGGCGGGGTCCTGATGAAGCTCACCGCGCTGCGCTCGTACATGCGCGAGCGCACCCTGGGCGAGGAGGGCGACGAGGCCGTGGTCAAGGCCGTCGGCCTCACCGGGCAGGAGGCCGAGGACCTGCACCGGCTGCTCGCCGTCGCCAAGTACGAGGACCGCTACGTCGTCCCCGCCGCGCACAAGGAGGACGCCGCCGCGCTGACCGCCATGGAGAACCGCTGCCCCGTCGAGTCCTCCGGCGACCCCCAGCCCTCCGACGGCCGCCGCGTGATGCTCGGCATCCCCACCCTGCGCCGCCGCTCCACCGACACCCCCGCCGGAGGCCACCCGTGACCCCCCTGCCCGCCACCGTGCCCGGGATCGTCCGCACCCGGGTCCGGGCCGCCCTGCGCCGCCCGGACAGGACCTCACGCACCGCGCCGCTCACCCCCGAGGAGACGGAACAACGGGCACTGCTGCTGCGGCTGATGTCGCTGCTGCTGCAGTACCCCGACGCCGGTCTCGCCGCCGCCCGGCCGGTGCTCACCGCCACCGTCGGGGCGCTGCCGCCCTCACCGGCGGCCGGGCACCTGGCCGAGTTCACCGCCTGGTTCACCGGGCAGGAGACCGACGCCCTGGAGCGGCACTACGTCGAGATGTTCGACCTGCGCCGCAAGAGCAGCCTCTACCTCACCTACTACCTGCACGGCGACACCCGCCGCCGCGGCATGGCCCTGCTCACCCTCGCCCAGCGCTACCGCGCGGCCGGCTGGGAGACCGACGCCGGCGAACTCCCCGACCACCTCCCGGTCGTCCTCGAGTTCGCCGCCCTGACCGGCCCCGGCCGGGGCGAGGCACCGCTGCGGCAGCACCGGCGCGGCATCGAACTGGTCCACCGCGCCCTGAGCGACGCGGACTCCCCCTACCGGCACGTCCTGGCGGCGCTGATCGAGCTGCTGCCGCCGCCCACCGAGGCCGATCTGCGGGCGGTGGCCGAACTGGCCGCCGAGGGCCCGCCGAACGAGGACGTCGGGATCGACCCGTACGGGGCCTACGGAGCCGGTGAGTTCGCGCCGCCGGGCTCGTTCGTCCCGCCCGAGCAGGCTTCACCCACCCTCGTGCCGCCGTCCGCCGCGCACCGTCAGGAAGACCACTGATGAACACCTCCGCAGCCGACCTGCTCCTCTGGGTCGCCGTCCCCTACATCTGCCTCGCGGTGTTCGCCGTCGGGCACGTCTGGCGCTACCGCCAGGACCAGTTCGGCTGGACCTCCCGCACCAGCCAGCTCCTGGAGCACCGGTGGCTGCGCTGGGGCAGCCCGCTGTTCCACCTCGGCGCGTTCATGGTCATCGGCGGGCATGTCGCGGGTCTCGCGGTACCGGCCTCCTGGACCGAGGCCGCCGGCGTCGACGAGCACACGTACCACACCATCTCCGTGTGGGGCGGCTCGGTCGCCGGGATCGCCATGGTCACCGGACTCGGCATGCTGTGCGCCCGCCGGCTGCTGACCCGCCGGATCCGGCTCCGCACCGACCGCAGCGACAAGGTCCTCTTCCCGCTGCTGTCCGCGACCGTGCTGCTCGGCATCACCGCCACCGCCGGCCACAACGTCTTCGGCGCCGGTTACGACTACCGCTCCACCGTCTCGGTGTGGTTCCGGGGACTGTTCGCCCTCTCCCCCGAGCCCGGGGCGATCGCCGGGGCCCCGCTGCTGTTCCAGCTCCACGCGCTCACCGCCTGTCTGCTCTTCGCCGTCTGGCCGTTCACCCGGCTCGTCCACGTGTGGAGCGCGCCGGTCGGCTACCTCGTACGCCCGTACGTGGTCTACCGGCGGCGCACGGCCGCCGCCACCGCGCCGGGCGGGCGGCGGGCCGCATGAGCGGGGCGGCCTCCCCGGCGTCGGCACCGGCGCCGGGGAGGCGCGTCGGCTGGCTGATGACGCTGACCGGGGTCGTCGGCTGGCTCGCCTCCCTGCGCCTGGCGGTCGACGACTGGCGGCTGCTCAAGGACCCCGACTACGTGCCGTCGTGCGACATCAGCCCGGTGGTGGGCTGCGGCAGCGCCATGGCGAGCCCGCAGGGGAACCTGCTGGGCTTTCCCAACATGCTGATCGGCCTGGGCGCCTTCGCCGCGGTGGCCGTCCTCGGTGTGGCCGTGCTGACGGGTGCGCGGCTGCACCGGGCGCTGTGGCTGGCGCTGAACGGCGGGGCGCTGGCGGCGGTGGGGTTCGTCCACTGGCTGATCTGGCAGTCGCTGTACGAACTCGACCGCCTCTGCCCGTACTGCGCCGTCGTCTGGGTGGTGACCATCGCCCTGTTCTGGTACGTGACCCTGCGCAACTGCGCGCACGGCGTCATTCCCGTGCCCCGGCGCGGTCGCGCCGCCCTGGACCTGGTCCTGGAGTCCCACTGGCTGCTGCTGGCCGGCTGGTACGGCGTGGTCGTGCTGCTGGTCCTGACCCGTTTCTGGACGTACTGGAGCAGCCTGCTCTAGCCGACGCCTCCCCCGTGCCGACGGCGTGGTGGACCTTCATGCCGTGGTGGCCGTACGACCGGGGCGCTCCCGCGCCGCCCGTCCCCCCGGGTCTTGTCGAGCGGTTCGGTTCGAAGACCGCGGGTCAGGCGCCGGGCGTACCGGTCGCCGCGCGGGCGTAACGGTGTGCCAGGAGTGCGAAGGCGTCCTTGAGTTCCTGCGGGCCGACGACCTCGACGGCGGCGTCGAACCGTCCGACGCCGGCGGCCAGGGCGGTCCACGACCAGGAGCCCAGGACGAGCCGGCAGCGGTCGGGGCCGAGTCCCTCGACGACGGCGTCGTGGGCGTGGCGGGAGACGGTGGCGGCGGGCAGGTCCAGGATCACCTCTCCGCGGCAGGGCCACTCGCCGGAGCCGTCCGCTCCGCGGAACCTGCCGGTGACGAACGCGGCCACATCGCCTCCGGGCACCTCGCGCGGTGTGAAGCGGGGCCCCGTCGGGCTGCGCGGGGTGATCCGGTCGGCGCGGAAGACGCGCCAGTCGGCGCGGTCGAGGTCGAAGGCGACGAGGTACCAGCGTCCGCCCCGGCTGACGAGATGGTGCGGTTCCACCCGGCGCGGCGGGGAGGCGCGGGCGTAGTCGAAGCGCAGCACTTCGCCGGCGTGGACGGCGGCGCTCAGCGTCATGAGCAGCGCGCCGTCGACGGGTGGGTGCGGACGGGCCGCGGGCTCCACGGTGGTCACCCGGAGGGTGTCGACGCGGTGGCGCAGCCGCGCGGGCATGACCTGCCGGACGGTGGCCAGGGCGCGGGCCGCGTCCTCCCGGATCGCGGCACCCGTGGTGGCGGCGGTCCGCAGCGCGACGGCGAGGGCGACGGCCTGCTCGTCGTCGAACAGCAGCGGTGGCATCCGGGTGCCGGCGTCCAGCCGGTATCCCCCGTCGGGTCCCTTGAAGGCCGCGACGGGATAGCCGAGTTCGCGCAGTCGGTCGACGTCACGGCGTACGGTCCGCGGGCTCACTCCCAGCCGTTCGGCCAGCAGCGCCCCCGGCCAGTCGCGGCGGGCCTGGAGCAGGGAGAGCAGGGACAGCAGTCGGGCTGAGGTTTTCGGCATGGTGCCGATCCTGCCCCGGGAAGAGGACACGACCTGACCGCTTCCCCTGCGACGGTTCTCCTGTGTCCGACCACGACGACGACCAGAAGGATCCGATCACCGTGACCACCACCACCGCCACGCCCCGGCCGCCCGCTCTCGACGCCGAACGGGCCGATCTGCTCGCCACGCTCGCGACCGCGCGGGCGTCCCTGACCGCCACGGCGCGCGGACTGAGCGACGAACAGGCCGGTGCGCGACCGACGGTCAGCGCCCTGTGCCTGGGCGGGCTGATCAAGCACGTCGCGGCCATCGAGGAGGCGTGGATGGCCTTCGCGACCGAGGGCCCGTCCGCGATGCGCCACGACCTGCCCGACGGCGTCACCTGGGCCGACCTCGCGGCCGGCACCGCCCGCGAGATCCCGCGGTGGGTGATCGACCACCAGAACAACTTCCGGATGCTGCCCGGCGACACCCTGGACGGCGTCCTCGCCCGCTACGCGCGGGTCGCCGCCCGCACCGAGGAGATCGTCGCCTCCGTGCCCGACCTGTCGGCGGCCCATCCGCTGCCCGAGGCCCCCTGGTACGAGCCGGGAGCGGTGCGCAGTGTGCGCGGGGTGCTGGCGCACCTCATCTCCGAGACCGCGCAGCACGCGGGGCACGCCGACATCCTGCGCGAGACGCTCGACGGACAGACGTCCACCTGACCGGCGCGGATCACCGCGTCCGCCCGCCGAACGGAACGCCCGCGGTCAGCCGGGCCGGTGCTGCTGGGTGAGGACCGCCGCCATCAGCTCGGGATCGAGGACCGAGGCGTCGGCAAGGCGGGTGGACGCGGTGAGCGAGTTCAGCAGGGCCTTGGTGACCCGCAGGGCGGGGGCCGGCCGCCGCAGGACGGGTTTGGCCCAGGCCGTGACGGCCGCGTCCAGGGCGTCCTGCGGCACGACCTTCTGCAGGATCGACAGGGAGCGGGCCTCGCCGGCGTCGAAGACGCGCCCGGTGAGGACGATGTCGCGGACGCGGGCGGCCCCCGCCTCGCTGATGAGGCGGGGAAGCAGCCCGCCCCAGGCGGTGGGCAGGCCGAGGGCGAGTTCGGGCAGGCGGAAGGTCGCCGTGTCGGCGCCGACGCGCAGGTCGCAGGCGAGGGCGAGGGCGAGTCCGGCGCCGATGGCTCTGCCCTGGACCCGGGCGATGGTGACGGCGGGGTTGGCGGTGAGCGCCTCGCACACGCGCCGGGCCCGGGTCCCGGAGGCCCGGATGCCGCCGCCGGTGGGGTCGAGGGCGAGGTGCTCGGCGAACTCGCCGCGGTCGCCGCCGAGGCAGAAGTCATCACCGGCGGCGGCCAGCACCAGGACCCGTACCGCCGGGTCCTGGTCGTCGAGGACGGTGAGGAGGTCGTCGAGCATGGCGTCGGTGACGGCGTTGCCCTGCTCGGGGACGTTCAGTTCGACGGTGAGGAGGGGACCCCGGCGGTGGGTGCGCAGGGTCTTCAGTGTCCGGTCGGCGGGGAGACCGGCGAGGGACGGGGCGTTCATGCGGTGACTTTCAGGGAGGTGATGCGGCGGAAGACGACGCGGGAGGTGTCGTAGGCGGGGGGTGCGAGGGGCCGCAGCGTGGGGAAGCGTTCCAGCACCTGGGTGAGCAGCTCCCGGGCCTCCAGCCGGGCGAGCGCCGCTCCGAGGCAGTAGTGGGCGCCGCCGCCGAAGGTGAGGTGGCCGCCGCCGCGCCGGATGTCGAACAGGTGGGGGTCCGGGTTGCGGCGGGGGTCGTGGGCGGCCGCCCCGTAGAGCACGTGGACGGTGGTGTCCTTGGCGATCGGTGTGCCGGCGAGGACGGTGTCGTCGGCGGCGACACGGGAGTTGACGACCACGGGCGGGTCGTAGCGCAGGGTCTCCTCGACCGCGTCGTCGATGTGGCCCGGGTGCCGGCGCAGCCATGCGGCGCGTGAGGGGTCCCGGGTGAGGAACCACACGGTGTTGGCCAGCAGCACCGCGCTGGTCTCCAGCGAGGCGATGGTGATGAACATCGTCAGGTCGTAGATCACCTGGTCCGCGGCGGCCCGGTCGTCGGGGTACCGGGCGTCCCAGTGGTGGATCCAGCCGGTGAGGACGTCGTCGCCGGGGCGGGCCCGCCGTTGCCGGATCAGTTCGGTGAAGTAGGTCCGCATCTCCAGCGTGGCCCGGGCCGATACGGCGAGTTCGCTCTTGGTGGGCAGCAGTTCCTGGGCGTAGACCTGCCGGTGGGTGAAGTCCAGGATGTGCGCGTAGTGCTCCGGGGGGATGCCGAGCCAGTCGCCCACGGTCAGCAGGGGGAGCTGTTCGGCGACGGTGGTGACGAAGTCGGCCTCCCCGTCGGCGCGCAGCCGCTCCTCCAGGCCGTCCAGGAGGCCGGAGGCGAGGGCGGCGACCCGGGGGCGCAGGCCCTCCAGGGCGGAGCGGTCGAACGGGTTGCCCAGGGCACGCCGCTGGCAGGTGTGCGTGGGGGCGTTGAGGCGGGGCAGGGTGCGGGTCATCTCGCGGGTGGCGGGTGCCTGCCAGCGGCCCGGGTCGGGCTGCCGTTCCTGCCAGGCGAAGTCCGGCACCAGCCAGTTCCTGCCGCGCAGGACCTGGCTGCATGCCTCGAACCCGGTGACGAAGTAACCGCCCCAGGGGGCGCGTACGACGTCCCCCAGGGCACGCATCTCCGCCCAGACGGGAAGGGGGTCGGCCTGCCCCTCGCCGGAACGCAGCCGGCGGAGAAGGGAGATGACGGCTCGGCGGTCGTTGATGGTGCCGCGTATGTCGCCGACGGCGGTCACGCAGAGCTCCTTTGGCTGGGCGCTACCGATCAAGTACCGCCGGAACCTACCCTTCCACCCGCTCGTGTCATGCGCCCCTGTGTGTTGCTCCCGTCACATGCGGTGCATCAGACACGGAAGATGTCCAGGAAACTGCTCCAGAATCCCTTCTTCCGTCCCGGTTCCTGCCGGACCGGCGCGGACGCGGCCGCGGGGAAGGACTGCTGCGCGCCCGGTTCCGGGGTCCGGCCCCGCAGCGCGGCCGCCATCCGGGTGGCGGCGGTGGGGCTGAAGGTCACGGGCAGCGCGACCAGGGCCCGGTGGAACGGGCCCGGCCGCCACTGCAGGTCCTTCTCCGGCACGGCCAGGGCGAGGTCGGGCAGCGCGTTGAGGAGCCGTTCGATCGCGGTGGTCGCGATGACCTGCGCCGGGTCCTTGGCGGGGCAGGCGTGCGGTCCGGCCCCCCAGGCGAGATGGGCGCCCTTGCTGTGGGCGCGGCGGGCCTCGGCGAGCGCGGGGTCGCTGTTGGCGCCCGCGAAGGAGATGACGACCGGGGTGTTCGCCTCCACCACGTGGCCGCCGAGGTCGACGTCCTGGACCGGGTAGTGGGTGGCGTAGTTGGCGATGGGCGTCTGGTTCCACAGCACGTGGTCGAGCGCCTCCTCGATCAGCATGCCGCTCTGCCGGCCGCCCGCCCCGGACAGCAGCAGCACCAGGGCGTTGCCGATGAGGTTGCGTTCGGGTTCGACGCCGGCGCCCATCAGCATCACCAGCTGGTCCTTGAGCTCCTCGTCGGTGAGCCCGGCGGGGTGCTGGATCAGCCAGGAGGTGACGTCGTCGCCGGGCGAGCGCCGCTTGAGCGCGATCAGCTCCATGAGGCAGGCGGTGAGGTCCTCGTTGGCGCGCAGCGCGTCCTTGCCGTCGAAGATCGCCGACATGGCGGTGGTGAGGGTGTCACCGATGTCCGCCGGGCAGCCGAACAGCTTGTTGAACAGCAGCAGCGGCAGCAGCTTGGCGTAGTCGTTGAGCAGGTCGGCGCGCCCCCGCTCGCTGAACCGGTCGAGGAGGTAGTCGGCGATCGGCTCGACGTCGCGCCGGATCCTGGTGATGTTGAGCCGGGCCAGGCTGTCCACCACGGCCTTGCGCAGCCGCAGGTGCACGGCGCCGTCGGTGAACAGGCAGTTGGGCCGGTACGCCATCATCGGCAGCACCGGGTTGTCCATGCCGATGCGGCCCTCGGCCAGCGCCTTCCAGCGGCGGGCGTCGCGGGCGAACAGCTCGGTGTTCTGCAGCACGCGCAGCGCCGTCTCGTGGCCGACGACCAGCGTGGCGTCCGCGCCGGGGGCGAGCTCGACGGGGCCGGCCGGGGCGTGGGCGCGCAGCCGGTCGTAGACCTGCTGGGGGTCGGCGGCGAACGCGGCGTCGTGCATGGGGCATCTGCTGACGGTGGCAGACGGTGCTTGGGGGTCCATGAAGTCTTCCTTAGTGGTCGGAGAACCGCTGTTCCCGGTCCGGGCGGGGGGGCGGGGCGGTCAGGCCGCGCGGTCGAGCAGATGCCGCACCAGGGCGATCAGCGCCTTGGCGGACGACTGCTGGTCGCGGGCGTCGCAGTAGACGACCGGGGTGTCCGGGAGCAGGTCGAGCGCCTCGCGCACCTCGGCCTCGCCGTAGGTGGCGGCGGGGTCGAAGCAGTTGACGGCGATGGCGTACTCCAGGCCGTACCGCTCGATGAGGTCGATGACCGGGAAGGTCTCCTCCAGACGTCCCGGGTCGACCAGGAGCAGGGCCCCGAGCGCGCCGCGGGCCATGTCCTCCCACAGCTGCATGAAGCGCTGCTGGCCCGGGGTGCCGAACAGGTACAGCACCAGGTCGTCGCTGAGGGTGAGGCGGCCGAAGTCCAGGGCGACCGTGGTGGTGGTCTTGTCCGCCACGCCCCGCAGGTCGTCGATGTGGACGGACGCCTGGGTCATCTTCTCCTCGGTGCGCAGCGGAGTGATCTCCGACAGCGAGCCGATGAAGGTCGTCTTGCCCACGGCGAAATGCCCGACGACGAGGATCTTGGCGGCGTTGGTCACCGCGCTGGAGACGTAGATGGACTTCTGGGCCGTCTCAGCCGATGAGGGATTGGAGTCCATTCAGAACCTTCTCGAGGGTCGCTCTGTCAACGTTCTGGGCCCGGGGCGGCTCGGCCCGGCGCAGCAGGTGTCCCTGCTCGGCTAAATCGGTGAGCAGCAGCCGGGCCACCCCGACGGGCAGGCCGAGGTGGCCCGCCACCTCGGCGACCGACAGGTAGCCACCCGCGCACAGCTCCCAGATCGCCCGGACCTCGGGGCCGGCCCCCAGCGGAAGCGTCCGCTCGGGAGCCAGGGTGACCAAGGTGTGCAGCGCCAGTTCGTCCGAGGACGGCAGGCTCCGGCCGCCCGTGATGACGTAGGAGCGGACGAAGTCACTGGTGACGGGTGCTTCCTCGCCGGGCGTCGTCATACGCCGGCGCCGTTGTCGGAGCGCGGGGCCACGCTCATCGCCTTGCTCAGCGCCGCCACCGTCTTCTGCATGCGGAACGACATGGCCTCCATGTCGACGTCCAGCGCCGCCGAGACGGCGAGGTAGGCGCCCTGCCCGGCCGCGATCAGGAAGATCCAGCCGCCGTCGTACTCCAGCAGCGTCTGCTTCCAGATGCCGTGCCCCGCCCCGACGAAACCGGCGACCGCCCGGCTGAGGGACTGCATGGAGCTCATCGCGGCGGCGTTCGTCTCGGCGTCGTCGCGTGAGATCTCGTCCGAACGCTGCAGCAGCAGGCCGTCGCCCGAGACGAGGACCGCGTGGCGGGCACCACGCACCTCGAGCACGTCGTTCAGCACCCACGACAGGTCGGTGTTCACTGGTGGTCAGGTCCTTCCGTGGTGTTCGTGGTCCGTCCGAGCTGGGTGCCGCGTGCGAACGCCCCCAGGCGCGACGCGGTCACCTCGCCGGCCGACTCGGACGTCTGCTGGTCGGTG
Source organism: Streptomyces sp. NPDC053426 (assembly GCF_055585405.1). NCBI lineage: Bacteria > Bacillati > Actinomycetota > Actinomycetes > Kitasatosporales > Streptomycetaceae > Streptomyces > Streptomyces sp. NPDC053426. The sequence continues at coordinate 236,031 of NZ_JBVJKE010000014.1, read as the reverse complement.
CCGGCCGTGTCCTGCGGCGCCGGCACCACGGAGATGGGCCCCTGGCGCCGGCGGCGCTTGGGCAGCCCGCCGGTCGTCGTGCCCACCACGTGCGAGGGGCCGACCGGGACGGGCGCCAGCCGCTGCGGGGTGCTCTCCTCGCCCCGGCCGGCGGATTCCCGGACGGGTTCGGCGGGGGTGACGGCCTCGGCCGCCAGAAGGCTCTCCGGTACTCGGATCACTGCGCGCACTCCGCCGTAGGGGGACACCGAACCGACGGAGACGGCGAAGCCGTACCGTGCGGCGAGCATGCCGCACACCGCGAACCCGAACCGGGGCGGGTCGCCGAGACCGGTGATGTCGACGGGGCCGTCGGCGGCCAGCAGCGTCGCCGCCCGGTCCTTGGTCTCCTGGTCCATGCCCAGACCGGCGTCGTCGACGATGAAGCACACGCCCGTCGGCACGGCCTGGATGTTGACCTCGACCGGTGTGCCCGGCGCGCTGTACGTGGTCGCGTTGTCCAGCAGTTCGGCCAGTACCACCGCCACCGGCTCGACGGCCTTGCTGGTGACGCCGACGCTCGCCTGCGCGTGGATGCTCACCCGGTTGAAGTCCTTGATGCGGCCCTGCGCGCTGCGGGCCACGTCGTAGACGGTCGCCACGCCCTCGCGCCGGCCCAGCCAGCCGCCGCACAGCACCGAGATGCCCTTGGCACGTCGGCTGAACTGGCTGCCGGTGTGGTCCACCGACATCAGGTCCGCCAGCACCTCGGTGTCGTTGCCGTACTTCTGCAGCAGCCCGTCCAGCAGCAGTTGCTGCTCCTCGGCGAGCGACTGGAGCGTGCCCATCGCCGACTTCAGTACCGCCTTGGTCGACGACTCCGCGTCCGCCCTGACGTCCGCGAGGTCACCGCGGTGCTGGGTGTCCAGGGAGGCGATGTGCCCCTGGAGCTGGTCGATCCGGCCCTGGGCCTGGCCCAGTCCGGTCTCCAGGTCGTTCTTCGTTCTTCGGAGCGCCAGGTTGGTTCTCCGGGCCCGCTGCACTGCGAACACCGCAGCAGCGAGCACCACAAGCAGGATCCACAGCAGCGGATCCCCGATCAATGACGTCATGAGACTCTCTTCAAGTCGCATCGCGCCGGGAGTCCGGCAGGTCCGCGCATGCGTGGAACGGGTCCGGGCCGTCGAACGGCGCGGGCCTACGGCGGACCAAGCCTCAACTCCTCAGCGATGGGGCCTTAGAGACTGTCCCCCGTACGCGTTCATGACGCGCCGCCAGCCTACTGAAAGTTCGATGATCTTATCAGTTCGGCTGGGGTAACCCGCCTCTTCCGGAGGCCACTTGGCGACCCTCACGAGACCCACACACCGCGCCGCTCCCCGGCGCCAACGGCACCTTGCGGCCACGTGGACGGCACGGAAACACGACGTCGACGCGTCGGTGGCCCTCGCGGACGGGCCCCGGGCCCCGCGGGCTGTCACCCCGTACCGAGGTCGCGCAGCATCCGCCGCTGGTGACGGTGGCCGATCGTCTCGTAGCCGGCCACGGTGACGAACGGGGCGAGCATCACCACCAGCAGGCACACCGCCGTCCCCACCCCGGCGGCGGCGAGGAGCACCGCCGCGGCCAGAACCGCGAGGGTGAGGGAGATCAGCAGCAGATGGAACCTGTCCCCCGCGGACAGCAGCAGCGTGTGCAGCAGATACACCATCAGCAGGTAGAGGCCGACCGGCAGCGCCAGCGACAGCACCACGGCGACACCGCCGATCCTCGCGTGGTGCTCCAGGTACAGGCCCGCCACGTGCAGCCCCGCGCCCGCGCCGGCGATGCCGATGAACAGCGGGATGTGGCCGTAGCCGAAGAGGTACCCGCGCTGACGCCGGTGGACCAGGATGGCGCCGAACGGGGTGGTGAAGTACACCCACCACATGCCGAAGGTCAGGCCCACACCGGCGACGACCACGGCGACCGCGTCCGCGCTCCAGTCGGTCCCGGCCGCGCCGCCCAGGAGGTCACCGGACGAGGCGACGGTGCCGACCACTCCCTCGCCGAGCGTGATGATCGCGAACAGGCCGTACCGTTCCGCGACGTGGTGCGGGTGCCACGGCGTACCGCCGGCCCGGCCCTGCGCGAGCAGCGGCAGGACCAGCTCCACGACGCCCAGCACGGCGAAGGCGACGAACGCCACCGCGAGCGTCGGATGCGTGAAGCCCACCACGATCCAGCCGAGCTGGACCAGCACGGTCCAGCGGATGTTCCGCGTCCCCACGTCGTGGAACGGGGGAGACTCGCGGGCCGCGCGCCACCACTGCAGCACCATGGCGATCCGCATCACGACGTACCCGATCACCATGGCGCGCAGCTCCAGGTGCTCGCCCTCCCCGACCGAGTGGAACATCGCCGGCAGGCCGAGGGAGAACACGACGACACCGACCATCTGCACCATGGTCAGGACCCGGTAGTGCCAGTCGTCGGTGGCGAACGCGGAGGAGAACCAGCTGAAGCTGATCCAGGCGACGCTGATCGCGAACATCGCCAGGGTGAAGGCGCCGACGGCCTCCAGGGCGTGGTCCTCGGCGAGCATCTCGGCGAAGTGGGAGGCCGCGGTGCCCACCGCCACCACGAACGTCAGGTCGAACAGCAGCTCCAGGGGCGTGGCGGACCTGCCCGGCTCCTCCGGGTCACGGCCGGTCATCGGCTTCCGGCTGTGCGCCAGCCTGCCGCCGCCGGCCGGGCCGCCGTGTTCGGGGTCACTCATGAGCAGCATGATGACGCATGCGCACGGCATCGCCGCCGACATCGGCGGGCCCGGCCGCCGGGATTCGTCCGCGGCACACCGGCGTCCGGGCCGGAACGCCACGGCTCGCGGGCGATCGCTCCGTTCCCGGCCGGCGCGCATGCGGACGGGCGGGGCGGGCCACTCCCGGGTCATGGCGTCGCCGGCCTCCCGGTCCGCCGGGCAGTAGTCCTTGCCGCCGAGGACGTAGTCGTAGATCCGCGCGGAGTGCGCGTTCTCGGTGTCGATGCGGCCGGCCGGCCATCCGTTCCCGGTCACCTCGGTGTCCCCTTCGCGGGTCGTGGTTCCGGGGCGGGGCGGGCGGCGCCGGTGCGGTGCCCGGACTCCCCGCCGCGCCACTCCCGAGACGCCTCACGGCCGTTCCCGCGCCACCGCCCCGGCACCCATCGGCAGCGGACCGGGCAGGCCGGTTTCAGTCGCCCCTCCGGCCGTCCGGAGCAGACGGACTGAGATACTCCGGCCATGGACGCCGAGGTGACGGGGAGCGGGACGCGACCGGACGTGACGGTGCCCGCGGGAAGCATGCCGGCGCACGCCGCGGGCTGGGCGCCGCGTCCCGCGGTGGCGGCGGACGTCGAGGTGATCGCGGAGTTGCGGGCCACGGTCATGCGCGCGGATCTGGAGCGCCTCGGGCGTTACGACGAACACCGGGTACGGCAGCGGCTGCGGGACTCCTTCTCCCCGCGGTACACGTCGGTCATCATGCTCGGCCGTGAACTCGCGGGATGCGTCACGGTCCGGCCCGCCGGGGGCAGACAGTGGCTGGAGCACTTCTACATCGCCCCGCGCCGCCAGGGCCGAGGGCTCGGGTCCGCCGTGCTGCGCACGGTGCTGGAGCGGACCGACGCGCGGGGCATGACCGTGGGTCTGAACGTCTTGCAGGGCAGTGCCGCCCGCCGGCTCTACGAGCGTCACGGATTCGTCGTGGAAGCCGAGGACCCGATCGACGTCTTCATGACGCGCCCGCCGGGGGCGGTGGCCGGCACCGCGGCGAAGGCCTGACCCGTGACGCGCGACGGGCTCGCCCCTCCTGCCTTCCGTGGCGTCTCCCGTGCGCGCTTCGGCGATTCGGCCGAGGAGTCGACAGCCTCGTGGCCGGTCCGGTGCGAGTCGGCACCGCGTGAACGGCGAGGTGCCGCACGGTGGCGGGAGGCCGGTGCCGTGCCGTCAGGCCGCCACGCGACGACCGCGGTCGCGGACCGAGTCGTCATCAGGTGCTGACCGCCCGCACGATCGCGGCGACGTCCTGACGGCTCATGGGTTCGGCGTCCATGGAGTTGTGGATGCTGAGCCCTTCCACCAGCGCGTCCAGGGCCCGGGCCGTCCTGGCGTCGAAGTGCCGGCTCAACGACGTGCGGCTGGCCCTCATCCAGGACCGCATGACGTCGAGCAGCGCGGGGTTGCGGGAGGCGAAGGCGTACAGCTCGTAGCTGAGCACCAGCTCCCGGGGGCTGCCCCAGAGCGTGCCGCAGATGATCTCCACCACGGCGGCGCGCGCCTCCTCCACGGTCTCGGCCGCCTCCAGCGGCTCGCGGTAGCGGGCGGACATCGATTCCGCGAGCCGGGTGAAGGCCTCGACGAGCAGTTGCTGCCTGCCCTCGAAGTAGTACGTCATCGATCCCAGGGAGACGCCCGCGGCCTCGGCGATGCGCCGGTGCGTGGCGCCCGTGACCCCGTGCTCGGCGATCACGTCGAGGGCCGCCTCGACGATGCGGTCCCGGCGTCCCGGGTCGTTGGGCCCGCGTGAGCTGCCCGACATGGGTGTCCCCTTCCTGCGCTTCCCCACGGGCATGTACGTTTGTACATACTCACTCCGTGGGCGGTCGCGTCCCCGGCCGCCTCACGTCTGGATCGAGCCCGCAGTGATAGACCTGGCCACACGCCGCCGCCGCACGGCATTGTTCCTCTTCTTCCTCATGCCCGGCCTGTCGATCTCCTCCTGGGTGACACGCACACCCGACATCAGGGACCAACTGGGCGCCTCGACCGCGCAGATGGGAATCGTCCTGTTCGGTCTCTCCGTCGGTTCGATGCTCGGCGTCCTCGGCTCCGGGGCGCTGGTGGCGAGGTTCGGGACCCGGCCGGTCATGGGGGCGGGAACCGCGCTCGTCATCCTCAGCATGGCGGTGATCGGCTGCGGAGCGCTGTGGTCGTCCGCGCCGGCCGTCACGGCGGGGCTCTTCCTCTTCGGTGCCGGCATGGGCGGCGGTGAGGTGGCGGTCAACGTCGACGGCGCCGAGGTCGAGCGGATCACCGGCCGTACGGTCCTGCCCACGCTGCACGGCTTCTTCAGCCTCGGAACCGTCGTGGGGGCCTCGCTCGGCATCCTGTGCACCGCCGTCGGCTTCCCCGTGCACTGGCACCTGGCAGCCGTCGCCGCCGTCACCGCCGCCGCCTTCGCCCACGCCCTGCGGGCCATCCCCCACGGCGTCGGCCGGACCCGCGGCGACAAGCGGGCCGGCGGGGCGAAGTCCCGCCGGCCCGCGGTCCGCAAGGACCGGCGCCTGCTGCTGATCGGCGGGATCGTGCTGACCATGGCCCTGGCCGAAGGGGCGGCCAACGACTGGCTGCCCCTGCTCATGGTCGACGGGCACGACATGGACCCCGCCCTGGGCTCAGCCGTCTACGCGGGCTTCGCCGCCGCCATGACGGTCGGCCGCTTCGGCGGCGGGTTCTTCATCGACCGTTTCGGCCGCGCCCCCGTCGTCCGCGCCAGCGCGGTCTCCGCCGCACTCGGCCTGGCCGTCGTCGTCTTCGCCGACAACGCCTTCCTCGCCGGAGCGGCCGTGCTCCTGTGGGGACTGGGGGCATCCCTCGGATTCCCCCTCGCCCTCTCCGCGGCCGGCGACTCCGGGCCCGACCCGGCCGCCCGCGTCAGCCTCGTGGCGATGATCGGCTACGTCGCCTTCCTCGTGGGACCTCCCGGCCTGGGCTTCCTCGGCGACCACTACGGCCTGCGCACCGCGATGACCGTCGTCCTGGCCTTCGTCGCCGTGGCGGTCTTCCTCGCCCCCGCCGTCGGCACCCGCCGCACGACACTGACCGCCGCCGCTCCGGCCTCCCAGCCGTCGACGACGGACGAACACCTCGAACGCCCCGGCCCCTGACCTCCCGGCCACGGCTTGGTCCGCGGCCGCACGGTGGAGCGCCGTCGAGCGGGCCCGGAAGCGCAGAAGTCCCCCTGCCGACCCGCGTGATCGTCACGGTGGTACCGGCAGTGCTCGCCGCCGTGGCGGTCGCCGGCCCCACCTCGTCCGCGCCGGACGCGACACGGCCGGACATCGGGGACGACGTCACGTTCGGCGGGGTGCTCCGGGCCGCGGGCCCGCTGTTCTTCGCGTTCGCCGGGTACGCGCGCATCGCCGCTCCCGGCGAGGAGGTCCGCGCCCCCGAGCGCACCGTCCCCGGGCCATCCCGCTCGCGCTCGGCACCACCCCGGTCTTCGCCCCGCCACCGTCCCGGTGGTCGCCGGGGCCGCGGTGCCGGCCGTCGGTGCCGCCGACCACGGGGTCGGGCGTGCGGTGGCCGCACGCACGCCGTGACCCGGGGGGTCAGACGGGCATCCGGTCGGCACGGCGGCACCGGGTCAGCGCCCGGCGGCCGAGGAGCACGGCGCCCAGCCCCAGCGGGATGGCCACGATGGCGCCGACGAGCCCGTTGCCGGTGCCGGGACCGCCACTGGAGGTGGCCGCGTGCAGCACCGCGAGGACCGTGCCGACCGCTCCCACCGCGATGGCCGACATCCCGCCGATGCGCGCGTTGCCGGCGCTGATCCGGCCGCCGGCGCGGGCCAGGGCCAGCCAGCCGATGGCCAGGCCGAACGCCCCCACCCCGAGGGCCAGGTTGGCACCGGTCCGCCCGTCGCCGATGATCCCGCCCTCGGCGGCCGCCGCCAGCGCTGCTGAAGCACTCATGCCGCTCTCCTCCTTCTCCGTCGCTGCTTCCGAGATCCGGTGTACGGGGAGAGCATGCGCGCCGGCCCTCCCGCCGGTCGTCCGGCAGACGCGGACACTTCCCGCTGCCGCCGCCGCGGCATCCGGATACCGCGGACGCGCCGGGCGACGCGCCGGTACCACGCACGCGGTAGCCGGCCGCTCCTCCGTGAGTCGGACTCGCCCACCGCCGCATCCGGCTACGGTGCACCCATGGACAAAGGGCGGCTCGCTGTCCCGGCCGGAGTCACCGACTGGGTGATCGCCGTGGGCGTGGCAGCGCTGTCGCTGGGCGCCGGGCTGTCGGGACCGCACCCGGCCGGGGGCCGTGAGCTGCTCGGCTCCGCGCTGCTGGCGGCCGGCGGGCTGGCGCTGGCCGCGCGCCGCCGGGCCCCGCTCGTGGTCCTGGCCGTCACCGGGCTGTGCGCGGTGGGCCACCAGGCGGCCGGGTTCGAGGTGCTCGCCGTCTCCTACCTGGTCGCGGTCCACGGCGCGGTACGCGCCGGGCACCGCGTCGTCGCACTCGCGGCGTCCCTGGGCCTGCTGACCGTGCTCCCCCTCACCGCCCTGATCTCCCAGGGCGGGCCCGCGCGCGAGGTCGTGGCACAGGCCCGGAGCACCCTTGAGATCGCGTGGCTGATCGCCGCCTTCGCCACCGGGGAGGCGGTGCGGCAGGCCGAGCAGCGGGCGGAGGAAGCCGAGCGCACCCGCGAGGAGACCGCGCGCCGCCGGGCCGACGAGGAGCGGCTGCGCATCGCGCGGGAGCTGCACGACTCGCTCACCCACCAGATCTCGGTCGTCAAGGTGCAGTCCGAGGTCGCGGTCCACGTGGCCCGGCGGCGGGGCGAGCAGGTGCCGAAGGCCCTGCTGGCGATCCAGGAAGCCGGCCGGGAGGCGAGCCGGGAGCTGCGCGCGACCCTCGAGGCGCTGCGCGACGACGACACCACCCCGCCGCACGGACTCGACCAGATCCCGAACCTGGTGAAACGGTTCCGGACGACCGGCCTGGAGACGACCCTGACGGTCGAAGGACATCCGCACGCCGTGCCGGCCGCGGTGAGCCGTACCGCCTACCGGATCGTCCAGGAGTCGCTCACCAACGTCACCCGGCACGCCTCCGCCACCACCGCCTCGGTGCTCATCGACTACCGGCCGGACGCCCTCGCCATCCGCGTCGACGACGACGGAAAGGCCCCCTCGCACCCGGCACCGACGCCCGGCCTCGGGCTGCTCGGCATGCGCGAACGCGTCACGGCCCTGGGCGGCCGGCTGCGCACCGGGCCACGCGGCACGGGCGGCTTCACCGTCCGGGCCGAACTTCCCACGAACGGAGCCTCGTGATCCGGGTCCTGCTGGTCGACGACCAGCCGCTCATCCGCAGCGGCTTCCGCGCGCTGCTCGACCTCGAGGACGACATCGAGGTGGTGGCCGAGGCCGCCGACGGCCAAGAGGCCCTGGTGCTCGCCAGGGAGCGGCTGCCCGACGTCGCTCTCGTCGACATCCAGATGCCCGTCATGGACGGCATCGAGGCGACCCGGCGCATCGCCGCGGACCCGGCCCTGGCCGGCGTGCACGTCGTCGTGCTGACCAACTACGGCATGGACGAGTACGTCTTCGACGCGCTGCGCGCCGGCGCCGCCGGCTTCCTCGTCAAGGACATCCTGCCGGAGGACTTCCTGCACGCCGTACGCGTCGCCGCCCGCGGCGACGCCCTGCTCGCGCCCGCCATCACCCGCAAACTCATCGACCGGTACGTCGCCCGGCCGACGCCCGCCCGCGTCGGCGACGGGCTGGAGGAACTGACCGGCCGCGAACGCGAGGCGGTCGCCCTGGCCGCACAGGGCCTGTCCAACGACGAGATCGCCGACCGCCTGGTCATCAGCCCGTCGACCGCCAAGACCCACATCAACCGGGCCATGGCCAAGCTCCACGCCCGCGACCGCGCCCAGCTCGTGGTCCTCGCCTACGAATCCGGCCTGGTGACCCCGCGCGCTTTCTGACCCCCGCGCCGTCGACCGGGCCGGTGCGCCACGACGCCCCGTCTCCTCCGTCTCCAGCCGGTGCGGCGTCGGATAACAGCGTGCCGGGGCCGGCCTTCGAGAACGGCACCACCGCACGCGCGTACCCGACAGGCGTCACCTCACCTGACGACGGCGGACTCGACCGCCGCGACGGCCTCCGCCAGCCCGGGAGGGTGCGGCAACCCCGGGGTGGTCTGCCCGGCCCAGCCGGGGCCGAGCGTGAGGACGACCGGTTTCCTGCGGGCGCCGCGCACGCCCCACTCGAGCGCCGCGATGTGCTGGGCCAGTGGCCGGCTGGCCGTGGTGCGGGACTGCGCCCACAGGGCCACCGCGGCCGGTCCGGTCCTGCGTACCGCGGCGACGAGGGACCCGACGGGCAGCGAGCCGCCGAACATGCGTATGGGCAGACCCCGTTCGGTCAGCGCGGCGGCCAGCACCTCGAGCGGCAGTGTGTGGTTCTCCGCGGGCACGCAGGCGAGCACCGTGGTGGCACCGGGGCGACCGGCCGGCACGGGTGGCGCGTGGCGCCGCAGCGCGCCGGAGACGTGCCAGGACAGGAAGTGCTCGACCTCGACGTACCGCTCTCCCGAACTCTCCCACTTACGGCCGACCGCCTGGAGCGTCGGCACGATCACCTCCGTCCAGGCCGCGACCAGGCCGTGTTCCTCGATCGCGTCCCTCAGCAGTTCGTCGAGGGCGGCGGCGTCGAGACGCAGGGCCGCGCGGGCGACCCCCTTGCACTCCTGGCGCACGTCGCCGAGTCGCAGACCCGTTCCGGCCCGGCTGCGCGCGCGGGCCACCGGCCGCGGGGCAGGAGGCTCGCCCTCTTCGCACGGGGGCGTGCCCGCGCCCGTCCCGTCGAGGGCCAGGCGGGCGGCTTCGGCCGGTGGCAGTCCCGTGGCCGTCAGAGCGCACATCCGCTCCAGCCGGGCGAGGTCCCCGGCGGTCCAGCGCCGGTGCCGGCCACCGGTGTGCGCGGCGGGGCCGAGTCCGTAGCGGCGGTCCCAGGAACGGACCGTCGTCGGCGCCACCCCCAGACGTCGCGCCACCTCACCGGTGGTCAGCCCGCCACCGCGTCGCACTTCCGCCTCGTCACCATCGCCGTCGCCGATGTCCACTCCCCCACGTTACGACGCACAAACGACGCATGTTGTCCGCGTCGCTTCCTTGTGGCGATCACGGCTGGTTGCGTGCCTGGTCGGCCGCCTGTCCTGCGGCGCCGGTCTCCGTGGTGGCGCCACGGGTGCTGAGCCTGCCGCCGCTGGACTCCAGGTGCGCGCGAACGAACCACTGGAAGAGCTCCAGTCCGCGCAGTTGCTCGATGAGCATGTCCTGCGTGACCGGGTCGGAGGTCTCGGTGGACCGCATGGCCTCGCGATGGTCCTTGATCACCGAGGTGTACACGAGGTCGAGCGCCCCGAGGTGCTCGATGGCTTCGGCGCGCCCGATCGAGTAGTCGTCCCAGGTGCGCCGCTCCACCAGCGCACCGGGGGTACCGTTCGGCTCGCCGCCGAGCGTCGAGATCCGCTCAGCGAGATCGTCGGTCATCGAGCGGACCTCGTCGACCTGCGGATCGATCATCTCGTGCACAGCGATGAAGTGAGGCCCCACCACGTTCCAGTGGACGTGCTTGAGCGTCAGGTGGAGGTCGTTCAGGGAATGCAGACGCATCTGCAGCAACTCGATGATGTTCTGACTGTCCTGCTTGCTCATTCCGGGGATCGTGTACGAGATGTCCGCATGGTCCGAAGGCACGACGACACTCCTCGTGTGAGTGGGCAACGGGACAAGAAGACAATCACCGGTTCTCCGGCTTCGTCGCACCACCACGTCCCCGCCCTTCCTTTCTCACCGGTTCGGAGCACCGCGGACGAACGCGGGGGGGGCGGGTCCGGGTGCCCTGCCCGGCTCCCGGGACATGACTCCGCCTCACATCCGGTGGTGACGGGAAGTCATGACGGCGACGGACACCATCGGTCGCGGGACCGCGGGCTCCCGGACCGAGCGCCGACGCCCCTCGCCAGGATCGTTTCGGCTCGTCGGACCGTGCAGTTGTCGCATATGAAAATCATTGTCGTATACTGTCGGCGTCTGCCCGGCGCGGTCCGCACCGGACGACCGTCCCGACCGAGAGGAACGTCCCATGGCCGTGCCCAAGCGCAAGATGTCGCGCAGCAACACCCGTCACCGCCGGGCCCAGTGGAAGGCGGCGACGCCGAACCTGGTGCCGGTCACGGTGGACGGTGTGACCCACCGGGTTCCGCAGCACCTCGTGCCCGCCTACCGACGCGGTCTGCTGCGCCCGGAGGACTGACGCCGGTGTCCTCGCAGCGTCTGCCGCACGCTGCGGGACGACCTGCCGGAGGAGGCCGGCCGGCTCACCCGGGACGGCCGCTTCGGACACCCGCTCATCGAGTCCGGCGGACGATCCCCTCCCCGCGTGGGACACCGGGGAGGACTGCGATCCCGAGCACGGCCACCGGAGTCCGACGGCGGTCGCCCGACCGGATCACGAAGGCGTCCGGATGCGACGGGAGGCACACTCATGTACGGAACGGCCCACGGCGAGTGGCGCACGACCCCGCGGCGAGCCGCGGTCCTCGGGGCCCTGCACGCCTGCGACGGTTTCGTCTCGGCGCAGACCCTGCACGCCGCTCTGGTCGGGGACGGCGTGGCGGTGGGGCTGACCACCGTCTACCGCACGCTCCGGTTACTGGAGGCGGCCGGGCACGTCGACGTGATGCGGGACAGTGACGGTGAACGCCTCTACCGGCCCAGGCCGGACGACGGCCACCGTCACTACCTCGTCTGCCGGGAGTGCGGGCTCAGCCTGGCGGTGGACTCCGACGAGGTCGAACAGTGGGTGGCGAGGACCGCGCGCGACATCGGGTTCCACGCGGTGGACCACACCGTCGAACTCACGGGCGTGTGCGCCGGCTGCCGCCCAGGGGCGGTCGACCGCCGAACCTCCCCCTGACCGGCCGCCGAGCGCACCGACGACCTGCTCGGCCGCCTGTCCCTCGGGGCGCTCCCCCGGCCCTGCCCACCGGTCGGGAGCGCCCCGGCGGACACTCACAGCGTCTTGAGCTCCGCCGCGCCATCGGCCGCCAGCTCCTCGGTGACCCGCGCGGGGTCGAGCACGTCCGCGGCGAAGTGCACACCGGGAGCGACCGACCCGTCGAGCACCCGGAGAGCGGTGGCGGCGGCGAGGAACCCGCTCAGCTCGTAGGAGTCCGGGGCGCGCAGGACGAGCCTCGCGGTGGGCGGGCCGTCCGTCGCCCCGTCCCAGAGGTGGAACTCCTGTCCGTACCAGGCCCCGTGGCGCCGCACGTCCTCGTCGGCCGCCGCGACCAGGTCGGCGGTGTCCGTGGCGTCCAGTGCCCATGCCATGGCCAGTTCCTCGGCCAGGCGTCCGCCGCCGAAGACGGTGTACCAGCGCACCCGGCCGATGCCCGTGGCCCGGGCCAGCCGGACGGCCTCGGTGGACAGGAAGGGGAAGGCGTCGACGGGTGCGGGAAAGGCGTCGAGCCGCACCCCCCGGCGGGGGGCCAGCGCGCGCTCCCGCATCCGGCCCTCGTGCCAGGCGGCCGCCGGCGTACCGTGCTCCGGTCCGCGGCCGAGCAGCACGTCACCGGCGGCGGCCGGGGTGAGCGGCGCGACACCGCCGACGTAGGCGTCCAGTGCGACGGGACCGGTGGCGCGGGCGGCCAGCGCGCGGGGCAGCAGCGAGGACAGGCCCGGAAGCGCGCCGGCGGACAGCACGGCCGCGCGTCCGGCCGCCCCCCATCGCCCGGCGGCCCCGTCGGCGGACAGCAGGTTGTGGACCGGGTCGTCACCGGCCGCGTCGACGTAGTCCGCGCCGCCTCGCAGCACGGCCCGGGCGACCGTGTCGAGGACGCGGTACGAAGGCCCCGCGCAGTTGACGACGAGCCGGCAACCCGCCGTGAAGCGATCCAGCGAGCCGGGGTCGGTCAGGTCCACCGTCAGGGCGCCCACGTCCGGGCCGCCCTCCGAGAGGCCCGCGATCAGCGCTTCCGCCCGGCCCCGATCGCGGCCGGCCACCAGCAGCGGGTGGACACCCGCCCGGTGGAGCCGCCGTACGACCGCGCCGCCGACCGCTCCGTAACCGCCTATGACTCCGATGGCCGCCTGGTGTCGCACCGGTGTTCCTCCTGTTTCCCACTGATCCAGTTGATGAAAATGATAATTATTATCGTAGTCATTATTCGACGGACCGAGGAAGAAGTGACGACGATGTACGACGTGATCGTGGTGGGCGGAGGGCCCGCCGGCCTCAACGCGGCGCTGGTGTCCGGGCGTCAGCGCAGGCGGGTCCTCCTGCTGGACTCGGGCCGCCCGCGCAACGCGCCCGCGGCTCATATGCACATGTTCCTCAGCCGGGACGGCTTCCCGCCCGCCGAACTGCGCCGCATAGGCCGGGAACAGCTCACCGCCTACCCGAACGTGGCCGTACGCGAGGCGACCGTCACCGCCGCCGCGCCCGAGCCCCGAGGGTTCGCCCTGACGCTGGCCGACGGCACCGTGGAGCGGACCCGGAAACTGGTCCTCGCCACGGGGCAGGTCGACGTGCTCGACGAGCGGGTGGAGGGCCTGTCCGCGTTGTTCGGCCGGGGGGTGTACCACTGCCCGTTCTGCCACGGCTGGGAGACCAGCGGGATGAGCCTGGCCGTCCTGGGGCACGAACTGCCGCAGGTCATGCAGGCCTTGTACGTGGCCGACCGGTTCAGCGAGGACGTGATCGTGTGCACCGACGGCCACCCGGTGCCCGAGCAGGCCGCGGGCCGTCTCGCCGAGGCCGGGATCGCCGTGGAGGAGACGGCCGTGACCCGCGTCGAGGGGGAGGAAGGGGCCGTCCGCCTGGTCCTCGCCGACGGACGGTTGCTCGAGCGGCAGGGCGTCTACCACCGGGCGCCCACCCGTCAGCACTCCCCGCTGGCCGAGGAGTTGGGATGCGCGGTCCTCCCGGACGGCTGTGTGCGGGTGGACGAGTTCCAGCGCACGTCCGTGCCCGGTGTGTACGCGGCCGGGGACACCGCCCGGCTGGAGGCCCTGCCGGACGCTCTCACCTTCGTGATCACCGGTGCCGCCGACGGCGCCCGTGCCGCGGTCTGGCTCGACCAGGAACTCTTCCGCGAGGACGCCGGCCTGGGCGGCTGAGACCGGGGTGCGGCGGGGGCCGTCCCGCCCCCGCCGCACCCTTCTCACCGGTCGTCCGGTTCGCGGAGAGCGGCGGCGAGTCCGGCCACCGTGGGCTGCCGGAGGAAGCGGCGGGGCGTCGCCCGCCCCAGCCCCTCCCGCGCGAGCGACCCGAGCATCCGCACCGCGAGCAGCGAGTCACCGCCGAGCGCGAAGAAGTCGGCGGTGCGCTCCTCCACCGGGCAGTCCAGCAGCTTCCGCCAGTGCGCGGCGACGGCCCGCTCCACGTCGTCCCTGGGCGGTCCCGGCTCCGCTCCGCCGGCCGCCGCCGCGGGTACGGACAGGCGCCGGCCGGGCGCCTGCCGGTCCGGCCCGGCCCGCTCACCGTCGACCGCGTCGGGCAGTTCGACCACGGCGGCCCAGCCGGCCGGTTCGACCAGCGATTCCACGGTCGCCACGAGGTCGGCGAACATCCGGTCGACATCCGCTCCCGCGAACAGCTCCTCCACCAGCGAGAAGACGACCACCAGTTCGCCGCGCAGCTCGAACAGCCGCACCTCCAGGGCCACCTGGGGCGTGCGCAGTTGCTGGTGGTGGCTCAGCAGGTCGATCGCGCCCAGCGGTCCGGCCTCCTGGGGCACCTCGCTGCCCAGCGCCGCGTCCACGCCCAGGGTGGACTGGAAGACGACGGGTGCCACCGGGCGGTGGGTGCCCCGACGGCGGCCCAGTTCGCGGGAGACCTCCACGCCGGTGATCAGGTTGTGGGCGAGCGCGTCGCCGATGTCCTGCTGGGCGCGGCCGGCGAGGTCGGCGAAGACGGGGGCCGCCGGCAGGTCGACCGGCAGGAGCATGGTGGAGGAGAAGGCTCCCACCAGGCGGGACACGTCGGGATGGAGCGGGAGGCGGTTCAGCTGGAGGGTGTTGAGCAGGAAGCGGCGGTGGCCGCAGGCCCGGGCGACGGCGGCGGCGAAGGCGGCGAACATCGCCGCGGACGGGGTCACCCCGTGGTCGGTGCACAGCCGGCGCAGCTCCGACCAGCGCTCCGGGTCGAGCACCGCCTGCCGGGTGCCCATCAGGGTGGGGCGCACCTCGGCGGGGTCGGCCACCAGCGGCAGGGCCGGCGGCAGCGGGAAGTCGTCGAGGCGCTCCCACCACCAGTCGCGGTCCTGCTGCCACGCCTCGGTGCCGGGCAGGTCCCGCAGGGTCGTCACGTAGTCGCCGTAGTCGATGTCCAGGGGCGCGAGGACGGCGTTGTAGTCGGAGACCAGGGCGAACAGGTCGCGGTAGAAGACGCCCGAGGACCATCCGTCGATGATCAGCAGGCTGGTCGAGGAGTGCAGCCGGGCGCGGTCCCCGGGCATCAGCGTCAGGCGCATGTCCAGACCGCAGCCCCGGGACGGGTCGGGGCCCTCGGTGCTCATCTCGTGGCGTGTCTCCGCGAGCCGGGCGGCGGCCGTCTCCTCGTCGGCGTCGCGCAGGTCGGTGACCCGAAGCCGCGGTACCGCCTCCGGATCGTCCAGGGGCAGGATGCGTTGCCGGCCGTCGGGCAGGATGCGGGCCCGCAGGACGGCCTGGTGCTCGGCCAGGCGTTCCAGGGCGTCCTGCAGCGCCTCGGGGGCTTCGTCGGCGTCGATGTCCTCCAGCCCGATGTCCACGTAGTGGTGTGCGGAGCGGTAGGACAGCTCCCAGGCGTCCTGCTGGCCCACGAAGTAGCCCTGCTGGAGCGGCAGGAGCGGGAACGGCGCGTCCGGGTCCTCGCGTCGTCGCAGGTCCAGGGGCAGCGGGCGCAGGGCACCCGTGCCCGATCCGGTACTGCGTTCGTGGACGAGGGCGGCGAGCTGCGCGGCGCTCTGTTCGACGCGGACGTCCGCCAGCGCCAGCGGGGTGCCCAGCCGTTTGCGGAGCACGGCGGCCATGCGGACGGCCAGGACGGAGTCGCCGCCCAGGCTCAGGAAACTGGCGTCCGCCGGTACGCCGGCCAGGTCGGTCTCCAGGACGTCGGCCCACACCGCGCGGACGGCGTCGACCAGGTCGGCCGAGGTCTGCTCGGCGGTGTGCTCGGGTGCGGATGCGGGGGTCAACAGGGGGCTCCAGTCGGGTCGGCGGGGCGGATGACGTCGTCCACGGCGTGAATCCGTGGGAGGGGCAGGGCAGGGGGCAGACGGCCGGCGAGCGCGGCACGGACGCGGCCGGGATCCGGGCGGGCGCCGTGCGGCTTGGCGCGGCCGGCGATGACGCGCTGGCCCATCGAGGCGAGGGGATGCTCCTCGTGCGGCAGCACGGGCAGCGGGTCGAAGCCCGCCGCGTCCAGTTGCCGTGCCCATTCCCCGGCGGTGAGGAAGACCCGGTCCTGGCCGGCCCGCAGATCCGTGAACCACTCCTGTTCGCCGGGCGCGGGCGACATCAGCAGGTACATGGAGGTGAGCGCCTGGTAGTGCTCCCGGCACGACTCGACCAGGACCAGCAGCCCGCCGGGCGCCAGCAGTTCCCGCAGGGCCGCCAGACAGCGTCCGACGTGTCGCGCGTTGTGCAGGACGTTCGCCGCCAGGACGACGTCCCGGGATTCCGGCTCCAGGCCCTGCTCGAACGGGTCGGCCTGGATGTCGAACAGGGCGTGCCGCAGGCCGGGGTGGTCGCCGAAGACGTCCCTGGCCGTCCGCAGGAAGAACGGCGAGACGTCCGTGAACAGGTAGTCGACGGGCGTGTCGCCGAGTGCCTCCAGGACGGTTCCCGTGGTGCCGCCCACGCCGGCGCCCGCTTCGAGGACGCGCAGGGGGGCCGCCGCCGTCCGGCGGCGGGACTCGCCGGCGACCAGGGACGCGGCGGCGTGGTTGGCCCAGCGGCTGGGGACGCTGTCGCGGTAGTTGCCCTGCGCGGTGTCCGTCTCCCCGTCGGGGAAGAGGACCTCCTGCAGGGACGCGCGGTCCTGGAGCAGCAGCGGGAGCCGTTCGGCCGCGGCCCGGAAGAAGCGGGTCATGGACGCCGGGTAGCCCAGGCCCGCGCAGGCGCCGTCCAGCTCGCGCAGCGCCCGGGCGTGGTCGCGGCGGTCCGGCACCGCGAGGGAGTGGTGGCGGCCCGTCGCCGCGTCCAGGTGGAGCCGGCCCTCCGCGGCCAGGGTGCGCAGCCAGCGCCGCACGATCCACGCGTGCCGGGGTGCGACCGCCAGGGTTTCGAGGATCTCGTCGGTACGGGGCCGTCCGCCGCCGCGGAACAGCCGGGTACGGTCCAGCACCCGGGCCGTCGTCAGCAGCGCGGTCTCGTCGAGCTGCCGCATCAGTGCCGGGAGAACGGCCGGATCGGTACCGCGGACGGCGGTGTCACCGGTGTCCGCGGCCCGGTCGGCGGCGCGGGCGTCGTCCCGGCCGGGGCCGGAGGACGCCCGCGCCGCCGGAGGCGGCCCCGCCACCAGCAGGGTGTCCCGCCCGCCGCCGTGCACCAGCTGCCAGTCCGTCACGCCGGGCAGCCCGGTGAGGGTCTCGTCGGTGAGTGCGCCGTTCACGCGTGGCCGTCCTCGATGACGTCCACCACGGTGATCGCCGGTGGGGCCGTGTCCGGTTCGGCCCGGCGCAGGTGGTCGCGCAGCACCTCGGGCAGACGGCGCCGGACGAACAGGGGGAACGGCTCGTGGGCGACCGGACCGGAGGGCGCCGGGAAGTCCTCGGCCGCGGCGGGCGCGCGGTCGGCGGGGGCCGCCACGGCCAGCGCGCGCGGGTCGGCGGCGTCGAGCAGTACGGCGGCGTCCGCTCCCCGCAGTGCCTCGCGCAGGGCGTACGGGGTCACCGCCCCGGGGGCGTCGTGGAGCAGGGCGTTGGGAATGCCGTGGACGACGACGGGAGCGCCGGCGAGCGCGTCGCGCAGCGCTTGCCGGACACCGCTCCCCCGGAGTCCGTCCCAGGGCGTCCGGCGCACGTGCCGGGTGCCCGGCCCGTCGGCGGGCGGGCCGACGCGCAGGACGACGTCGTAGCGGTAGCGGGTGAGTTCGGTGTCCTCGGCCATGGTGCGGGCGTGCACGCTCATGCGGACCGGGCGGGGCCCGCCCGCGATCGCGGCGGCGACGGCCGCCGGGGCGAAGGACAGTTCCTCGTCCGCCTCGGCGGCGGCCGCGGCCCTCGCGGCGACCGTCGTGCCGTCCGCCTCGGGGTCGCGGGTCCGTTCCAGCCGTTCGAAGTGGTCGAGCAGCAGACCGGAGTGCCGGATGTCCCCCACGATCACGGTGCCGCCGTCCTCGACCGCCGACAGCGCCCCGTGCAGGACGGTGGTCAGGTAGGCCAGGTCGGGGAAGCACTGGGTGACCGAGTTGAGCAGCACGCAGTCGGGGCGTACGCCGGGGCCGAAGGCGGTGTCCATGGCGTCCCGCACCCGGGGCGCGGCCGTCTCGTGGGCGGCGGCCCGGACGAACGCGGTGCGGGGCAGGCCGGCGGCAGTGAGGCGGTCCACCGCGACCTGGGCGACGTCGGTGCCGGCGTACCCGTCCAGGTGCGGGTGCAGGCGGTGGGCGAGCAGGCCGGTGCCGCAGCCGAGTTCCAGGACCCGCCTCGGACGCCGGGCCAGGACGAGGTCCACGGTGCGCTCCACCCAGTCCCGCATGTGGGCTTCGGGCAGCGGTGCTCCGGTGTCGGAGGCCCGCCACCCGGACAGGTCGAGGTCGTCGGCGTGCCGGCCCTCGGCCGTCTCGTACGTCCACTCGTAGACCTCGGCCCACTGCTCGAGGTGCTCGCGCATCAGGGGGCCCGGCTCGGGGGCGGCGGTCACGGCGTCCGGGTGCGGGACGACCCGGACGCCGCCGTCGGGGGCGGGGTGGGCCCGGGCCACCCAGGGGTGGGCGGCCAGCAGGTCCGCGATCCGGCCGGTGTGCTCAGCCGTCGTGTGGTCGGACACCTGAGTGCTCCGTTCTCTCGTCGAGGGGGTGGTCGGGGGCCGGGTGCGGCCGTGGGGTCAGGCGGCGCCCGGTCAGGTGGAGGACGTGGTCGGCCCGGGCGGCCGTGCCGGCGTCGTGCGTGACGGTCAGCACGGCGAGGCCGTCCTCCCGCAGCCGGTCCAGCAGGTCGAGGACGAGCCGTGCCGAGTCCGGGTCCAGACCCGCGGTGGGCTCGTCCAGCAGCAGCGCGTCGGGGCCTGCGGCGAGCGCCCTGGCGAGGACCACCCGGCGGCGCTGGCCGCCGGAGAGCGCCGCGGGTCTGCGGCCGGCCAGCTCGGCAGGGAGTCCCACGGTTTCGAGGAGTTCCCGTACGCGTTCCCGCCCGGCCGCCGCGGTCGTGCCGTGGAACACCTTCAGCGGCCGGGCCACCGCTCGGCCGACGGTGTGCGCCGGGTTGAGTTCCGCCACCGTGTCCTGTCCGGCCAGTTGGACGGCGCGCAGCATCCGCCGGTCACGCGAGCGGGTCCCGGGGGGCAGCGGGCGCCCGTGCAGCAGGAGTTGTCCGGCGGCCGGCGGGCGGCGGCCCGCGAGGGCGTGCAGCAGGGTCGTCTTCCCGCTGCCCGACCGTCCCGTGACGGCCAGCCAGCCGCCCGCCGGCAGGTCCAGGTCGCCGGCGGCGAGCAGCGGTGTGCCGTCCGGGGTGCGCAGGGTCAGGCCCCGCGCCGACAGCACGGGCGCCGGGGACGGGACGGGGCCCGCCGCCGTGCGGGGCGGACGCCCGGCCTGTGACGGCGCGGGACCGGCGGCCGGGCGGAGCGGCTCCTTCCACGGGGCGCGCGTCGTCCGTCCACGCACGGCGGCGGTCGTCCGTGCCGTGTGCCGCGCGGCGGCGTCCGTACCGGGGGCCGGGCGCGCGCCGGCGGCGAGCACCAGGGTCCGGTCGGCCAGTTCCGCGGCCAGCCGGGCGTCGTGCGTGACCAGGACGACGCACCGGCCGGGGGTCCCGCGGCGGGAGCGCACCTCTTCGGCCACCAGGTCGGCCGTCGCGCGGTCCAGTGCCGAGGTCGGCTCGTCCAGGACGAGCAGCTCCGGATCGGCGCACAGGGCCCGGGCCAGGGCGACCCGTTGGGCCTGTCCGCCGGAGAGTTCCCCCGCCCGCCGGGAGGCGAGCCCGGGCGGAAGTCCCAGTCGGCGCATCAAAGCCTCGACCCGCCGGGCGCGGGCGGTGGCGTCACCGGTGAACTCCTCGCCGATCAGCCGGTCCACGCGCCACAGCGGATGGAGGGCCGCGCCGGGGTCCTGCGCCAGCCAGCCGCACCGGGCGCGCCGCCACCTCCTGGCCTCCCGGCCCCGCGGCACCGTCGTACCGCGCCAGCGCACGGTGCCCGCCGCGCGGTGCAGTCCGTCCGGGAGGACGTCGAGCAGGGCGCGCAGCAGCGTGGACTTGCCGGCGCCGGACGGGCCGGTGACGGCCAGCACCTGCCCCGGGCCGACGCGGACGTCGACCGGTGGCAGCACGGTGGCGCCGTCGAGGGCACGGCGAACGCTCAGGCCGTCGGCCGCCAGCAGCGGGGCGCCGGCGGGAACGGGCCCCTCGTGGGCACGGGCCGTCATGCCGCCTCCCCCTGAGCGCGGGCGGCCGTCCGGGCCGCCGCGGCGAACACCCAGGCGCAGCCCGCCAGGGGGATCGCCGGCGCCAGCAGAGCCCAGGGGTTGAGCGCGGCGCCGGGCAGGTTCTCACTGAGCATCAGGGCCCAGTCCGGGTCCGGGGGCTGGGGTCCCAGGCCGAGCACGGCGAGGGCCGCGGCGATCTGCAGTGCCGTGACGAGCCGGAGCCCGGCGTCGGCGGCGACCAGGCGGCGCAGGGCGGGCAGCACCTCGTGGAGCAGCACGGCGGGTGTGCGCTCGCCGCGTTCGACGGCGGCGTGCACGTGCCCGCTGTCGCGCAGTTGCGCGCACTGCGTGGCGACGACCCGCGCGGTCAGCGGGGCTCCCGCGAGCACCGACGCCACGACGACCGCCGTCGCCCCCGGCAGCGCGGTGGCCAGCACCAGCGCCAGGACCAGGGCGGGGACGGCCAGCAGCAGGTCGCACAGGGCCCGTACGGTGCGGGCGGTGCGGACGCCCGACCAGCCCGCGGCCAGGCCGAGGCCCGTGCCGCAGACGACGGCGGCGAGCGCGGCGAGCAGGGACACGGTCAGGAGCTGGGTGCCTCCGGCCAGGACCCGGGACAGCACGTCGCGTCCCAGGGCGTCGGTGCCCAGCGGATGCCGTCCGCCGGGCGGCGCCCAGGGGGCGGCGACCGTCCGCTCCGGTGGGTGCGGGGCGGCGTACCGGCCGAGCGGCACGCACAGCAGCAGTGTGAGGGCCGCGGTCACGGACACCGAAGGGCGGGCGGCCTCGGGGAAGAACGGCGGAGGCGCTGCGGTCATACGGTCCTCCCCGCCGCCGCCACCGACGGGCCGGGGTCCCCCGGCACCGTGGTGCGACGGGCGGCCAGGTCGGCCAGGAGCATGCCCAGCAGCAGGACGGCGGCCGGGAGGAGGGCCGCGGCCTGGATGACGGGGACGTCCCGCACCGCGACGGCGGACACCAGCAGCTGCCCGGTGCCCGGATAGCCGAACAGGGTCTCCACCAGGGCGGTTCCCGCCACGAGACCGCCGGCCAGCAGGGCCGTCACCTGGAGCGCCGGCGCGTACAGGAAGGGCAGGACGTGCCGGTGCAGCACGAGCGGGGCGGGCAGGCCGCGCAGCCGTGCGTCGGCCACGTGGGGCCGGCGCAGGACGTCGCCCAGCGCCCCGCGCAGCAGGACGGTGGCGAACGCGGCCGAGGGCAGCGCCAGGGTGAGCGCGGGCAGCACCAGGAGCCGGGGGTCCGCCAGGGGGGAGCCGCCGGGCGGCAGCAGGGAGACGGGGGGCAGCCAGCCCAGCGGCCCGGCCAGGACCGCGCCGAGCACCGCCGCGTGGACCGGCTGCGGCACGGCGGCCAGTCCGGTGGCGGCCGTGCCGCCCCGGCCGCCGCGCAGGTACGCCACGGTCAGGGCCGTCGCGGTCAGCAGCACGGTGACCGCGAGCGCCGCCGCGACCAGGACGGCGGTGGCGGGCAGCCGCTCGGCGAACAGCGTCGCCACCGGCTTGCCGCCCGCCAGCGAGTGTCCCAGGTCCCCCCGGGCCAGGCCGTACAGCCAGTCGAGGTAGCGCACCGCGGCCGGCCGGTCCAGTCCGAGGCGTTCCCGCTCCGCCGCGACGTCCTCTTCGGTGGCCCGGCCCGTCGTCCTCAGCTCCCCGGCGTCACCGGGGAGCAGTTCGGTGGCCGTGAAGACCACGGCCGTGGCGGCGACGGCCAGGGCGGCGGCCCGGCCGGCCGGGCGCAGGGCGCGGCCGGCAGCGCGCGGGGTCACTCGGCCATCCACACCTGGTCGATGAACATGCGCTGGAACCCGGGCCCGTCGGGCAGCCCGCGCACGCCCGGCGCG
Organism: Streptomyces sp. NPDC053426; assembly: GCF_055585405.1. Taxonomy (NCBI): domain Bacteria; kingdom Bacillati; phylum Actinomycetota; class Actinomycetes; order Kitasatosporales; family Streptomycetaceae; genus Streptomyces; species Streptomyces sp. NPDC053426. Next base: position 213,812 of record NZ_JBVJKE010000014.1, on the reverse strand, counting down.
GCGAGGTCCAGGCCGTCCCCGGTGCCCCAGACGACGTAGCCGCCGTCCTCCCACAGCTCGCGCTGGATGCCGGAGAGCAGTTCCTCGCGCCGCGCCTCGTCGGCGGTCGACATGGCCCTGGCGAAGCCGCCGTCGAAGGTCTCGCTGCGCCAGGCGGTCTCGTTGGTCGGTGAGTCGGACAGCAGTCCGACGCGGACGAGGTCGGGGAAGGAGATGCCGCCGTAGTAGCCGGTGTAGAACGCCTTCTTGGCGTAGACGGCGGTCCAGTAGGTGTCCGCGGGCTCGACCTTCACCTCGGCGTCGACGCCGATGTCGGAGAGCTGCTGGGCGTAGAGGGTGGCCGCGGTGTCCATGCCGGGGTAGGACGTGGTGGTGTGCAGGGTGACGGACAGCCCGTCGGCGTGGCCCGCCTCGGCCAGCAGCTTCCTGGCCTTCCTCACGTCGCGGGTGCGCTGCGGCAGGTCCTCGGGGGCCGAGGGGTCGTAGGGGGTGGGGAGGTCGTTGGCGACCTTGCCGTAGCCGAGGAACACGGTGTCGACCAGGGCCTCGCGGTCGGCGGCGAGGCGGAACGCCTCACGGACCCTGGGGTCGTCGAACGGCTCGGTGTCCAGGCGCATGACGAACGGGTACTCGGTGACTCCGTCGCGCCGGACGACCTGGGTCTTCGCCGGGGATCCGGCGCTCCTGACCGCGGCGGGGCTGACGCTGCCGGCGACGTCGGCCTGCCCGGAGACGACGGCACTGGCCCGTGCCTGCGGGTCGGCGACGGCCTGGATCTCGATCCTGTCCAGGTGCGGGCGCTCTCCCCACCAGGTGTCGTTGCGGGTCAGGACGGTGGTCTGGGCGCCGGTCCGCTCCACCCGGTACGGACCCGAGCCGGTGACCGGACGGGAGAAGTCCTCGGTGCCCTCCGGGACCACGAAGGTGACGGACTCCAGGGCCCGGGGCGCGTCGGCCATCGGGGCGCGGGTGGCCAGGACGACGGTGTGCTCGTCGGGGGCGGTGGACTTCGCCATGTCGAAGTCGGCGAGCCGGCCGTAGTTCTCGGCGGCCTTGCCGCCGATGCGCCGCAGGGAGTACAGCACGTCGGCGGCGCGCACCGGCTCGCCGTCGGTGAAGCGGGCGTCCTCGCGCAGGGTGAGGGTCCAGCGGTCCATGGCGTCGTTGGGCTTCCACGACGTGGCGAGCCGCGGCCGGGTCTCCCCGTCCTCGCCGGGGACGGTCAGGACGTCGTACGTCAGGGCGAAGCGCAGGACGTCGGACTCGTTGCCGAGGCCGCCGTGCGGGTCGTCACTGGCGGTGGCGGGTGACCCCGCGACGGCGTACCGCAGGGTGCCGCCGTCGACGGGCGCGCCGGTGCGGGAGGCCGGGGTGTCGGCGGCGGGTGTGCCGGAGCAGGCGCTCAGCAGCAGGGCGCCGACCGCTCCGAGGGCGGTGAGGGCGGATCTGCGGGACAGGGGGCTGCGGGATGACGGGTGCTGGTGCATGGTTGCTTTCCGCGAGGGGTTCGGGGGGCAGGAGTGGCCGCCGGGCTCACCGGCCGGTGTGTACGGCGGCCAGCGCCCGGTCGATCAGGGCGGCGGTCCGCCGGACCGCGGGGTCGTGCAGCAGGGAGTAGTGGTGGCCTTCGACGGTGTGGGCGTCGACGGGGCCGCTGACGTGCGGCAGCCAGCCCAGGGCCGGCAGGTCCGCGGCGTCGTCGACGCCCATGCCGACGCCGGCGTTGTGCGGCGCGGGACGGGACGCGGCGATGAGCAGCAGGCGGGTGGCCGGGTCGGTGAGGTGTCCGGCCCGGTGGTCCGCCAGGGCCCGCAGGTGACGTTCGAAGACCTCGAGGCGGGTGTCGGCGGTGTCCCGCGGCCCGAGCAGACCGGCCGCTCGTAGCCGTTCGGTGACCGTCCGGCGTACCGCCGCCGGGTCCGGGGCGGTACGGATGGTCTCCGCGTCCGGGCCGAGGTCCAGGTCGAGGTCGAGGAACGCCTCCAGCGAGCGCAGGTAGCGGACGGCCGCGAAGGCGGTGTCCTGGGCGCGGTCGGTGCCGCCCAGCGCCCGGATGCGGTCGGGGGTGTTGGAGTCGATCAGGACGAGGAGGTCGGTCCGCTCACCGCGGCGCCGGAGTTCCACGGCCATCTGGTGGGCGACCGTGCCGCCCATCGACCAGCCGCCCAGCAGGTAGGGGCCCTGCGGCTGGTGGACGCGCAGCGCCGCGAGGTAGCGGTCGGTCGTCTCGGCGATGGTCCGCGGCCCGGTGCCGCCGGTCAGGGCGGGGTCGGTGAGGGCCACGACGGGCCGGCCGTCGGTGAGGAGCCGGGCGAGTTCGCCGTAGCACAGTACGTCCCCGCCGGAGGGGTGCATCAGGAACAGGGGGCGGTCGCCGTTGCCGTCGCGCAGCAGCATGGCCGCGTCGGTGTCGGGGGCCGGGCCGGGAACGGTCCGCTTCCCCGCGGTGGGTGCCGGCCGCCGCGGCGCACGGGCCGGGGCGGCGGGCGCGGTGCGGGGCTCCTCGGTGTCCCACGCCCGCGGCGCGTCGGCCAGCCGGCGCACCCGCTCGGTGTAGGCGGCGAACGCCGCGTCCGCCTCGTCGGCGGGCAGGGCGTTCTCCAGGACGTCCCACTGGAGCAGGAGCGCCCCGTGCTGCTCGATCACCTGGTGGTCCAGCCAGGTCTGCGGGGTGCTGCTCACGCCGTACACCGGTGTGCCCGCCCAGTCCAGGTCGTGTCCGCCGCCGAGCGGCCCGGACAGGCCCAGGGCGCTGGTGAAGACCACGGGAACGGACTCGGTGCGGCCGGTGCGGGAGGACTTCTCGGCCAGCAGGTCGAGCGCGGAGAACTCCCGGTGGTCCAGGTCCTCGAAGAGGGTGCGCTGGGCCCGTACGGCGGCGTCGGCGAAGCGGCGGGTGTCCGAGCGGTCCACCTCGTGCAGCATCAGCGAGGTGAAGTCACCGACCACGGCGTCCGCCCCGGGAAGGTGCGCGGGCCGGTCGAAGAGGGTGAGGGTGACGGCGAAGCGGTCCTGCCCCGACCAGTCGGCGAGGGCCTCGCCGTAGGCCGCCAGCAGGACGGCCGTGGGGGTCAGCCCGCGCCGGGCGGCCTCGGCCTTGAGGGCGTTCCAGCGGTCCGGCTCCAGACGGGCGGTGCGCCGTGCGAAGCGGGGCCGGTCCCCGGGGCTCCCGGCCCGGACGGGCAGCGCGGGCGCGCCGGGCAGGTCGTCCAGCCTGGCCCGCCAGTAGGCGGCGGCCCGCGCGTGCTCCGGGCCCTCGGCGCGGCGCTCGAGCGCGGCCACGCAGTCCGCGAAGGTGGTCTCCAGCGACGGCAGCCGGGCGTCGGGGTCGTCGTAGAGGGTGCGCAGTTCGCGGTCCCAGATCAGGTAGCTGGCGGTGTCGCACACCAGCACGTCCACGTTGACGAACAGCCGGACGACGTCGCCGGGCAGCCGGGCGGCCCTGATGTCGACCAGGGGCCAGCGGCCCGGGCGGGGTTCGCGGCGCACCATGCGGGTGCGCACGCGCTCCAGCTTCCGGGCGCGCTCGGCGTCGTCGTCCTCCGTCAGGTCCTGCACCCGGATCCGGTAGGGGGGCACCTTGTCGAGCACCCGGTTGCGGCCTTCCGGTGAGACGACCGCGCGCAGCATCGGGTGGCGGGCGACGACCGCGTTCCACGCCGTCTCGTAGCGGTCGGTGTCCAGGCCGGGACAGTCGTACTCCAGGTGGAAGGAGCACGGGACGTCGCCGAGGCGGTAACCGCCCGATCCGCCGACCCAGTAGGCGTGCTGCACCCGGGTGAGGGGGAACTCCCGGGGCCCGTCCCCGGGTCGCGGGGACGGACCGCCCGCGGTCCGGGGCGCGGCGGGAGCCCGCTGGGACTCCCCGCCGGGCAGCATCGGGGCCAGGGCCGCGACGCTGGGCCGGGCGAGCAGGTCCTGCAGCCGCAGGTCGGCGCCGTGGTCGTCGCGCAGCCGGGCGAGCATCCGGGTGGCCAGCAGGGAGTGCCCGCCGAGGGCGAAGAAGTCGGCGTCGCGGTCGGTGACGGGGAAGCCCAGCAGGTCCGACCAGACCCCCGCCAGGAGCCTCTCCGCACCGGTGGTGAATCCCCCACCGGCCCACGGCTCCGCCGTGGGCGCGCCGGGAGCCGGTGCGGCGAGGGCGGGTACGGCGGCGGGCGTGCCCGCGGTGCGGGGCGCGAGGTCGGCCGGCGAGACGGCGACGGAGGCCGGGGCACGGCCGCCGGCCGCGAGCGCCAGCAGCCGGTCCACGGTGCGCATGCCGTCCGCCAGGCCGATCGAGTGCCGGGAGGCGACGGTGCGCTCGCTCCGGCCGGGCCCGACGCGCCAGCCGTCCCAGGCCACGCTGATCCAGCGGGGTGCGTCCGGGTCCGCGTGGTGCTCGTGTTCGGCGAGGGCGTCCAGGTAGCGGTTGACGGCGGCGTACGGGGCGAGGCCGAGACCTCCGACGAACGCCGTGGCGGAGGACATCAGCAGGACGGTGGCCGGGCGGTGGCCGGGCGGGAGTCCGTGCACGGCGTCGCGCAGCGCGAGGGCCGCGGTGACCTTGGCGTGCGCGTGCGCGCGCACGGCCTGTTCCTCGGTGGCCCGCAGGGGCGCGACGGCGGCGGAGGCGACCACGCCCGCGGCGTGCACGACCAGGTCCAGCGGGCCGTCGCGGTCGGTCAGTTCCCGCAGCAGTTCCGTCGTGGCGGCGGTGTCCGCGGCGTCCGCGGCACGGACCTCGATGTCGGCGCCGGAGTCCCGCAGGTCACGGATCGTCTCCGCCCGTTCGGCCTCGGTGCTGCCGGGGGCGGGGTCCGCGGGGAGCCCGGTGCGGCCGGTCACCACGACCCGCCGTCCGGAGCGGGCCAGGTGCCCGGCCAGGGCCAGGCCCACGTCCCCGAGTCCGCCGAGGACCACCGCCGTGCCCGTCCCGCCGTCGGTGACGGCCTGGCCGTCCGTGTCCGGCGCGGGTGCGGACGGCCGCCAGGGGGTGACGCCGCGCGTCCAGCGGTGTCCGCCGCGCAGGGCGCACTCGACGCCGTTCGGGCCTCCCGCCAGCAGGTCGGCGGCCTCCGCCGGCACGGTCCGTACGTCGTCGGCGTGCGGCGGGCCGGCCGGCAGGTCCACCGAGCGCCAGCGCAGGCCCGGGAACTCCTGGGCGAGGACGCGGGGCACGGCGAGGCCGGCGGCGGCGTGGGCGGTGGGCCGGTCGGTGCTCTCCACCTGCTGGGCGTTGTGGCTCAGGTGCAGCAGGCAGGTGCGGTGCGCCCAGGAGGCGGCGGCCCGCGCCACCTCCGCGTAGTGCAGGACCGACGCGCTGACGGTTTCGGCCGGGTCGTCGCCGGTGTCACCGTACGGGCCGATCACGACGATGCCCTCGCACGGGGTGCCGGGGTCCCGGACCGCCTCGTCGAGGGTGACGGTGCCGGCCCCGGCGGCGGCGAGCGCGGCGCGCACCCGCTCGGCCGAGGGCGAGCCGGGAGGGCCGGCCACGAGCCAGCGGCCCCGCAGTGCCAGCCGTTCCGCCTCGACGGGGGGCGTGCGCCGCCAGACGGGCAGTTGGAAGGGCTCGGACTCGTCCGGGGCGGCCTGCCCGGCACCGTGACCGGGGCCGGCCACGGTGCCGGGCTGCGTGGCGGCCGGCGGATCGATCCACAGCCTGCGGCGCTCCATGGGCAGGCCCGGCAGGACGACACGGCGTCGCCCCGGGCGGTGCAGGGCCGCGGCGTCCAGGGGGACCCCGTGCGTCCACAGCTCTCCGGCGGCCGCCAGCAGTGCGGCACGTCCTCCGCCGGGCTGCTCGCGGTCGGGGAAGGCGGCCAGGGTGGCCAGGAGCCGCCGGTGGCCCTGCTGTCGGGCCAGTTGGAGCAGTGCGCCGCCCGGTCCCGCCTGGACGAGGACGGCCGGCCCGTCGCCCAGGGCGGTGGCCAGGGCGTCGGAGAAGCGCACGGTGGAGCGCAGGTGCGCCACCCAGTGGTCGGCGCCCGGAGCGGTGTCCAGCAGTTTCCCGGTGAGGGTGGTGGCGAGCGGGATGCCGGGAACACGCGCCCGGACGGCCCGGGCGGCCGCGCGCAGTTCGGGCAGGACCGGGTCGACCAGGCGCGAGTGGGCAGCCGCGTCGAGGGAGAGCCGCACGGTGCGCTCGCCGCGTGCGGTCAGGGCCCGCTCCACTTCGGCCACGGCCGGCGAGGGTCCGGACACCACACAGGACCGCGGGCCGTTGACGGCGGCCAGATCCAGTCCGGGATGTCCGGCCAGCAGGTCGAGGGTCTGCCGCTCGGTCAGCGGGACCGTCAGCATCACCCCGCCGCCGGCCGCACGGGACATGCCGCGCGAGCGGACCGCCACCAGCGTCGCGGCGTCGGGCAGGGACAGGGCGCCGGACAGCACGGCGGCCACGTACTCGCCGAGGCTGTGGCCGACCACCGCGTCCGGTTCCACGCCCCAGGAGCGCAGCGTGCGCGCGGCGGCCAGGGAGACGGTGAACAGGGCGGGCAGTCCGTGGGCGGGGTCGCGCAGCAGCCGGCGCGCGTGCTCGTCGGACGGGTCGGCGGTGATCAGCGCGCTGAGGCCGGTGCCGGTCCCGTCGTCGAAGAGGCCGGCGCACTCGCGCACGGTGCGGTCGAACTCCTCTTCCTCTGCGCACAGTTCGCGCCCCATGCCCGCGTACTGCGCTCCCCCGCCGGGGAAGGCCAGCACGATCCGGGGCGGGGTGGGGCCGGGACGGCGCCGCGGGGCGGCGCGCAGGGCGCGGCCGTCGGTCTCCGCCGCTCCGGTGATCACGGCGGCGGCGCGGTACGGCAGCGTCGCGCGGCCGGTGTGCAGGGTGTGGGCCGCGTCGGCGGGGTCGGCCGGGGTGGTGCGCAGGGTGGTCGCGGTGGCCTCGGCGAGGCGGGCGAGGGCGTCGTCGCGGTGCGCGCTGAGCAGGGCGAGCTGCGGGCGCGGATCGGCGGGGGGTTCCGGCCGGACGGGGGCGCTGCCCAGGACGACGTGGCAGTTGGTGCCGCCGATGCCGAAGGAGCTGACGCCCGCGTACCGGGGCCCGGTCCAGTCGGTGGCCTCGTGGACGACGGTGAAGGGCGAGTCGTCCAGCCGGAGGTCGGGGTTGAGGGGCAGGGCGTCCAGGGTGGGCGGCAGTACGCCGTGGTGCAGGGCGAGGACGGTCTTGGCGAAACCGGCGATGCCGGCGGCCGAGTTGGCGTGCCCGATGTTGCTCTTGACCGAGCCCAGGGCGCACCAGGCGGGGCCGGTGTCGCCGAAGACGCGGCGCAACGCGGCGACCTCGACGACGTCGCCGAGGCGGGTGGCGGTGCCGTGGGCCTCGACGTAGGTGATGTCCCCGGGCGTGAGACCGGCCACGGCGAGCGCCTCGGAGACCGCACGGGCCTGTCCGCGCGGCGAGGGGGCGGTGAAGCCGGTGCGGTCGCCGCCGTCGTTGTTGACGGCGGAGCCGTGCAGGACGGCCAGCACCGGGTCGCCGTCGGCGAGGGCGTCGCGCAGCCGCCGCAGGACGGCCACACCGACGCCCTGGGTGTGCACGATGCCGGTGCCCTCGGCGGAGAAGGTGCGGACGTGCCCGTCGGCGGAGAAGATCCCGTCGGGGACGTGGAGGTAGCCCCTGCCCTGCGGGACGATCAGGGAGGCGCCGCCGGCGAGGGCGGTGTCGCACTCCCCCGCCAGCAGGGACTGGGCCGCCAGGTGCACCGCCACCAGCGAGGTCGAACACGCGGTGCCGACCGCGACGGCGGGTCCGGTGAGCGCGAGGCGGTGCGCGACGTGCAGGGGGAGGTAGTCGGCCACGCCCGCGAGGGCCGCCTGGAGGCTGCCGACGGGATCGGTGGCGGAGGCGGCGTACCGGTCGGCGAGGTTGCGGGTGAGGTAGTCGCTGTGGGCGGCGCCGGCGAAGACGCCCACGGCGCCCGCGCCGGCACCGCCGCCGTGTCCGGCGCTCTCCAGGGCGCGCAGGCACGCTTCGAGGAAGAGCCTCTGCTGGGGGTCCATCACGGCCGCTTCGGCGTCGGTCAGGCCGAACGGCTCGGGATCGAACAGGTCCTGTCCGTCGATGACCCCACTGACGGGTATGTGAGCGGGGTTGGCCAGCAGTCCCGCCGGGACGCCGCGTTCGGCCAGTTCCCGTTCGCCGTGCCGGGTCAGTCCGCTGCGGCCGGCCACGAGCAGGTCCCAGTAGGCCGCCGTGCCGGGGGCTCCGGGGAACCGGCAGTCCAGGGCGGTGACCGCGATCAGGTCGTCACCGGCCTCGTCGCCGGGCCGGGGCGTGTCCGGCAGGTCTCCCCGGGAGGGCGTCGGTTCGGTCATCGTGTGGTCTCCTCGGCCAGGGCGCGTGCGGCGACGCGGGACGTTCTGCGCGTGGGCCGTTCGGACCGCCGGGACGCGGGGGACCCGACGGCGTCGGTGCCGGCGGCGGTGGTGGCCCGGTCGGTGTCCGGTGCGCTTTGGGCGGTGATGCGGGCGGCCAGGGCCGCGACGGTGGGGTGCTCGAACATGTCCGCCAGTGCAAGCCGGGGCGCGATGCCCTCCCGGAGCCTGCGGTGGGTGAGGACCAGGGTGAGGGAGGTGGCCCCCAGCTCCTCGAAGGTGCTGTCGGGCGTCACCGGCACGTCCGTGAAGTCGGCCAGGATGCCGGTCAGGGCCTCCAGTACGGCCGGTGCCACGGGCGCCGCCGGGCCCGGCCCGCGGTGCCGGGGCCCCCGGCCCGGTTCGGTGCCGTACCGTTCCGGGGCCGGGGCGCCGGGCGCCGGACCGGTGGACGGGGAGGGCGCCGGGGAGTCCCCTGCCCGGGGGCGGCAGACCACCTCCGCCAGTCCCGCGGGGCCCAGGAGCGGCACCGCGGCCTCGCCGTCGGTGGTTCGCGCCACGTGCCGGAGCCATCGGGCCGACGCCTCCAGCGCCTGGTCCGGCCGGAGCCGTCCGGGCCGGACCACGACGGCGGCCTCCAGGCCCAGGGCGGTCGCCTCGGCCAGCGCGGCGGCGACCCAGTCCCCGTCCGGTGCCGGTTCGGCGGCGGAGCCGGCCGGGACCGCGCGCGGTGTCGCGGTGGGCCCGTCCTCCGCCGCGGTGGCCGGGGCCGGCCCGTCGGCACCGGCGGGCCGGTCATCGGTGGGTGCGGCGGTCAGCGCCGCGTGGTCGATCTTGCCGTTGGCCGTCACCGGCAGCCGGTCCAGGATCACGAACCGGCCGGGCACCATGTAGTCGGGCAGCCGTTCGCGCAGGACGTCCGCCAGCTCCTGGGCGGTCGGCGGTTCGCTCGCGCCCCGGTGCGCCAGGTGCGCCACCAGTCGCGGCCGTCCGTCGGGGCCGCGCACCGACGACACCACGCACTGGCGGACCGCCGGATGGCGGGCCAGCACCGCCTCCACCTCGCCCAGTTCGATGCGGTGCCCGCGGATCTTCACCTGCCGGTCGACGCGCCCGAGGAACTCGATGGTGCCCCCGGCGGTCCACCGGCCGAGGTCCCCGGTGCGGTACAGCCGTCGGCCCAGTACGGGATGGACGGCGAACCTCTCGGCGGTCTGGACCGGATCGGCGGTGTAGCCGCGGGCCAGCCCGTCGCCGCCGATGAACAGCTCCCCCGCCTCGCCCACCGGGCAGGGCGCGCCGTCCTCGTCGAGGACGAAGAAGCTCTGGCCGCGCAGTGCCCGGCCGTAGGGGATGCTGCGCCACCCCGGATCGATGTGTCCCACCGGATACGTGATGGACCAGATGGACGCCTCGGTGGCCCCGCCCAGGCTCATCACCTCCGCCTGCGGGGCGAGCCGGCGCAGCCGGTCGGGCAGGGTCAGGGGGATCCAGTCGCCGGAGAGCATCACCAGGCGCAGGGTGCGCAGCGCCTCGTCGGCCTCCTCCGGTTCCATCTCCGCGTACTCGACGAGCATTTCGAGCAGGGCGGGCGCGGTGTTCCACACGGTGACGCCGTGCCGGCCGGCCTGTTCGAGCCAGTGCTGCGGGTCGCGCTGCCGGGCGGGGTCGGGCAGCACCAGACAGCCGCCGGCGCCGAGGACGCCGTAGACGTCGAACACGGACAGGTCGAAGCTGAGCGCCGACAGCGCCAGCACCCGGTCGTCGGGGCCGATGGCGAACCGGTCGACGATGTCGTCGACGGTCGTGCGCGCGGCCCGGTGCTCGATCTCCACGCCCTTGGGGCTGCCGGTGGAACCCGAGGTGAAGATGGTGTAGGCGACGTCCTCGGGACGTGGGGCCGTGAGCGGTGCCGCGGGGTCGGTGGAGCCCGCGGCGGTGCGGGCGGGGCGCCCCGCGGCGGTCAGGCGGTGAACGGTGACGCCGTCGGGCCAGCCGGTCCGCACGCCGCGGCCGGTCAGTGCGTGCCGGACCCCGGCCCGTTCGCAGACGGCGGCGATCCGCGCGGCCGGCCAGGAGGGTTCGACCGGCAGGTAGCCCGCCCCGCTCAGACTGACGCCGAGTACGGCGGTGATCTGCGCGGTGCCCTTCTCGCAGGCGACGGCGACCATGTCGCCGGGCCCCACCCCGTGTGCGGCCAGCAGTGCCGCGGTGGCGGCGGCGTTGTCCGCGAGGCGGGCGTGGGTGACGGTGGTGGAGGAGGTGCGCAGGGCGGGCCGTCGCGGATGCCGCCGGGCCGCGTCGGTGACCGGATCGTGCAGCAGCGGACCCGCGGCCGGGAAGGGAGTGGCGTCCAGGGGCTCCTCGGGGTGGAAGGACGGGTCCCAGCCCAGGGTGGTGTCGTGCCAGGCGTCGGGGTCCGTCAGGGTGTGGAGCAGGCGTACGAAGGCGTCGAGCAGGGCCGGTACCCAGCCGTCGGGGAACGCCCCCTCGACGGCGTCCCAGGCCAGGCGGAGGCGTCCGCCCTCGTCCCACACGATGTGGTCGAGCAGGACCTGCGGGGTCTGGGAGATGCCGTACACCTCCTGTCCGATCCAGGACGCCGGAGGCTCCCCGGCGCCCGCGAGACCCACCCCGCTGGTGAACACCACCGGGTGGCTGGGGGCTCCCGCCGGCGGCGAGTTCCGCCCCCGCAGTTCCCTGAGCACCTCGACACCGGACACGGACCGGTGGTCCAGGTCCTCCCAGAAGCGGTGGTTGACGGCGGTGGCGTAGTCGGCGAAGCCCTTCCAGTCGGCGGGGTCGAAGCGCGGCGTGCCGACCAGGGCGGTGGTGGTGAAGTCGCCGACCACCCCCTCGGCCCCGCTCTCGTCCTCCGGGCGGTCGAACAGGGTGGTGTTGAGGCAGATCCGCTCCCCGGCTCCCCACCGGCCGAGGACGACGGCGAAGGCCGCGAGCAGGGCCGCGGTCGGCGTGACCGCGTGCTCGGCGCACCGGGCTCGCAGCCGGGTCCAGGTGTCGGCGTCGAGTTCGGCGGCGGAGCGGACGAAGCGGGGCGGGGTGGTGTCGGCTGGTTCGCGCAGCAGGGGCAGCCGCGGCGACGGCGGCAGCCCGGGGGCCCGTTCGGTCCAGTAGGCGTGGTCGCGGGCGCGCCGGGCCGCCCACTCCGGGTCCCTCGCGCGGGCGCGCTGGAGGTCGGCGAACCGGGCAGCCGGCTCGGGGAGCCGGTGGCCGGGGTCCGCGACGAGGCGGCCCCACTGGCGCATCAGCAGCATCCAGCCGGTGAGGTCGGTCAGGAGCACGTCCACGCCGACGTGCAGCCGGGTCCGCCCGTCGGGCAGGAGTGTGGCGTGGAGGTCGAACAACGGCCACGACTCCGTGGGCCGGTTCTGGTGGGAACGCTCCCGCCGCTGGGCGGACAACGTTTCCCTCACCTGCTCGGCGGACCCGCCCCGCAGATCGGTGACGCCGATCCGGTAGGGGCCGGGAGCGGCCGCGATGCGCTGGCGGCCTCGGTCGTCCACCGTCATGCGCAGCATCGGGTGGTGATCGACCAGTCGGTTCCAGGCGGCTTCCAGCCGGGCCACGTCCACGAGCGGGTCCGTGCCGCCGGGCGTGCGGTCGTACTCGTGGTAGTAGAAGGTGGCCACTCCGCCCAGCGGCATGCCCTCGGCCCGCCCGGCCAGATACGAGGCCTGAATGGGCGTCAGGGGGAAGTGCTCCTCCTCCGCCTCCTCGGCGTCGAGGGGCTCGGGATCGGTGGCCTTCTCCGGCGCGTGACCGGCGAGCAGGCGGTCCGCCACCGCGCGGGCCGTCGCTCCGTCACCCAGGAGGGCGGTCAACGGCAGGTCCCGGCCGGTGCGTTCGCGGATCCTCCGCCTCAGCCGCACCGCGGTGAACGATTCGAGCCCCAGGGCCGCGAGCGGAGTCGTCCGCGGGACCTCGTGGGGTGGTGTGCCGAGGACTTCGGCGATGCAGTCGATGACGCGGGCAAGGAGGTCGTCGCTCGGCACAGGGTGGTCCATCCGGTCTCCGTCGAAAGGCGGGCAGGGCGACGCCTCCCCCGCAGAGAGATCCGGGGGAGGCGGAACACCGACGAACCTAGTTGAAAATGATTATCAGATCAACCAACTTACGATGTCGGATCACTCGCGCGCTCGAGAACGCACAGCCCCAGGCCGGAGTCACCGGCCCGGCGCAACACCAGCCCCGCCTCGGCGACTTCGGCCGCCAACGCGTCCTCCGTCGCGACCCACCAGCGGTACTCGACCGACGTCCCGGTCAGCGGCCGGCCCTGACGCAGGACGCCGTAGTCCATGCGCCAGGTGATCTCGTCCGCTCCCGTGGGGCGCGCGCTCGCCCAGCCCTCGTACTCCAGTTCGCCGACCACGACCCGGGCCATGCACACCCGCTCCACCTCCACCGGGGCGAACGGCGGAGCGAGGTTGAACACCAGCGCCCCGCCCGGGGCGAGCTGCCGGGCGGCACGGCTCCACAGCGCACGCCGCTGCCCGGGCGGCAGGTGGCCGATCATGTTCAGGGCCACCACGGCCCGCACACCGTCGGGCCAGTCGGCGCTCGCACAGTCACCGGGAACCACCGTGACGCGCTCGCGCAGTTCGTCGTCCTCGTGGACCCGGGCGAGCAGGACGGCGCGCATCGCGGCGGACGGTTCGACGGCGAGCACCGGAACCCGCGGCAGCGCGTCGCGGATGACGCGCACGCCCCGGCCGGACCCGGCCCCGAGGTCCACCACGGACCCGGTTCCGGCGCGGACGTGCGACAGGACGTCCGCCAGCGCCGGAGCCAGCGGCTCCCACGACTCGGCGATCAGGATGTCGAGGTACTCGGCGGACCGCTCATAGGGGTCGCTCATCGCTGCTCCAAAGACTCGGTGCCTCATGGTTCGCCCCACACAGTAATCAGAAATGAATTTCATTACTAGAAAGATGTCCGAGGTGTCGACGCGGCGTCAGCCGGGTCCGGCGAGGCCCCCGATGCCCTGGGGACCGACAGCGGTGCCGTACGGCGAAGCGAGTGGCGTGAGCGGTCAGAAGCACGCCGACAGGCGGGGCGGGCCCGGCGATGCCTCTTCCGGATCGGGCCGACCTCGTTCGCAGGTCGCCTGAAGAAATCTCCGAAGGCGCCGACGGGAACGCCGGCGGCCGGCGCCGCCGTGCGGACGGTGCGCCGGGCACACTTCTCGGCCGCCGAGCGGCGTGCCGCCCGATGCCGTGACGGCACGCGTCTCATAGTGGAGCTTCATGAGCATGGAACCGATCGACCGGCCTCACTCCGGGCCCGCGCCCGCCGCTCACGCCACCGGCGCGCCCGACCGCGTCCTCGTCGGTGTCGGAATGGCCGTCGTCGCCGTCGTGGTTCTGTGGGCCTGGCTCGGCGAGGAGTCCTTCGACAGCGCCTCCTCCACGAGTCTGGCGTGGGTCCTGGACAACTTCGGCTGGCTGTTCGTGGTCGCCGCGGACGTGTTCCTGGTCCTGTGCCTGGTGATCGCCTTCAGCCGGTTCGGCCGCATCAGACTGGGCGAGGACGACTCCGCTCCGGAGTTCGGGAACCTCGCCTGGATCGCGATGATGTTCAGCGCCGGCATGGGCATCGGCCTGATGTTCTACGGCGTCGGCGAGCCGCTCACGCACTATCTGGCGCCGCCCCCGGCGAGCGGCGTGCGCCCCGAGTCCGGCGCGGCGGCGCGCACGGCCCTGGAGTACTCGTTCTTCCACTGGACGCTCACCCCGTGGGCGATCTACGGGATCGTGGGGCTCGCCCTGGCGTACGCCGTGTTCCGCAAGGGCCGCGGCAATCGGCTCAGCGCCGCGTTCGTACCGCTCATCGGGGCCCGGCGGGCCGTGTCATGGCAGGGCAGGACGATCGATCTCCTCGCCGTCTTCGCCACCGTGTTCGGTACGGCGACGAGCCTGGGTCTGGGCGCGCTGCAGGTGGCCGAGGGCCTCGACCTCACGGTGGGGGTGAGCGTCTCCCGGACCACGGAGCTGGTCATCATCGCGGCCCTGTCGGCGGCGTTCGTCGCCTCGGCCTTCTCCGGTCTGCACCGGGGCATCAAGTGGCTGTCGACGTTGAACATCGTGCTCGTGGCGGCGGTGATGGTGTTCGTCTTCCTGTTCGGCCCGACCGTCTACGTCCTGGACACGATCCCGGCGTCCGTCGGCGGCTACCTGCAGAACCTGCTGCCCATGGCCACGCGGACCGGCGCCTTCTCCGACCACGCCTGGCTGGGCGCCTGGACGATCTTCTACTGGGCCTGGTGGCTGTCGTGGGCGCCGTTCGTGGGGACGTTCATCGCCCGCATCTCGCACGGCCGGACCATCCGCGAATTCCTCATCGGTGTGCTGCTGGTGCCGAGCGGGGCGACCGTCGTCTGGTTCTGCGTGATGGGCGGTTCGGCGCTCCGGCTCGAGTCGACCGGGCAGGCGGACCTCGCGGGCGCGATGGAGGACGGCGCGGAGGCGTCGCTGTTCGCGATGCTGGACGCGCTGCCGATCGGCACGGTCACGTCGTTCATCGCGATGATCCTGGTCATGACCTACTTCATCACCAGCGCCGACTCGGCGTCGCTGGTGATGGGCTCCCTGACCAGCCGTGGGGCGCTGCACCCGCCGTCGTGGCTGGTCGTGGCGTGGGGCGTGCTGATGGCGGCGGTGGCGGCGGTGCTGCTGGTGGTGGGCGGGCTGGACTCGCTGCAGACGGCGACGATCCTGGTGGCGCTGCCGTTCGTGGTCGTCATGCTGCTGCTCTGCTGGGCGCTTCTGCGGGAACTGCGGCAGGACCCTGCCGCGGGGCCTTCCCGCCACCACGCGCTGCACGGGCTGCAGGACGTCGTGCGGACGATGGTCGGCGACGTCGTCGCGGAGCGGGACCGGGCACGCCACCACCGGCTGCGGCGGGCGGCGAAGGCCCGCACGGAGTCCGACGACGGGTCGTGACGCGCCCTCGCGCCACCCGGAACGGCCACACGGCACCGGGCCCGGCCCGCCGGGGCGGTTCGGAAGGGTGACGACACGTCGTCCCCGAGGTGACCGGCGCGGTCGCACCGGCGGGTGACGCCCCGTACGTCGCGCCGGGTGGCGGCGTGGTCGCGGTCCGGGTACCCGCCCCCCAAGTGCACCGCTCGCCGGATTCCCACAAGCAGCACACATCGCCATGCCTGAGCGGCCGCCACGGGACGAACCCGTCGGCTCCGGAGCCGGCATCGGCGAAGCGCCGTAGCGCCGAGGGCGCCTCATGAAGGGGCGAGCGGATAGGGCACCGCCCCTCCGCCTACCCGACGATCCATCAGGAAAGTCGGCGAAAGGTCAGCATCGGTTCGACCGAAGCCGCCCGCAGATGCCCGCTCCTTGAGAACCGCGGACAGCTTCGGAAATGCCCGGGAGGCAGGAATCGGAGGCCCGCGCCAGGGGAGGGCCACGTCGCCGGGCAAGCACCGCAGCGATCTTGACCTCCTTGGTTCAGGACCCACGTTTCCGCAGGCCAGCGCACCCTTCCCCGCGGCTTCAAGGGCGCGTTCGGCAGTTCGGGCGCGGGCAGTGGGGCCCCGTCGTACCCCTGTACCTCACCGAAACGGGTCCCCTTCGTCCAGTCCTCGCGGACCCGCACGATGTCGTCGTGCGACCGTCCGATGAAGTTCCACCACAGAGCGAACTCCATCAACGTTTCCGCACGTCAGCGGCGTTCCGCAGGCCTGGCGGTCAGCAAACTGTCAGCATCAGTCGCGGGAGTCGGCCGGTCGGCGAACCCCATGAGCGGATGATGGCCGTAGGGCTTCTTCCAGGTCGCAGCCGCCTCCTGCCTGTCCGAGCGCGCGACGACCAGAACTCCCTCCAGGTCCACGGTCACCTGTCAGCCGGCGTCCGGAGCCCGGCCGTCGGCCAACACCCACACATGTTGGCGGACTTCAGAACATGCGGTGTGGATGGCGGTCAGTGCCTTCTCGCCCGAGGCGGCAAGGGTATCGATCAGCCGGGAGACCGTGGGGTCGAAGGCGACCGGTCCGGACACGTCCGGCTCGGCCCGCAATGCCACGATGTCGGCGAGGCAGTCCCTGCCGAGCGCGATCGCCAGGGCAAGGTCCACGAATATCTTGCCGGGGTCGTGGATGACCCGAGGTCTTCGTCCTGGAGCCCGGGCTGCGGATACGGCCGGGTCAAGGCCGGTCTTGCGGAAAATATCGACCAGCAGAACCGAATCGGCCTGAAAGACCACGGTCCGGCCGTCATCCCGGACACGGACAGTCGTGCTGGCCGCTTCCGCCCACGACAATGCCGCCGGCGCCACCCTGCTCGACCAGGCCGCCGGGCGGTGCGGGATACGTCTGGAGAAGGCCCTGGTGGACCAGGGCTTCAAGGACGAAGTCGTCATCCACGGCGCGTTGCTGGACATCACTGCCGAGGTCGTCCGCCACAACCGGGCCGACCAGGGCAAAGGCTCCGTTCCGCAGCCGAAGCGGTGGGTGGTCGAGCAGACGGACGGCACATTGCTGCTGCACCGGCGTCCGGCCCGGGAGTACGACCACCTGCCCGGCACCTCCGCCTCACGCGTCTACTGGGCCTCCACCGCGAACATGACCCGCCGCCTCACCCGGCAAGGTTTCCTCACCCAACCCGAACGAGGCCGCTACCGGAAACGGACTTGATGACCTTGCACATGACGCAGATAGGGTGCTCTCCGGCGATGGCGAGGTGAGGGCCGTGCCCAGTCCGCAGTGGCAATCTTGATGTCTGTTGTCCGCCCACGGCGCCGATGGCGATGGCGGCTGTCAAGGGCTGCCAGGGCCGGCTGCCGCCAGGGCCTCCGCCGCCACCTGCCGCAGTGCACGGCTGGTGATCCAGCGGTTCTTCCCGCCGGCCAGGTACGCCGCGGCACGACCCACCCATTCCGGGTCGCCGAGGAGATGCAGCTTTCCCTCAGTGGTGAGCTGCCGCAGCAGGGACTCCAGCCGGAGGGCGTCCACCGCCCGGTACGGGCGCGTGTGCTGGTCGAAGCGCAGCTGGTGGTCCTCGTACGGGTGGCGCAGTGTCGTGTGCATCCAGCCGCCGTTACGCGTGGCGACCATTCCCCTCAGCGTGTACAGGCCTCTGCTGTTCGTGTTCCAGGAGTGCTTGCCCCAGGTGATCCAGATGCCATTCATGATCCTGGACCACGGGATCAACTGTCCTTCGGAGTCCGGCTCGTGCTGGTAGAGCCCGTCCGGACGGAACTCCACCCAGTGGGCGTCAGGTCGTGTGGCGTCCCCGACTCCCCAACGGCCGTTGGTCAGCTCCAGCGGCCCTAGAAAAGTACGGTCCTCCATCATGCGGTCATTGAATCACGTGTTCTATGAACTGTTGCTCCGCCTCCGCCAGTGCCTCCCTCCCGCCGTTGTCCCGGGAAAACGCCAGGCCGGAGGCGGCTTACAGGAGGCGTGGCCAGGGCCGCTGAGCGCCTGCCCGCAGGCGGTCAGCGGCAGACGACCCGGGCGGCGATCAGTACCACGATCGAGCGATCACGAACTAACGAGCTCGTGCACGATAGGCGGTGAGGCGTTGAGTTCCTGACCATCGATCATGGTCATGTGGTGGGGAACGCGTCTCGTGCAGCGATCATCAGCGACCGGAGGATCACCGGCCTGTCAGCCGACGTGGTCGCTGAACTCGTGGCTGAGCCGGGTCCGTTGTGGCATGAACGGCACCAGGCCGGACTTGCGTCCCGGCTGCGGAAGCGGGCTGTGGGCGCGGGTGCGAAGCACCGGCTGGTGTTCGTCGACCGGCTCCTGGCCACCCTCGTGCACCTCCGACACGCGACCACGCACGACGTGCTCGCCTGCTGGTTCGATGTGGACCGCTCCACCATCACCCGCGCCATCGGTGAGGTGCGACCGCTGCTCGCCGAGCGAGGATGCACGGTGAGCCCTGGCCTTCGACCACGGACTCTGGCCGAGGTCATTGATCACCTCGGTGCCAGCGGAAAGACCGGGATCATCGACGGCAGCAAGATCCGGGCCCGACGGCCGGCAGCCGGGCGCAAGAACCGGGAGGCGTTCATCTCCGGCAAGAACAAGCAGAACGCGGTCAAGACCATGGTCGTCACGGACGGCGACGGCCGCGTGCTCTTCTGCAGCCCGGCCAGACCCGGCAGCTGCGCGGACATCACCCACGCCCGCCAGCTCGGGCTGGTCAAGCTCCTGGCCGACGGACCCGCGGTCGAGATCCTCGCCGACGCCGGCTACCAGGGCCTGGGCGCGCAGACCGGCGGCCGGGTGATCACACCACCCCACCGCACGTTCAAGAAGAACGCCCCCGACCGGTACGAGGAGATGTACGAGCGCCAGCGCAAAGCACACTCCTCGAGGCGGATCCGGGTCGAGCACGGCATCACCCACCTGAAGAACTGGCGTGCCCTGACCCGCCGCCTCGGCCGCCGCGAACACCTGAGCCACACCGTCCAGGCCGTCGCCGGTCTGCTGTCCCACCAGCAGACCGCGGACCTGACATCAGCACGACCGATGTGAACGCCGAGCCCCGCCGCGATTCTCGACGCCTCACCGCCTACCGTGCACGAGCTCGTAAAGCGTGTTGCACAAGGCCGTGATCTGGTCATCTCTGGTGTGTGGCTGGGGTGTTGAGGGCTGAACGCGTGTGGGTGGAGACGTTCACGGGGCTGCGGTTGGAGCAGTTCGAGCGGCTGCTGAAGGCGGTCCGTGACCGCGGTGGCAACGGGACTCTGCAGGGTCGGCCGTGGTGTCTTCCGCCGGCCGAACGGGTCTTGGCGGTGGCCGTGTACCACCGCACGAACCTGACCATGCGGCAGCTCGGGCCGCTGTTCGGGACCTCGTCCTCGACGGTGTGCCGGGTGATCCAGCGGCTCGGTCCGCTGCTCGCACTGGAGCCCGTCTCCCGGCCAGGCGATGCGGCCGACCGGTTGTGGATCGTGGACGGCACCCTCATCCCGGTCCGCGACCGGAACGTCGGCTCCTCGTCACGCAACTGCCGGTTCTCGGCGAACGTGCAGGTCATCGTGGACGCCGACACCCGCCTGGTGATCGCGGCGGCTCGACCGGTGCCGGGCACCACCGCGGACGCATGCCTGGCGTGCCTCCGGCCCGGCCGGGCACTGCCAGGGCGTGACCGTCCTGGCGGACGGCGCCCACCTCAACTGCGGCATGGTCACCCCGCACCGCAAGGTCCGTGCAAGGGTGGAGCATGTGATCGGCCGGATGAAGAACTACAAGATCCTCCGCGACTGTCGGCAACACGGCGACGGCCTCCACCACGCCGTCCAGGCCGTTGCCCACATGCACAACCTCGCCCTCGCATCATGACCAGAGGACTGCCTCCACCCGCCCTGACCTGCCCGAACGCAGCCTTCCTTGTGCAACACGCTTCAGCGGCACCGCAGGGTGCAGAGCCCACTGGACGCCGTCGCCCCTATGCCCGGCGAGCTCGGGGCGCTCGGGGCGCTCGGGGCGCTCGGGGCGCTCGGCCGCACCGTGGGTGCCGTCTGCGCGACCCACGCCGAAGAGGTCCGAATGGCAACCCTGTTCCGTGACGTAGTGACCGCGCGCAGTGAGACCCGCTGGCCGGGCATGGGGGCGTCCGCGACCGTGCCGGGAAGTGGACAGAGCCTGAGAGAGTGGGAGGATGGATGTAGAGCGCAGGAACAACGTCACGGTCACCGGTAACCCGTCTGGGCGGGCGGTGGTGCTGGCGCACGGATTCGGCTGTGACCAGAACATGTGGCGTCTGACCGTGCCCGCTCTGGCCGATGACCACCGGGTGGTGCTGTTCGACTACGTCGGCGCGGGCCGCTCGGACCTGTCCGCGTTCTCGGAGGACCGTTATGCCTCGTTGGACGGTTACGCGAAGGATGTGGTCGAGGTCTGTGAGGCGCTCGATCTGCGGGATGCGGTGTTCGTGGGGCACTCGGTCAGCGCGATGATCGGCGTGCTGGCGGTTGGTACGGCGCCGGGGCGTCTCGGGGCGCTGGTGATGGTCGCTCCGTCCCCGCGGTACATCGACGACGACGGCTACCGGGGCGGATTCAGCGCCGAGGACATCGCCGAACTCCTGACCTCGTTGGAGTCGAACTACCTGGGATGGTCGGCAGCGATGGCACCGGTGATCATGGGCAACGCGGACAGGCCCGAACTCGGTGAGGAACTGAGGAACAGCTTCTGCGCCACCGACCCGGACGTGGCCCGTGTCTTCGCCCGGACTACGTTCCTGTCGGACTCGCGGGACGACCTCAAGGCGGTGACGGCGCCGACGCTGATCCTGGACTGCACTCAGGACGTCATCGCCCCACGGGAGGTCGGCGCCTTCGTCCACCAGGCGATCCCCGGCTCGAAACTGGTGACGCTCGACGCGACCGGGCACTGCCCGCACCTCTCCGCGCCCGAGGCCACCAACGAAGCGATCACCGACTTCCTGGCGCGCCTGCGGTGATGTGCCGCACCGGCCAGGAGTCCGGCCCACACGACGCAGACAACGAGAACAACGAAGAAGGACCGACTGCGGCGTTCGCCGCACTGCTGGAGGACAGCGTCGAGGAACTCTACGAGAACGCGCCCTGCGGATACCTGTCCACGCTGATGGACGGCACCATCGCCAAGATCAACGCCACGTTGCTGGGCTGGCTCGGCCAGGAGCGGGAGGCTGTGGTGGGCCGGATGCGGTTCACCGACCTGCTGACCGTGGGCGGCAAGCTCTACCACGAGACCCACTTCGCGCCCCTGCTGCGGATGCAGGGCGAGATCAGCGGCATCGCCCTGGAGATCAAGGAGGCCGGCGGACGCATACCGGTCCTGGTCTCCTCCGTCGTCAAACACGGTAGCAGCGGAGAACCCCAGCTGATCCGAACCACTGTCTTCGACGCCCGCGACCGCCGCGCCTACGAGCAAGAACTCCTGCGAGCCCGCAAGGCGGCCGAACAGGCGCGCAAGGAGGCGGAGGCGGACCGCGCCCGGCTGCAGGACGCCCTGGCCGTGCTGCAGCAGTCGCTGCTGCCGGACACCCTGCCCTCGATACCGGGACTGGATGCGGCCGCCCACTACCGCACCGCTTCCCCGGACCGGCTCGGCGGCGACTTCTACGACCTCTTCCCCATCGACACCGATCGCTTCGCCTTCTTCCTCGGTGATGTGTGCGGCAAGGGTCCTCAAGCCGCCGCGGTCACCTCACTGACCCGCTACACCCTGCGTGCCGCCGCCGTGCACGACCCCGACCCCGTTTCCGCCCTGACGACTCTCAACCAAGTGCTCCATGAGCGTTACACCGGCGGTGACCCGCGCTACTGCACCACGATCTTCGGCACCCTGGCCCCCGACCCCGCCACGGGGCGGGTCACCGTCCATCTTGCTGCGGGCGGCCACCCTCCGGCACTCATCCTGCGTGGCAGTGGGAAGACCGAATACCTCCCCACTCCCGGAGGCCTCCTCGTCGGCGTCCTGCCCGCCGCAACCTTCACCGCCGCCACGACCGTGCTGGAACCCGGGGACACGCTGGTGCTCTACACCGACGGCCTGACCGAGGCCCGTACGGGTGACGACCGCACCGCCCTCTACGGAGAAGAGGCATTGCTCGACTTCGCCGCCGACCATGCCGGCAGCTCGGCCCAGGACGTGATTCAGGCCCTCACCGGCCTACTGGACGACCTCGGTGACGGCCTCGACGACGACACAGCCCTGCTCGCCCTCGGCGCCCCCGCCCTCATCCCCCGGACCGAAGCCACCGCATGAACCCGCTGCAGACCACCATCCGCCACGCTCCAACCGGACCCGTCCTGGAGATCAACGGCGACCTCGACCACACCAGCGCCGACGAACTCCGCGCGCTGATCACCGCGCTGCCCCTCCAGCCCGGCCAGCGCCTCGTCCTGGATCTGACCGGTCTGAAGTTCTGCGACTCCAGCGGCATCACCGCCCTGATCGTCGCTCACAACCACGTCCACGCCGCCAACGCCGACATCGCACTCGCCGCCGTCCCCGACCACACCTTGCGCGTGCTACGACTGGTCGGGCTCGACCAGATCCTGGCTCTCCATCCCGACAGCGAAGCCGCCACACGGCCTTGACCCGCGAGGAGCGGCGGGCACGCCCACGCCCCCGAACCGGCCACACCGTGGTGCCGCCCGCTCTGGCCTCGGACGCCGAACTGGCCGCCGGCGAGTTGGTGACCAACGCCCTCCAGCACGCTCCGGGAGCCTGCGGGATGACCCTGCAACTGAGCCAGGACAAACTGACGATCACAGTCTGGGACAGCTCCGCCAAGCAACCGACACCGAAGAAGGCAGACCCGCGTCGCATCGGCGGCCACGGACTGTATCTGGTCCAAACCGTCAGCGAGAGAGTCGTCGTCGCCCTGCGCGCGACAGGAAAGCTGATCACCGCCCACCTGCCTGTGCCGTCCGCGGGCACCGTTGCCCTGCGCTTCCCTCCGGCACCCCGCACCGAACCTGGCAGCTGCTTGGCCCTGATGGTCATCTCGGCTCGGTAGCCGTGGGCGGTCATCAGGTGGCGGTGGGGCCGGAAATGAGGTGAGATGCCGCTGAACGCGGACAGGAACCGCTGCGCGGCGCCTACCGATCGGAAGTCCTTCGTCGCCCTTTCCCGCTGCCGCGTGGGCTGGTGACTGTTCTCCGCCCGGTTGTTCAAGCCCTTGTGACAGCGGTGCCCGGCGGAGGGCGTCACCTCGCGGTCGGCCGCACCGTAGGAGCACAGCTTGTCCGTGACCACCACCCGCGGCACCGTACGGGTCTTCCTCAACAGCCGGCGGAAGAACCGCCGGTCCTGCACGAGGATGTCCAGCACCATCCCGTCCTGGCCGACGGCCCGCCACAGGTACTTCAACTCGCCGTTGATCTTGATGAAAACCTTGTCCAGGTGTCACTTGTCTCCCGGCCGGGGCCGCCGGTGGCGGCCTACTCGAACTTGGCGCACCACCGTCGGACCGTCTCACGGGGGACGGTCACTCCGCGCTCGATCATGAGTTCCCCGATTTCGCGGAAGCTCAGCGGAAAGCGGAAGTACAGCCACACGCAGTGGGAGATCACCTCGACCGGGTACCGGTGCCCTGTGCAAGACGGCGGCGAGCTGTCCACGGACACCCTCTCCCGGCCTGATCCACCCGAAGACCGTTCCACCCGGTCAGCCAACCTGACAGCGCCGGGAATCACGCTCAGATTCACTCCCGGGCGAGATCCGACGGCTTCTGCTGGCCTCGTCCTGGCATTTCGTGCCCGGGCCGGGCGGCCCACCCCATCCCCGTACGGTGTACTGCCGACAGGCGTTCCAACGGCCGCATGGCAAAGCAATTCCGGTTGGACGGGCCTGAAGTCACGCGGAACCGACGGGGCGGGTCTGTGGTTTCCTGTTGCCCGCCCTCCGCAGGATGTTGAGGCGGCGGCCCCGTTTGGCGTACGGCCGCGCGCGTGACCGGTGTGTTCGTCATTGGATGGTCCTCATGGCCGCGGAGGAGCTCAGGGGCGCCGAGCGGGCGGGCTGGATCCGGATGACGGCGTGGCCCTTGCGCGGGACCGGCCGCCAGAGTGCAGGCGTGCCGGGCGGTGGCCCCGACGTCCGGCCGTGGAAAGGGAGGACGAGGTGATGACACTGCTCCGGCGGACTCCTGGCCCACCGCGATTCGGGCGGGCGCAAGGCGCGGGTGGCCGGTGATGAGCTCGGTGAGAGCTCTCGACGTAAGGCTCTTCGACGAGACTGTGGCGGCGATCGCGTTGTTCGCGGGCTCTGAGCACCGGTTGGTCTACCAGAACGATGCGTGTGCCAGGCTGCTCGGAGCCCGGCCCGTCGGACTGCCTGCGAGGGAGGCGTTCCCCGAACCGGACGCGGAGGAGTTCCTGACCGTGCTGGACGAGGTGGTCGCCACCGGGCGGCCCCGTCGTCTCCCCGAAACGCGCGAGCCCGACCCCGGCGCCCCGGAACAGGCCCGGTACTTCGTGTACTCCTGCACGCCCGTCACCACGGCCGAAGGTCGCGGCGCGATGGTCGTCGCGCTGGACACCACGGCAGAGACCATCGCACTCGAGCGGTACGAGGCGGTGGTGTCGGCCGTCTCGCAGATGGTGTGGGTGCTGCGTGCGGACGGATCCGCGGAGGAGCTCGTCGCCGGCTGGCAGAAGCTGACCGGAAGCCCGTGGCACGACCGGATGGACGAGCGGTGGGATGCGTATATCCATCCCCGTGACAGGGCCAGGCTTCGGCAGGGCTGGCGTGCCGCCCTCGTTCAGGAACCCCCGGGCGTGTTCGAGACCACGTTCCGGGTGCGGGCCGCCGACGGCTCGTACCGTCATGTGTCGACCCGGTGCGTGCCCATCCTCCGCAACGGCCGCGCCGAAGAATGGATCGCCGCGACCGACGACATCGAAGACACATGGAGTGCCACGCTGCGTGAACGCCTTCTCGCGCAGATCGCACAAGCGTCCGGAGGGGGTCTGGACGAGGCCTTCGCCGCAGTGGTGAAGGAGATCGTTCCGGAGCTCGCCGACGCCTGCGTGATCATGCTGCTGGCCCACGAGGAGTGGCCCCTGCCCGAGCACGCGCCTGTCACAGCCAGACGGGCCGCCTCCTCCGCTCGCCACGGCCTGCCGGCACGACCTCCGCTGCGGGATCAGACGGTCGTCATCAGCGACACGGTCCGGGACATGCTGGAGAGACACACCCCCTGCACCTTCCATCTGTCAGCGGGCGAAAGAGTGCCGCCAGGCATCGTCCCGGCGGTCACCGAGCAATGGCTCACGCGCGCGGACACCACCAGCGTGACCCTGTACCCGCTGGTAGCCGAGGACATCGTCCTCGGCTACGCCGCCACCAGCGCCAACAAGGACGCCCCCTCTCCCGGCCCCGCCGACACCGAGCTGCTGCAAAGAATTTTCCATTTCGCGGAACGACCCATCCGCAAGGCTCTTGACCTGCAGCGAGCACGCCGCACCGCTCTGCGCCTCCAGCACGCTCATCTCACCAGCCCACCGACCGTGCCCGGCGCGAGCCTGGCCGCCTGCTACGAGCCCGCCAGCTCCGCGAACGAGATCGGTGGCGACTGGTACGACGCCGTCGTCTACGCCGACGGCACCCTCGTTCTCGACGTCGGAGACGTCGCCGGGCACGACCTCACCGCAGCCACCGTCATGGGACAGCTGCGCAGTATGCTTCGAGGCCTTGCCTGGAACAACGGCCCAGAGTGCATGCCCTCCACCGTCCTGACCATGCTCGAGAACGCCGCCGAAGGGCTGAACATCGCCTCCTTCACCACCGCAATCCACGCCCGCCTGCGACGGCGCCCCGACGGCGCCTGGCACATGGTCTGGTCCAACGCCGGACACCCGCCGCCCCTGCTCATTCCCGCCCAGGCTGAGCCCCGCTTCCTCACCGGCACCGACGAGGACCCCCCGCTGTGCGTCGCCCCCGACCTTCCCCGTACCAGCCACACCTGCACCATCGCCCCCGGGGACACCCTCCTGCTCTACACCGACGGCCTCATCGAGACCCCCGCCGCATCCCTCGGCGAAGGCCAGCACCGGCTTCTGACCGTGGCCGCGCACCAACGTGGCATGCCCCTGTCCGAACTTCTCGGTTTCCTGCAGAACAGCCTCTCCGACAACCGCGACGACATCGCTCTGATCGCCTTCCGTGCCGATCCGCCTGACTGAGGAGCCAGGGACCCGCTTCGCGCCCCAGTCACCCATCCGGCAGTGGGCCGAAGGCCTTGTACAACAGCGCGCCGCACCGAGCGGTCAAACACGTGTACGACTCCGTCCGAAAGCGTGACACTTCCGCGATCCCATCCCCCAGGACGCCATGCGTCGGACTCACGACCACGGCCTTCGCGCTGTTCCTCTGCCTCTGTGTGGGCCTGCAGTTCGGCGCGCTCCAGCTCGAGGTTCTGCCGCTGGCCCTTGGTCGTTCGGTAGGCAAACCAGCCCGCCACGAGCGCACCCGCTCCGCCGGTCCACATCGGCACGTCTCCCAAGTCCGCCGGCCCCATCACGCTCCTCCCCGGTCGGCGGCCGTCTGATCCTTTCGAGTGGATCTTGCGGCAGCCTGGGGTGATGACTGCTGTGCTTGTCGAACGGACGGCGCCGGAAGACCTGCGGACCCTGTTCCAACGGGTGGTGCCGCCGGCGCCGGTTCGCCCGCAGGGCGGAGGGCACCGCCGGCGAGGGGACTATGAGATACCAGCCGCGATCATCTTCATGGCCGCCTCGGGCCGCGCCTGAAACCAACTGCCACCGGGTTTCGGGCTGTCGGGGGTGACGGCCTTCCGGCGGTTCACCGAGTGAACCGAGGTTCGGGTGTGGGCCAAGCCCTACCGCCTGGCCTTGGACGAACTCGGTGCCCGGGGCGAGCTGGACTGGTCGCGGCGCGTGATCGACTCCGTCAGCATCCGGGCCCTCAAAGGGGGCAGCTGACGGGAGCGAATCCGACCGACCGCGGCAAGAAGGGATCGAAGATCCACCTCATCGTCGACCGTCGCGGCCTGCCCCTGCCGATCAGCATCTCCGCCGCCGACCTCCACGACAGTCAGGCCCTCATCCCGCTGGTCCGCGGCATCCGGCACCGCTTCGCCCGTAAGGGCATCGAGTCATCCCGGCGTTTGGACCGGCACCGCTGGATCGTGGAGCGGACCGTGTCCTGACCGTCCGGCTGCCGACGCCTGCACCGCCGCTATGAACGCAGCGCTGAGCACTTCCTCGCCTTCGTCGGCATCGCTGCAGCCCTCATCTGCTACCGCCGGATCGCCGGGTAGCCCAGCATCCCGCGACAGAGACCAACGCCATTGTGACGGAATGCTGGACAACCGCCGCGGCAGATCCCAGTCGGTCGGCCTGGCCTTTGCCTTGAACCACGGAGCCTCATCGTCGATCCAGGATCCGCGTTTCCGGCGGACGGCAGCCACGTTGCCGTCTTCGACCCCAGACTCGCAGCCGCAGCACACGCAGATGACGAACAACGGTGAGCCGTACTCGTCGAACCGCACCTCACCAGCATCCAGCCCGCAGATCCGGCACACGGTCCCAGCCCTGCTCGCCATGGACACAGCCTACGGAAGCCGCCAATCAAGACATCGTCTAAAGTCAGCAAAAGGTCAGCAAGTGTCCGGCCAGAGCTGCCCACAGACGCCCGTGCACGGGGAGCCGCAGGCAGCTTCAGAGGCACGTATGCGGCTGGAGCCGACGCGGGCGCCGCGGGATTCGCGCGTTGCCGGACAGGCGCAGCAGCGATCCTGTCCTGTTGGCGTACGGAGCGCCGTATCCGCAGGTCAGCGCACCCTTCCTCGCGGCTTCAAGGGTGCGTTCGGCAGTTCCGGCGCGGGCAGTGGAGCCCCGTCGTAACCATGCACCTCGCCGAAGCGGTCACCCTTCATCCAGTCCTCGCGGGCCCGCACGATGTCGTCGTGCGACCGTCCGATGAAGTTCCACCACATGACGATCTCCTCCTCGAAGGGCGGTCCGCCCAGGAGCAGCAGGCGGGCCGGGTCGGGCGCCTGGTTGGAGAGGGTGAGGGCGGTGCGGCCGGGGGGCGCGTAGCCCAGTTCGGCCGGCTTCAGGGGCGTGTCGGCGAGGAGGACGTCGCCGCTGTCGACGAGGACTCCGTGTTCGAAGCCGGGGTCCACGTCGAGGGTCACGCGGGCGCCCGGGTCCAGGGTGATCTCGGCGCCGAGCAGCGGGGTGAAGGTGCGCACCGGTGAGGTGTCGCCGGCGAGCGTGCCCAGGAAGACGCGGGCCTCGCCGCCGTCCAGCGCGACCGGGGCGGGGACGTGGTGCTGGAAGTCGCGGGCCGCGTCACGGTGCTCCCCGGGCAGTGCCACCCACAGTTGCGCGCCGTGCAGGATCCGGGTGCTCCGGGTGGAGACCTCGGAGTGGCTGATGCCGTGGCCGCCCGTCATGAGGTTGAGTTCGCCGGGCCGGACGTAGGCGTGGCTGCCGAGGCTGTCGCGGTGTTCGATCTCGCCGCTGAACAGCCAGCTCACCGTCTGCAGGCCGGTGTGCGGGTGCGGGGGTACGCGCATGCCTCCGGACTCGGTGATGTCGTCGGGGCCGTAGTGGTCGGCGAAGCACCAGGCTCCGATGAGGGTGCGCGCCCGCTGGGGCAGGGTCCGCCGTACCCGCATGGCGCGGGGGCCGCCGAGGGGTACGTCCCTCGGGGTGAGGATCTCGATGCCCGGCGGGGGCGGTCCGTCGACGTCCGCGCCGCAGACCGTCTCCGTCGGGTGCGTTTCCGTGTTGCTCATGCGCCGGCCCTCCACCACAGAAAGTTCGAAATTCAACTTTACTGGGTCGATCATAGGACGGCTGTGCCAGGATCGCGCGCCGGACGCCGTGAGTCGCCGGCGGCGCGCCGCGGGGCGGCGGGCACCATCAGGGGAGTGCCGGTCTCCGGGTCGTCGATGATGCGGCAGGGCAGGCCGAACACGTCCTCCACCAGTTCGGCGGTCATCACGGCCGACGGGTCCCCCTCGGCCGCGACGGTGCCGCCGGCCCGCATCACCACGAGGTGGGTGGCGTAGCGGCAGGCCTGGTTGAGGTCGTGCAGGACCGCGACGACGGTGTGCCCCTGGGCCGCGTGCAGTTCGGCGCAGAGGTCGAGCACCTCGACCTGGTGCGCGATGTCCAGGAAGGTGGTGGGTTCGTCGAGCAGCAGCACGGGGGTCTGCTGGGCGAGCACCATGGCCAGCCAGACCCGCTGGCGCTGCCCGCCGGACAGGTCGTCGACGGGCCGGCCGGCGAGGTCGAGCACTCCGGTGCGGCGCATCGCCCCGGTCACGGCGGTCTCGTCCTCGGCGGACCACTGCTTCAGCAGCCGCTGGTGCGGGTAGCGGCCGCGGGCCACCAGGTCGCCCACCGTGATGCCGCCGGGCGCGGTCGACGACTGCGGCAGCAGCCCGAGCCGGCGGGCGACCTCGCGGGTGCGGTACGAGGCGATGGCGGCGCCGTCCAGGTAGACCTCGCCCGCCTTGGGCCTGAGCATCCGGGCCAGTGCCTTGAGCAGGGTGGACTTGCCGCAGGCGTTCGGTCCGACGATCACCGTGAAGGAGTGGTCGGGGATGTCGACGCCGAGGCCGGTGGCCACGGTCCGCCGGTCGTAGGAGAGGGTCAGGTTCTCGGCCCGGAGCCGGGGTTCCGACGGGTGTGTTCCTGTCATGCGCGGCTCTTTCGCGACTCGGTGACCAGCAGCCAGATGAGGTACAGCCCGCCGATGGTGCCGGTCGCCGCGCCCACCGGCAGGAGGGTGTCGGTGAACAGGCGCTGCACGGCGAGATCGCTCGCGGCGAGCAGTACGGCGCCCATGAGGGCGGTGGGCACCAGGGCGGGGGCGGAGGACCGGGTCAGGCGCCGGGCCACCTGGGGGGCGGCCAGGGCGACGAACCAGATGGGTCCGGCGACCGCGGTGGCGAACGCGGCCAGGGCGACACAGACGACGAGCAGTACGGTGCGGGTGCGGGCCACGTCGACACCGAGCGCCGTCGCCGTCACGTCGCCCATCTCCACCATCGACAGCCGGCGGGCGTGCACGAAGGCGACCGGGAGGAGCACGAGGACCGCGAGTCCGATGGCGCCGGCCTGGGTCCAGCCGCGGTTGTTGAGGCTGCCGAGGAGCCACGCCTGCGCCTCCAGCGCCTCCTGGAAGGTGGCCCTGGTGATCAGGTACGAGTTGACGGCCAGCAGCAGCGCGCTCACCCCGATGCCGATGACGACGAGCCGGAACCCCTGCAGCCCCCGGCCGGCGATGAGGAGGGTGACGGCGGCGGCGGTCGCGAGGCCGCCGATCAGCGCGCCGAGCGCGATCTGGGTCATGCTGCCGTGCAGCACGATGATGACGGTCAGGGCGCCGACGGCCGCCCCGTTGGTGAAGCCGATGACGTCGGGGCTGCCGAGCGCGTTGCCGGTGAGGCTCTGCAGGATGCCGCCGCTCACGGCGAGGGCGGCGCCGACGCACACCGCGGTGAGCAGGCGGGGCAGGCGCAGGGTGTTGACGATGAAGTCGGCGCCCGGCGATCCGTTGCCGGTCAGGGCTTCGACGACCTCGGTGACGGAGAGCTCGAAGTCCCCGGTGGTCAGGCTGACGCCCATGACCACGACGAGCACGGCGAGCAGGACGACGCCCACGGCCACGGACCGGCCCGGGATCCGCAGCGAGACCCGGCCTCCCCGGGCGCGCACGACCGTCCCGCTGATCACGGGTGCGGCTTCGGCGGGGGCTTTCGTCGGGTGTACGGGGTTCACAGCATGACCAGCTTCCGGCGACGGCACAGCGCGATGAACAGCGGGGCGCCGAGGAACGCGGTGACGATGCCGACCTGGACCTCGCCCGGCGCGCCGATCACCCGGCCCAGCACGTCGGCGCCGATCAGCAGGACGGGAGCGAGCAGCATCGAGTACGCCATCACCCACCGCTGGTCGGGACCGGCGACGAACCGGGCCACGTGCGGGACGGCGAGGCCGACGAAGCCGATCGGTCCGGCGGCGGCGGTCGCGGCACCGCACAGCAGCATGACCGCGACGGCCGCCAGCACCCGCGTGCGCACCACGTGGACGCCGAGGGCCCGCCCCAACTGGTCGCCCATGGCGAGGGCGTTGAGCGCGGGGGCGAGCAGCAGGGCGAGCGCCGTGCCGACGGTGACGAACGGCAGGACGGCCTGGAGGACGTCGTAGGTGCGTCCGGCGAGCGAGCCGGCGGTCCAGAAGCGGAACTGGTCGAAGGCGCGCGGACGCAGCAGCAGCACCGTCGAGTTGAAGGCGTACAGCACCGCCGTGACGGCCGCGCCGGCGACGACGAGGCGGTCGGGTGTGGCGACCGTCCGTCCGGCGGAGCCGAGCAGGTAGACCACCAGGGTCGCCACGACCGCGCCGAGGAGCGCGAACCACACCTGGCCCAGGACGGATCCCACCCCGAGGAACGCGATGCACACGACCACCCCGGTGGAGGCGCCCAGGTTCACGCCGAGCAGTCCCGGGTCGGCGAGCGGGTTGCGCGTCATCGCCTGCATCAGCGCGCCGGACAGCCCGAGGGCCGTGCCGACGGCGAGCCCGAGGAGCGTACGGGGGATGCGGTAGTCGTGGATGATGACCGCGGCCTCGGAACCGTCGGGCCGCCACAGCAGGGTCCAGGTCGAGGTGAACGGGATGCCCCGGGTCCCCACCCACACGCTGAGGAGTCCGACGAGGACGAGCGCGCCGAGCGCGAGGAGGAGCCCGAACGCGCGGAGCGCGGTGGTCCCGCGCCGCGCTCCGGGCACGACCGGGGCGGGGGGCCGCTCGGTGGACACCGCCCGGGTTTCGACCGTCAACGACAACTCCCCCTGGCGGTGGTTCGCGGGGCTCGCACGGGTGCGGGAAGGCAGGACACGACGGCGAGTTCAGCTTAGGCGAGGCTAACCGAAGGTGAAGCGAGTGGTCAACGACGCCTCTCCCCAAGGGCGTTGGGCGGGAAGCACCGCACGTCGGCGTGCTCGGCGCGCGGTACCTGGACCGTCGTGTTCAGAGTAGCCTTACCTAACCATCTGACCATCGCGGAGGTACGGCACATGCCGGCTGGAGGACCGACCGGGGGGCATGTCCTCCGGCAAGCGATCAGGGGCCGGCGCCGCGGCGTCGTCGCGGCATCACTCCTCGGCATGGGCCACCAGACGTGCGAGGCCCTGGTCCCCGTACTCGTGGGCGTGATCATCGACGAGGCGGTGGCCAAGGGCTCGTCCGGCACGCTGCTGCGGCTGCTGGCGCTGCTCGCCGTCGTCTTCGTCGTCCTGTCGACGTGTTACCGCGTGGGCGCCCGCATCACGGAGGCCGCGGGTGAACGGGCCACGCACCGGCTGCGCCTGGACCTCGCCGCCCGGGTGCTCGACCCGCGCGGCGGCGCCGACGCCGACCGGCTCCCGGGCGCGCTGACCAGCATCGCCACCAACGACGCCCGGCGCGTGGGCGCGGCGGTGACCGTCCTGTCGTACGGCGCCTCGGCGCTCGCCGCCCTCGCGGTCAGCGCGGTGGCCCTGCTGCGGATCTCGGTGCCGCTCGGCCTGCTCGTCCTGCTCGGCATTCCGCCCCTGTTGTGGCTGGGCCATCGCATCAGCGGGCCGCTGGAGCGGCGCAGCGAGACCGAGCAGGAGCGCGCCGCCCACGCTTCGGGGGTCGCCGCCGACCTGGTCATGGGCCTGCGGGTGCTCAAGGGGATGGGGGCCGAGCCGGCGGCCGTGGCCCGCTACCGGCGGACCAGTCAGGACTCGCTGGCCGCCGCGCTGCGTGCCGCCCGCAGCCGGGCCGGGCACGAAGGGGCGGTGCTCGCGCTGACCGGCGTCTTCATCGCGGTCATCGCCCTGGTGGGCGCGTACCTGGCGATGCGCGGCAGCATCAGTGTCGGTGAGCTCGTGGCGGCGGTGGGGCTGGCGCAGTTCCTGCTCGGGCCGTTCCAGCTGCTCACCTTCGTCAACGCCGAGTTCGCTCAGGGCCGTGCCTCGGCCCGCCGGATCGCCGAGGTGCTGGCGGCGCCCGCCGCGGTGGAGCCGGGCGGGGCCGCGCTGCCCGGGGCCGTCGCCGGGCGGATCCGGCTGCGCGGTGTCACGCTCGGCGCGCTGCGGGGCGTCGACCTCGACCTCGGCCCTGGACTCACCGGTGTGGTGACCGGGGACCCGGCGGCGGCGCGGGACCTGCTGCGCTGTCTGGCCCGGGAGTCGGACCCCGCCGGGGGTGTGGTCGAGCTCGACGGCGTGCCGCTGACCGGCCTGGACCCCGACGACGTACGCCGGGCCGTCCTGGTGGCGCCCCATGACGCGGATCTGTTCGAGACGAGTCTGCTGGACAACGTGCGCGGCGGGGCGGACGCGGACACGGCCGTGGTGGAGGCGGCGCTCACCGCCTCGGCGGCCGACGACGTCGCCCGGCTGCTGCCCGACGGCGCGGACACCGTCCTCGCCGAACGCGGCCGTTCCCTCTCCGGCGGTCAGCGCCAGCGGGTCGCGCTGGCCCGGGCGCTGGCCGCCGGCCGGCCGGTGCTGGTCCTGCACGACCCGACCACCGCGGTGGACACGGTCACCGAGTCGCGGATCGCCGCCCGGCTGCGGGAGACACGACGGGACCGCACCACGGTCCTGGTCACCACCAGCCCCGCGCTGCTGGCGGTCACCGACCGGGTGGTGGTGCTCGACGGCGGCACGGTGACCGCCGACGGGCGGCACGCCGAGCTCGTCGCCGCCGACGCCGCCTACCGTGCGGCGGTCCTGGCATGAGCGCCGCGAACGGCACGGACCCGCGCACCGACGACGTACGGACCGAGGAGACGACGATCCGCACCGGCCCCGTGGACCGCGCCCTGCTGCCGACCGCGACCGGCGCCGAGACCCTGGCCGCCCTCCGCTCCATGCTGCGCGGCCACCGTCCGCTGACGGCGGCGGCGGTGGGCGTCCTGGTCGCCGGAACGGCCGTCGGCCTGCTGACGGCGCCCCTGCTCGGACACGTCGTCGACCTGGTGGTGGAGCGGCGCGGCACGGACGCGCTGACCGTGCCCATGGTCCTGCTCGTCACGGTGGCCGTGGCGCGCGGCGCCGCCACCGCCCTCGGCAGCGCCCTCGTCGCCCGGCTGGGCGAGACCCTGCTCGCCGCCCTGCGCGAGCGGTTCGTCGAGCGGGCGCTCGGGCTGCCGCTGGAGCGGGTCGAGGAGGCCGGCTCGGGCGACCTGGTCTCCCGGGTGACGGACGACGTCACCATGGTCGCCAAGTCGGTACGGCAGGCCCTCCCGGAGTTCTCCCGCTCCGCCTTCACCATCGTGCTGACCCTGGCCGGACTCGCCGTGCTGGACTGGCGGTTCCTGCTCGCCGCGCTGTGCGCCGTGCCCGTGCAGGTGCTGTCGGTGCGCTGGTACCTGCGCCGGGCCGCTCCCGTGTACGCCGGGCACCGGGTGGCCACCGGCGCGCTCCAGCACCAGTTGCTCGACAGCATCGGGGGCGTCCGCACCGTACGCGCGTTCCGGCTGAACGGGCCGCACCTGGACCTCGTGGAGCAGCGGTCGCGGGCGGCCCTCGGGCTGGCGCTGCGCGGCATCCACGTCGTGACCGGGTTCTTCTCCCGGCTCAACCTGGCCGAGTTCATCGGCCTGGCCTCGGTCCTGGTCACCGGCTTCGTGCTGGTGGACAACGGGTCGGTGAGCATCGGCACGGCGACCGCGGCCGCGCTGTACTTCCACAGTCTGTTCAACCCGGTCAACGCCGCGCTGTTCCTGCTGGACGACGTGCAGTCGGCGGGCGCGAGCCTCGCCCGCCTGGTCGGGGTGTCCGGCCTGGCCGTCGCGCCGGAGCCGGAGCCGGGCCGGCGGGCCGTGCCGGTGGACGGCTCGGTCAAGGTCTCCTCGCTCGACCACGCCTACGTGCCCGGCCACCCGGTGCTGCGGGACGTCGATCTGGAGGTGAGCGGCGGGGAGCGGGTCGCGCTGGTCGGTTCGAGCGGGGCCGGCAAGACGACGCTGGCCAAGCTGATCGCGGGCGTGCACCGGCCGGCCCGGGGGTCGGTCACGCTGGGCGGGGCCGACGCCGGCGAGCTGGGTCCCGCGGGGGTCCGCCGCGCGGTGACGCTCATCAGCCAGGAGGTGCACGTCTTCGCCGGTCCGCTCGCCGAGGACCTGCGGCTGGCCCGGCCGGACGCCGGCGACGACGACCTGCGGGCGGCCCTGGCGGCGGTGGGCGCCCTGGAGTGGGCCGAGGCGCTGCCCGACGGGCTGGACACGGTGGTCGGGGAGGGCGGGCACCGGCTGACGGTGACCCAGGCCCAGCATCTGGCGCTGGCCCGGCTGGTCCTCGCCGACCCGCCGATCGCCATCCTGGACGAGGCGACCGCCGACGCGGGCAGCGCGGGGGCGCGGGTCCTGGAGGCGGCCGCGCTGAAGGCCCTGGAGGGGCGCACGGGCCTGATGGTGGCGCACCGTCTGCCGCAGGCCGCGACCGCCGACCGGATCGTCGTCCTCGACGAGGGCCGGGTCGTCGAGACCGGCACCCACGAGGAACTCCTCACGGCCGGCGGCCGGTACGCCGAGCTGTGGGCCGCCTGGTCCGACAGCCGTCCGGGGACGACCCGGCCGGCGGAGGACGACGGGGCCTGACGGCACCGCCCCGCCGAAGGGCGGGCCTCACCTCGCCCCTTCGAGAAGACCCGGCGCGCCGCCGGGAACCGCCACCGCGGCGGGTGGTTCCCGGCGACGGCGGGCGGCGGCGCGGGGCCGTGGCGGCCGCGGGTGAGCGCGGGGAACCGGGCCGCGCGCACGGCGGTGACGCCTCGTCGGTGCGGCCGGCGCGGCCGCCGGGTGTGTGAGGCGGGGTCAGCGGTCGTGGGCGGTCAGGCTCGCGGGGCGCAGGTCGGTCCAGTGGGTCTCCACGTAGGCCAGGCAGGCTTCGCGGGTGTCCTCGCCGAAGGCGGTCCGCCAGCCGGCCGGCACCTGGGCGAAGGACGGCCACAGGGAGTGCTGGTTCTCGTCGTTGACCAGGACCAGGAAGCGGCCCTGCGGGTCCTCGAACGGGTTGGTCGTCATGCGTGGTCGCTCCTTGTGGACGGGGTGGTGATCAGCTCGGAGAGAGGTCGTCGCGGGTCGGCCGCCGCGTCGCGCAGCAGGGCGGTCAGGTCGTCGGCGAGCCGGCGTGCCGCGGCGGTGCCGAGTACGCCGGCCGCGTGGGTCAGCGCGCAGTGCACCGGGCCGGCGCCGCGCGGTTCGTGGAAGCCGAGGGTCAGCCCGGCCCGCACCGCGCCGGTGGGGGCGGCCCGCAGCGAGCCCAGGCCCCCCTCCAGCCGTGCCAGGTCGGCCTGTTCGTGGTGGATCACCATGACCTGGGGCCCCTCGGGGGGCAGCCCGGTCGCGCGGGCCACCTCGTCGTACGGCACGTCCTGCCGGTCCAGGGCGCCGAGCGTCGTCTCCCGTACCCGGGCCAGCAGTTCCGCGAAGGCGGGGTCGCCCGCCGTGTCGGTGCGCAGGACGAGCGTGTTGAGGAAGCAGCCGACGAGGTCGGCGAGCCGGTCGTCGGCACGGCCCGCGGCCATGGTGCCGATGGGCAGGTCGGTGCCCGCGCCGTGCGCGGTGAGCAGGGCCGCCAGGGCCGCGTGCAGCACCATGAACATGCTGGTGCCGGTGGTCCGGGCCAGCCGGTCCACGTCGGCGTGCAGCCGCTCGTCCAGCACGAAGACGACCCGGCCGGGCGCGGCGGACCCCGACCGGTCCGCCGGCAGCGCGAGGGCGGACGGTACGTCCTTCAGCGTCCGCCGCCAGTGGGCGAGCCGGCGCCCGCCCCGGCTGTCCGGGTCGGTGAGGTCGCCGAGCGCCTCCTGGGACCAGCGGGTGTGGTCGGCGTACGTCACCGGCAGCGGCCGCCAGCCGGGTTCCCGGCCCTCGGACCGGGCGGCGTACGCGGTGGTGAGATCGCGGAGCAGGGGGACCACCGACCACTCGTCCACGGCGAGGTAGTGCGCGGTCAGCGAGACCGCCTGGCGGCCGTCGGGGGCGGTGAGCAGCCGCGCCCGCAGCGGCGCCTCCACCGTCAAGTCCGTTGTCTGCGCCGCGAGTTCGACCAAGCGCCCGTCGAGGTCGGCGCACTCCTCGACGGTCAGGGCGGGAGGCTCGACCGGGTGCGGGAACACCGTGCCGTCGCGTTCGGTGAACGCCGTGCGCAGCGGCTGGTGGCGGGCCGTCACATCGGCCAGCGCGGCGGTGAGCGCGCCGGCGTCCAGCCCGCCCGGTGAGCGCAGTTCCAGGGCGTGGTCGAAC
Source organism: Streptomyces sp. NPDC053426 (assembly GCF_055585405.1). NCBI lineage: Bacteria > Bacillati > Actinomycetota > Actinomycetes > Kitasatosporales > Streptomycetaceae > Streptomyces > Streptomyces sp. NPDC053426. The sequence goes on along the minus strand of NZ_JBVJKE010000014.1, from coordinate 176,758 downwards.
CGGGGGTCGCGCCGGTGGGCGTGCCACTGGGCACGCTGGACCGGCGCGACCGGCCTGCCGGGGTCCACCGCCGCGCCGTCCCCGGCCGGGAGCGGCGCGGGACGGACGGTGGCCGCCCCGTCGAGCACGGTGGCGAGGCCGGCGACGGTCAGCGCGTCGAAGACGTCCCGGACGCCCAGTTCCACGCCGAACTCGGTGCGGATCCGGCCCAGCAGCCGCATCGCGGCCATCGAGTGGCCGCCCAGCGCGAAGAAGTCGTCGTGGACGCCGACGCCGTCCAGCCGGAGGACCTCGCGGAACAGCCCGGCCAGCCGGGCCTGCGTCCGGGTGGCGGGGTGGGCGTCGCCGGTCATGGAGGACCAGTCCGGCGCGGGCAGCGCCCTGCGGTCCAGCTTGCCGTTGGGGGTCAGCGGCAGCGGACCGTCCAGCGGTACGACGAGGGCCGGGACCATGTACTCGGGCAGCAGCCCGGCGGCATGGGCGCGCAGCGCCCGCGGGTCGAGGTCCACGCCGCCGTCGGGCACGGCGTAACCGACGAGGCGCACGATGTCGCCGTCGCGGTCGGCGGTCACGGCCGCCTGGCCGACCGCGGGGTGGCCGGTGAGGGCCGCCTCGATCTCCCCGAGCTCGATGCGGAACCCGCGGATCTTCACCTGGGTGTCCACCCGGCCGAGGAAGTCGAGGTTGCCGTCCGCCCGCCAGCGGGCGCGGTCGCCCGTGCGGTACATGCGGCCGCCGGGCGGTCCGAACGGGTCGGCGACGAACCGCTCGGAGGTGAGCGCGGGCCTGCCGAGGTAGCCGCGGGCGAGACCGCGTCCGGCGACGTACAACTCCCCCGCCACGCCCGGCGGGACCGGGCGGAGGTGTTCGTCCAGGACGTAGCAGCGGGTGTTGGGGTCGGGGCGGCCGATGGGGACCCGGCCGGGCGTGCGCGGTCCGTGTGCGCGGGAGGGCCACAGGGTGGAGTTGACGGTCGCCTCGGTGAGCCCGTAGGCGCAGATCAGGTGGGCGGTGGCGCCGAAGCGTTCGAACAGGTCCGGCGGGACCGTCTCGGTGCCGACCAGGACGGTCGACCCCTCGGGCAGGGCGCAGCCGGGCGGCAGGGCGGAGACCAGGGACGGCGGCAGGATCATGTGGGTGACGCGCTGGTCCGCGAGGAAGTCGGTGAGCGCCTCTCCGGCGACCCGTGCCTCGTCGGGGATCAGTACCAGCCGGCCGCCGTGGCACAGGGCCATGGCCAGTTCGAAGACGAACACGTCGAAGCCGATGGAGGCGAACTGGAGGACCCTGCTGTCGGGGCGCAGGTCCATGCGGTCGACGGCGGTGGCGACCAGGCTGGAGACGCCCTCGTGGGAGACGACGACGCCCTTGGGCCGGCCCGTCGAACCGGAGGTGTAGATGACGTACGCGGCCCGGTCCAGCTCGACCGGGCGGGTGTCCAGGGGGGTGTCCGGCAGGCGGTCCAGTGCGGTGACGGTCGCGGGGGCGTCGAGCAGCACCACGGGGACGCCCGGCACCTCGGGGATCTTGCCGGCCACCGGTTCGCTGCCGACGACGAGGGCGGCGCCCGAGTCCTCGATCATGTAGGTGAGGCGGTCGCCCGGGTGTGCCAGGTCCAGCGGCAGGAAGGCGGCGCCCAGCCTCAGCGCGGCGAGCACGGTCGCGATCGTGTCGACCGAGCGGGGCACGGCCACCCCGACCACGCTCTCGGTGCCGACGCCGTGCGCGGCGAGGAGCCGTGCGATGCGGTCGGCCCGTGCGTCGAGCTGGGCGTAGGTCACCGGGCGGGAGCGCTCGACGACGGCGACCGCGTCGGGCCGTTCGGCGAGCCGCCGGGCGAAGAGGGCGGGCAGGGACGCCTCCTCGACGTCGCGTGCGGTGTCGTTGAAGCGTTCCAGGACCTGGTGGCGTTCCCCGTCGGAGAGGATCTCCGCCTGGGACACGGGCCGTTCAGGCGCGGCGACGACGGCGGTGACGAGCCTGCGCAGCCGTTCGCCGATCCGCTCGGCGCTCTCGTGGTCGAACAGTTCGGTGGCGTACTCCAGACGGCAGCGGAGCGACCCCGGTCCGCGGTCGGTCCGTTGCCGTTCGGTGAAGCTGAACACGAGGTCGAACTTGGCCGATTCGACCGGGAAGGGCAGGTACTCGGCGGTCAGGCCGGGCAGTTCGAGTGCGTCGCCGGTACGGACGTGGTGGCCGACCATCACCTGGAACAGCGGGTTGCGGGCGAGCGACCGGGCCGGGTTGACCGCCTCCACCACCGCCTCGAACGGCACGTCCGCGTGGGAGAACGCGGCCAGGTCGGTCGCGCGGATCCGGGCGAGCAGTTCGATGAACCCGGGGTCGCCGCCGAGGTCGGCCCGCAGGACGAGGGTGTTGACGAAGAAGCCGACGAGGTCGTCCAGCGCCTGGTCGCCGCGGCCCGCGATGGGCGCGCCGAGCGGGATGTCCGTTCCGGCGCCCATGCGGTGGAGCAGGGTGGCGACGGCCGCGTGGACGACCATGAACATGCTGGTGCCGGTGGACCGGGCGAGCCGGCCGAGCCCTTCGTGGACGGCGGTGTCGAACTCGATGTCGAGTGCGGCCCCCGAGAAGGCGGGACGCGCGGGCCGGGGCCGGTCGGCGGGCAGGTCGAGTTCCTCGGGGGCTCCCGCCAGCGCCGTACGCCAGTAGGCCAGTTGACGGGCGGCCTGGCTGTCGGGGTCGGACGGGTCGCCGAGCAGCCGCTGCTGCCAGAGGGCGTAGTCGGCGTACTGGACGGGCAGCGGCCGCCACCCGGGGGCGGTGCCCGTGAGGCGGGCGCGGTAGGCGGTGGCCAGGTCGCGCAGGAAGGGGCGGTCCGACCATTCGTCGGTGGTGATGTGGTGCAGCAGCAGCACGACGACGTGGTCCTCGGGGGCGATCTCCACGAGGGTGGCGCGCAGGGGAAGTTCGCGGGCGAGGTCGAACGGCCGGCGCACCGCGGCGGCCACGACGGCGGGCACCTCGGCCTCGGCGGCCCGGACGTGCTCCACCTCCGGGCGGGCCTCGTCGGCGGGCAGCACGTGCTGGAACACCCGGCCGTCCCGTTCGGCGAAGAGGGTGCGCAGCGCCTCGTGGCGGGCCGTCACATCGGCGAGGGCCGCGCTCCACGCCGTACGGTCGAGCGGTCCGCGCACCCGCAGCACCAGCGGGAAGTTGTACGCGGCGGAGGCGCACTCGATCTGCTGGACGATCCACAGCCGCTGCTGGGCGTGGGACAGCGGCAGCTCGGCGGGGCGCTCCCCGGCCGTGAGCGCGGGCCGGGCGGCGGCGTCGGAGCGGGCCGTGCGCCGTGCCAGTTCGGCGACGGTGGGTGCCTCGAACAGGTCGCGGATGGCGAGTTCGACGCCGAGGGCGGCGCGGGCGCGGCTGACCAGCCGGGTGGCGAGCAGGGAGTGTCCGCCCAGGTCGAAGAAGTCGCCGTCGGCCCCGACGCCGTCCTCGGGCAGGCCGAGCACATCGGCGAAGAGCGCGCACAGCGTCTCCTCGTGCGGGGTGCGGGGCGGCCGGCCGGTGCCCGTGCCGGTGAGGTCGAGGGCGGGCAGTGCCTTGACGTCGAGCTTGCCGTTGACGGTCAGCGGGAGGGTGTCCACGGGGACGAGGGCGGCCGGGACCATGTAGTCCGGCAGGCCGGCCCGCAGGTGGTCGCGGAGCCGTTTGGGCAGGTCCTCCCCCGGCTGCCCGCCCTTCTCCGGCACCACGTAGCCGACCAGGCGCTTCGTCCCGGCGGACGGCACCACGACGACCGCCGCGCGGGCGACCTCGGGGTGCGCGGTCAAGGCGGCGGCGATCTCCGCCGGCTCGATGCGGTAGCCGCGGATCTTCACCTGGTCGTCGGTGCGGCCGAGGAAGTCGAGCAGGCCGTCCGGGCGTTGCCGGACCAGGTCGCCGGTGCGGTACATGCGCTCGCCCGGCTCCCCGAACGGGTCGGCGACGAAGCGCTCCGCCGTGAGGCCCGGCCGTTCGTGGTAGCCGCGGGCGAGTCCGGTGCCGGCGATGTACAGCTCGCCGGGGCAGCCGGGCGGGACCGGGCGGAGCATGGTGTCGAGGACGTGGACGCGGGTGCCCCGGATGGGCAGGCCGACGGTCGGGGTGGCGCTGTCCGTGGTGGAGCCGCCGAGGGTGTTGATCGTGTACTCGGTGGGCCCGTACAGGTTGTAGCCGTAGGTGCCCTCCGTGCGGCGCAGCCGGGTCCACACGGTGTCGGGGACGGCCTCGCCGCCGAGCAGGACCAGGGCGGGCCGGTGCCGGCCCGCGGCCGGGTCCTGTTCGAGCAGGCCCTCCTCGATCAGCAACTGGGCGTAGGTCGGGGTGACGTTGACGACGTCGACGGCGTGCCGGTCGCAGTAGGCCACCAACGCCTCGGCGTCACGGCGCAGTCGCTCGTCGCAGACGTGCACCTCGTGGCCCTCGACGAGCCACAGCAGTTCCTCCCAGGACATGTCGAAGGCGAAGGATACGGTGTGCGCGATCCGCAGCCGCCGCCCCCCGGCGGAGGCGATGGCCGGGTCGAAGATCTCCCGCTGGTGGTTGAGCTGCATGTTCGTCAGCCCCCGGTAGGGGGTGACGACGCCCTTGGGGCGGCCGGTGGAGCCGGAGGTGTAGATGATGTACGCCGGGTGCTCCAGCCGGTCCGGCACACCGCGGGCGAACGCCGGCCGTTCGGCGTCGGTGATGCCGTCGGGCGGGAGGGCGGAGAGTTCGGCGGCCACGGACGGGGTGTCCAGGAGCAGTTCGGGCGCGAGCGGTCCCCCTTCGCCCCGCAGGGCGGGGGCCACGGCCGTGGTGGAGACCAGGCACAGCGGGCCGGTGTCCGCCACCATCAGGCGCAGCCGGTCGGCGGGGTGGTCGAGGTCGAGCGGCAGATAGGCGGCCCCGGTGCGCAGGACGGCGAACAGCGCCGTGACCATGTCGAGGGAGCGGGGCAGGGCGAGCGCGACGGCCTTCTCCGGTCCCGCGCCCCGGACCAGCAGCAGCCGGGCGAGGCGGTTGATCCGGGCGTCCAGTTCGGCGTAGGTCAGGGACTGTTCGCCGAAGACCAGGGCCACCGCGTCGGGCGTGCGGGCGGTCTGGGCGGTGAGCAGGTCGGCGACGGTGTCGTCGGGCACCGGTTCGCGGGTCGCGGCCGGGGCGGTCCGCTCCCCGGGCAGCAGCAGGTCGAGGCCGGCGGTCCGGGCGCTGCCCGCCTCCGGTCCGGTGAGGACGTCGGCCAGTCGCTCCAGTACGGTCGTGAACCGGGCGAGGATCACCGTGGCCGTGTCCGCGTCGAACAGGTCGGGCCGGGCGGCGAGGGTCACCCGCAGCCGGGTCTCCGGCGTGACGATCAGGGTGAGCGGGAAGTGGGTGCCGTCCACGTTGGACATGGCGGTGATGCCGTGCCGCCGCCGGAGCGTGGCGGCCCGCTCCTCGCCGTCGGCCGAGCGCAGCACGAACAGGGTGTCGAACAGCCGTCGGTGACCGGTCTCCCGCTGCAGCGTCCCGAGCCCCACGTACTCGTACGGCATGACCGCCGCGCGCTCGGACTGCGTCCTGCGCAACAGGTCGAGCAGGGGTTCGCCGGGGTCGAGCGCGATGCGCGCGGGGACCGTGTTGAGGAACATGCCGATGATGCCGGCGGCGTCGGGGACGTCGGCGGGCCGTCCGGCCACCGCCGTGCCGAAGGCGACGTCCGTGCGGCCGGTCAGCGCCGAGAGCACCAGGGCCCAGGCCGTGTTCAGCAGGGTGTTCGGGGTGAGGCCGTGGCGCCGGGCGGCGGCGCGCAGCCGGTCGCTGGTCTCTCGGGTGAGCGTCGCGTCGAAGTCCGCCGGTATCACCGGGCCGCCGTCGCGGCCGGCCGGGGCGACCAGGGTCGGCTCGTCGAACCCGGCGAGCGCCCGGCGCCACGCGGCCAGCGCGGTGTCGGTGTCCTGCCGGTCCAGCCAGGCCAGGTAGTCCCGGTAGGAGCCGGGGGCCGGCAGTCCGGTGGCGTCGCCGGCACGTTCGTACAGTGCGAGGAGTTCCTCCAGGAACAGCCAGGCGGACCAGCCGTCCCAGAGGATGAGGTGGTGGGTGACGACCAGCCGGTCCCGGCCGTCGCCGAGGTGGAGCAGCAGCAGGCGGGCGAGGGGCGGGGCGGTCAGGTCGAAGCGGCGGCGGCGGTCGGCCGCGAGGAGTTCGTCCGTGCGGGCCCGCTGCTCGCCGGCCGGCAGTGCGGAGAGGTCGTGCTCGACGAGGGGGACCCCGGCGTGCTCCGCGATGAACTGCACCGGGCGGGGCAGACCGTCGCTGACGAACCCGGCGCGCAGGCCGGTGTTGCGCTCCAGGAGCGTCCGGCACGCGGCGCGCAGCCGGGTGGCGTCCAGGCGGTGGTCGAAGTCCAGTGTCTCCTGGGAGAGATAGACGTCGAGTGCGTCGCCGGCGTCGTAGGTGGCGTGGAAGTACATGCCCTCCTGGAGCGGGGACAGGGGCCAGATGTCCGCGACCCGTGACGCGCCGGCGGCGGCCTCGACGCGGGCGGTCTCCTCGGGGGTGAGCAGGGGGGCCCGGGGTGTGTCGGCTGCCGTGGTGAGCTGGGCCAGCAGCGCCCGCAGGGCGGGATCGACCGCCGCGCCGGACTGCTCCTGCCGGGCCAGTACGAGCCGCAGGGCGGCCGCGGCCTGCCCGGCCTCGGCGGCCGGGACGGTCACGTCGGGGACGGCCGCGTCCCGAGAGGCGTACTCGCCCGCCGCGGCGGCGAGCGCGGCCGGGGTGCGGTGCTCGAAGACGTCGCGCGGGCCGATGAGCAGTCCGTGTTCCCTGGCCCGGGTGGCGACGGTGATGGAGGTGAGGCTGTCGCCGCCGAGGGTGAAGAAGTCGTCGTCGGCGCCGATGCCGGGCACCCCGAGCACGGCGGCGAAGACGTCGCACAGGGCGCGCTCCCGCTCGTCGGCGGGTGCGCGGCCACCGGCGCCGGGGGCGGCGGACGGCACGGGCAGCGCGTTGACGTCGAGCTTGCCGCTCGGGGTCAGCGGCAGTTCGCCGATCAGCAGGACGGCACCCGGCACCATGGGCGCGGGCAGCGCGTCCGCGAGCGCCGCGCGCAGGCTCTCGGCGTCCACCGGAGCGGCGTCGGGCGCGGGCACGGCGTACGCGGTCAGGGTGCCGTCGCGGGCTATCACGGCCGCCCGGTCCACGCCCGGCAGTCCGCCCAGCACCGCCTCGATCTCGCCGGGTTCGACACGGTTGCCGCGGATCTTGACCTGCCGGTCGGTGCGCCCGAGGTACTCGACGGCGCCGTCGGCGCGGCGCCGGATCAGGTCCCCGGTGCGGTACATGCGTGCGCCGGGCGCGCCGAAGGGGTCGGCGACGAACCGCTCGGCGGTCAGCCCCGGCCGGTCGTGGTAGGCGCGCGCCAGCTGGATCCCGCTGAGGTACAGCTCGCCGGGGACGCCGTCGGGCACCGGGCGCAGGAAGGCGTCCAGCACACGCAGCCGGGTGTTCCACACCGGCCGGCCGATCGGCACCGTGGTCTCGCCGCCGCCGTCGTACGGGAAGTACGTCACGTCCACGGCGGCCTCGGTGGGGCCGTAGAGGTTGTGCAGGGGGACGGGGCCCTGTCCGGAGCGGGCGGTGAGGTCCCGCCAGCGTGCGGCGTCCGCGCCGGGGAGCGCCTCGCCGCTGCAGAAGACCCGGCGCAGGCCCGCCGCCCACGGCCGGTCCCGCTCCGTCTCCGTGAACCGCAGGAAGGCGGCCAGCATCGACGGCACGAAGTGCAGTGTGGTGATCCGTTCGGTGCGGATCAGCTCGGCCAGGTAGGCGGGGTCGCGGTGGCCGCCGGGGCGGGCGAGGACGACGGTGGCGCCCTCCAGCAGGGGCCAGAAGAACTCCCACACGGAGACGTCGAAACCGGACGGCGTCTTCTGGAGCACCCGGTCGTCCTCGGTGAGCCGGTACTCGGCCTGCATCCAGGCGAGCCGGTTGACGATCGCCCGGTGGGTGACCACGACGCCCTTGGGGCGCCCGGTGGAGCCGGAGGTGTGGATCAGGTACGCGGGATGGTCCGGGCCGGCCGGCACCGGCCGGGTGTCGGGGACGTCCTCGTCGTCCTCGGCCATCAGGTGCCGGAGACCGGGCACTTCGGGCAGCCTCGCGGCGGCCTCCGCGGTGGTCACGACGGTCCGTGCTCCGGAGTCGCCGATCAGGTACGCGACCCGGTCCGCGGGGTGGTCGAGGTCGACGGGAAGGTAGGCGGCGCCCGCCTTGAGGACGGCCAGCAGCGCGATCACGAGCTCCGCCGACCGGGGCACGGCGACCGCGACGAACCGTTCGGGGCCCGCGCCGCGTGCCCGCAGTCGGCGGGCCAGGGCCTCGGCGCGCCGGTCGAGTTCCGCGTAGGTGAGGGTGGTGCCCTCGAAGACGAGCGCCGTGGCGTGCGGCGTGCGTGCCGCCTGCCGCGCGAACAGCGAGGCCAGGGTGGCGTCGGGCACCGGGTGCGCGGTGGTGTCGAGGCCGGTCAGGCGCCGCCGCTCCTGAGGGGTCAGCAGGTCGGTGCGGGCGACCGGGCGGCCGGGGTCGGACGTCAGGGTGCGCAGCAGGGTCACGAACCGGCCGGCGAGGCCGGCCACGGCCGGCCGGTCCAGCCGTGCTGCGTCGTACGTGAACCGCAGCCGCAGCCGGCCGTCCTCCGGCTCGGCGATCAGCGCGAGGGGGTAGTGCACGGTGTCGTACACCTCGGAGCCGGTGACGCGGAGGGTGTCCGCACCGTCGTCGGAGGCGGTCGGGTGGTTCTCGAACACGACGAGGGTGTCGAAGAGTTCGCCGCCGCCCGCGGTCCGCTGGATGTCGGCGAGACCGAGGTGCTGGTGGTCCAGCAGGGCCGCGTGCTCGTCCTGGACGCGCCGCAGCAGGTCGGTGAGGGACTCGTCGGGCGTCAGGCGTACGCGGGCCGGGACGGTGTTGATGAACAGGCCGACGGCACGGTCCAGGTCGCCGGTCCCGTGGCCCCGGCCGGACACCGTGGTGCCGAACACCACGTCCTGGGTGCCGGTCAGGCCGCCGAGGAGCAGGCCCCAGAGGCCGTGGACGACGGTGCTCAGGGTGATTCCGTGGGTGCGGGCGTACGCGGTGAGGCCGTCGTCGGGCAGCGGGACGTCCAGGTGGTCCGGCCGGGCGGGCGCCCGGTGCCCGTCCGCCGTCGTGAGGGAGCCGGCGAGCAGGGTGGGCCCGGGGAGTCCCGTCAGCGCCCGCTGCCACGCCTCGCGCGCCGCGTCGCGGTCCCGGCCGGCCAGCCAGGCCAGGTGGCGGTGCAGGGCGAAGGGCTCCGGCAGGTCCTCGCCCCGGTGGGCGGCGAGCAGTTCGCGCCGGAGGACGGCGAGCGACCAGCCGTCGGCGACGATGTGGTGCAGGGTGAGCAGCAGGCGGTGGTGGTGTCCGTCGCGGATCAGGGTGGCCCGCAGCAGCGGTGGCCGGGCGAGGTCGAAGCCTTCGGCCCGGTCCGCCTCCAGCAGGGCGTCCAGTCCGCCGCTCGCGCGGGTGCCGGTCTCCCGCCACGGCAGGACGGCGTGTTCCGCGAGCCGCTGGACGACGCGGCCGTCGGGCAGTTGGCGGAACGAGGCGCGCAGCAGCGGATGCCGGTCGAGGAGGTGCTGCAGCGTCCGGCGCAGCCGGTCGGGCTCCACCGGGCCCGTGAGGTCGAGGAGTTGCTGCACGAGGTACGGGTCGGCGGCGTCGGTGTCGTACCGGGCGTGGAAGAAGAAGCCCTCCTGGAGCGGGGAGACCGGCAGGGCGTCCTCGTCCAGGTGCGCCGGGGTGTCGGGCCGCGTGCCGGGGCCGGCCTGGTCGGCGGCCTGCGCGAGCGCCGCCACGGTCCGCCGGCGGAACACGTCGCGGGGGGTGATCGTGAGCCCGGCCGCCCGGGCGAGGTCGACCAGCCGGATCGCGACGATGCTGTCGCCGCCCAGTTCGAAGAAGCTGTCGTGGACGCCGACCGACGGCATGCCGAGCACGTCGGCGAACAGGCCGGCGAGCGTGGTCTCGGCGGGGGTGGTGGGTGCGTCCGTCCCGCTCAGGGAGGTCCATCGGGGGGCGGGGAGGGCGCGCCTGTCGAGTTTGCCGTTGGGTGTCAGCGGAAGGGGGCCGTCGATGACGACGACGGCGGACGGCACCATGAAGTCGGGCAGGACGTCGGCCGCTCGGGCCCGCGCGGCCGTCACGGCGGCGTCGGTCTCCGCCACGAGGTAGGCGACCAGGCGGGTGACGCCCCGGTGGTCGTCCCGTGGCAGGACCGCGGCCTGGGAGATGCCGGGGCAGGCCATGAAGGCGCTCTCGATCTCGCCCGGCTCGATCCGGTGGCCCCGTATCTTGAGCTGGCCGTCGGCGCGGCCGAGGAACTCCAGGTTGCCGTCGGGGGCCCAGCGCACCCGGTCGCCGGTGCGGTACATGCGGGTGCCGGGCGCGCCGAACGGGTCGGCGACGAACCGCTCGGAGGTGAGCCCCGGCCGGCCGAGGTAGCCGCGGGCCAGACCGCGGCCGGCGACGTACAGCTCGCCCTCGGCGCCCACCGGGACCGGGCGCAGCGCGGAGTCGAGCACGTAGGCGCGGGTGTTGGGATCGGGCCGGCCGATGGGCGCGGGGCCCGGCCGGGCGGGGTCGGCGAGCCACAGGGTGGAGTTGACGCTCGCCTCGGTGAGCCCGTAGGCGACGACGACCCGCAGCCGCCCGGCCCAGCGGGCGATCAGCTCGCTCGGCACGGCCTCGGTGCCGACGACGAGGACGGCGCCGTCGGGCAGTGCGCAGTCCCGCGGCAGCGCGGAGACCAGCGACGGCGGCAGGATCATGTGGGTGGCGCGGTGCCCGGCGACGTACTCGGTGAGGGCGGGTCCGGCGACGCGGCGCCCCTCGGGGACGACGATGATCCGTCCGCCCACGCACAGCGACATGATCAGGTCCCAGACCGTGACGTCGAAGCCGACGGAGGCGAACTGCACGACCCTGCTGTCCGGGCCGACGCCGATGCGGTCGGTGGCGGTGGCGATGAGGCTGCCGACGCCGTCGTGGGTGACGACGACGCCCTTGGGGCGGCCGGTGGAGCCCGAGGTGTAGATGACGTACGCGGCCCGGTCGAGCGGGATCGGCAGACAGAGGTCGGAGGGGTCCTGTGCGGCGTACGCGGCCGCCGTGGCCGGGTCGTCGAGCAGGACGTGGCCCGCGCCGGGTACGGCGGGGAGTTCCCCGGCCAGGTCGCGCACGGTGACGACGGTGCGGGCTCCCGCGTCGGACAGCATGTGGGCGATGCGGTCCTTCGGGTGGTCGGCGTCCAGCGGAAGGTAGGCGGCGCCGGTCTTCAGTACCGCGAGCAGGCAGATCACCAGCTCGGGCGAGCGGGGCAGGGCCACGGCGACGACGTCCTCGGCCCGCACGCCCCGGGAGATCAGGAGCCGGGCGAGCCGGTTGGCGTGGGCGTTCAGTTCGCCGTACGTCAGTTCCCGGTCCTCGCAGACCAGTGCCACGGCGTCGGGCGCCCCGCGGACCTGGTGCTCGAAGGCCGCGGGCCAGGTCAGCTCGGGCACCTCGCGCGGGGACACGCCCAGTTCGCCGAGGAGCCGGCCGCGTTCCGCGGCGTCGGTGAGGTCGATGTGTCCGAGGGGCCGGTCGGGGGCCTCGGCCAGGGAGTCCAGCAGGGCGAGGAAGCGGCGTTCGTGGTCGCGCAGGGCGGCTTCGTCGCAGACGTCGGCGTCGGCGTCGAGGTGGAGGCGGACGCCCTGTCCGTCCCGTGCCCGGGAGAAGGTGAAGGCCAGGTCGTTCACCGGGCCGAGCCAGGCCGGGTGGAGTTCGGCCGGGTGGCCGTCGAAAGGCAGGTCGGCGGTGCCGGGGAGGATGTTGACCGTCGGCCCGACCAGTTCGGCCAGCCCGTCGGCCAGTCCCAGCTCCCGGGCCAGGTCCTCGGCCCGGTAGCGCCCGTGCTCGACGGCCTCGGCGACGATGTGCCCGGTCTCCGCCGCCAGTTCGGCTCCGGTGGTGCCCGGTCGGACCGGCACCCGCAGGGGGACGACGTTGGACACCATGCCGGGCACGGCCGCCGCCCCGTCGTCCCCGCGGGCGGTGACCGGCAGTCCGAGGACCAGGTCCTGTGCGCCGCTGGTCCGGTGCAGGTAGGCGGCCACGGCGGTGATCAGGAACCGGGAGAGCCGGACACCGGCGCCGCGGGCGGCGGCCTCCAGCCGGGCGGTGTCCCGCGCGCCGAGCACCGTGGAGCGCCGCACCCGCCGCGTCATCGGCGCCGGTGCGCGCTCGACGAGGCGTACGGGCTCCGGGCGGCCGGACATCCGGTCGAGCCAGTAGGCGCGGTCGGTGCGGTGTCGTGCGGACGCGCGGTACTCCCGGTCGGCGGTGACCAGACGGGAGAGCGTCCCGTCGGGGGCGGCGGGTGCCCGCTCGCCCCCGGTGTAGAGCTCACCGGCCCTGCGGGTGATCAGGGCGGCGCCCATGCCGTCGACGACGATGTGGTGGTAGCGCTGGTACCAGAGCACATGGCCGTCGGTGAGCCGGAGCACCGCCTGGGCGAACAGCGGGCCGCCGGCGAGGTCGGCGGGCCGGTCGCGGTCGGCGTCCATCCAGGCGGCGGCCGCCCGGTCCGGGTCGGTCTCGCCCCGGAAGTCGAGGACGGGCACGTCGACGGGGGCCCGTACGACCGTCTGCCGCGGCCCGTCCCGGCCGGCGGTGACGCGGACGTGCAGGGCCTCGGCCTCCTCGACGGCCCGGCGGGCCGAGGCGGCGAGGCGGCCGGGGTCGACGGCGCCGCGCAGTTCGAGGACGAAGGCGAGGGTGTGGACCGAACTGTCCGGCTCGATCTGCTGGGCGAGCCAGATACCGGACTGCGCTCCGGTCAGGGGCCACAGCCCGGACCCTGTGGTCCGGTCCGACTCGGCGTCAGGCATCGTAAGAAGGACCCTTCCTTGATGTGCGTCGGTGAGCGGCCGTGGAGGTGTCGGACCGGTGCGGCGGGCGGCGGGCCTGTCGGTGTCCGCCGCCCGCCGGTCTCACTCGACGGCCGTGATCAGCGGGGTGATCTCCTCGATCGCGTACGGGATCGACAGGACCGTGTTGAAGGAGAACGCCGCGCCGATGTCCGGGTCCTGGTAGGGCACGAACAGGTCGCGCCCGTCCTGGCTGACCTTCAGCTTCCGGTACAGCGGCTCCGCCTTGATGCGGTCGTTGGCGTCGGTGCTGGAGGTGACCCAGACCAGCCGGTCGACGTCGAGGACGTTCAGCTTCTCGGCGCTGAGCTCGGCCACGTTCCAGCCCGGCTTGGCCAGCTCGTCGATCTGCGGCTTCAGCCGGAAGCCCAGTTCCTTGAAGAAGATGGCCTTGGGGTCGGTCCTGGTGAACGCCGAGTACTTGCCGGCCTCGAAGCTGTCGGCGACGGCCAGTGTGAGACCGCCGAACTCGGGGTGTTCGTCACGGACGGTCTTGAACTGCGCGTCGATGTCCGAGATCAGCTTCTCGGCCCGGTCGTCCTTGCCGAGCGCCTTGCCGATCTGGCGGGTCATCTCCTGCCAGGGGGCCCCGTAGTCCGGGTGGTCCTTGGGCTGGGCGACGACCTTGGTGAACTTCGAGAGCGTGTCGTACTGCTCCTTCTTCATGCCCGAGTACTGGGCGATGACCAGGTCCGGCTGCAGCGCGGCGATCTTCTCCATGTTGTACTCGTCGCGCTCGCCGACGATCTCGGGGGTGTCGGAGCCCCAGAGTTCCTTGGTCCAGGGCCACTTGCCGTACGGCTTCTCCTTGAACCAGTCGACGGCGCCGACCGGTTTGACGCCGAGCGCCAGCACCGCGTCCTGGTCCGACAGTCCGAGCGTGACGACCTTCTTCGGTTCCTCCTCGATGGTCGTACTGCCGTACTTGTGCTCGACCGTGACCGGGAACGCCGCGGACCGCGCTCCCGCACCGGCCGGGGAAGAGGAGTCCTTGTCGGACGAGGAGTCGTCGGTCCCGCCCCCACAGGCGGTCAGGGCGAGCGCGGCGACGGCGGCCACGACCACCCTGGGAATGAGTCCGGCGATCCGCGCCGGCGCGGGGCGTGTTCCAGTGGACACGTTGGTTCCTTTCACGGGGTTTCACAGGGGTGCCGCGCCTGCCGGGTACGACGACCGGGCAGTGCGCGGCGGTGTGGGGGGCTGGACCTCGGGCCGGCTAACGAGCGGTGCCGATCCCGTCGGTGAGGGGACGGTGCGCGTCGGGGGACGCGGGGGTCCGGTCGAGGATCGAGTCCAGGATCTCGCCGACCCGGATCGCGATGTTCGACAGCAGGGACGAGGTGATGCCGTGGGTGTGCTCGGTGCCGCCCTGCAGGTAGATTCCGCAGCGCAGTGCGGGGCGGGCCACCACGCGGTAGTCCCGCTCGACGCGGACGCGGCCCTCGTCGTCGCGGTGGCAGAGCCCGGCCGTCTCGCCGAGGAGGGCCAGTCCGTCGGCGGGCAGGTATCCCGTGCCGTACACGACGACGTCGGCGTCGAGGGCGGTCCGCTCGCCGGTGACCAGGGAGACGACGGTGGCGTGGACCCGCTCCGGGGTCTCGACGACTTCGGTGAGCCGGGACACGTTGTGGAAGTGGAGCCGCTCGGTGCCGAGCACCTTCTCCTGGTACACGCGCCGGTACAAATCCTCGATGAGGTCCGTGTCGACCACGGAGTAGTTGGTGTTCCCGTGGTAGTCCATCAGCTTGCGCTTGACGTCCTCGGGGGCGGTGAAGTACTCGTCCACCGCATCGGGGTCGAAGATGCGGTTGGCGAAGTTGCTGTCGTCGGCGGGGCTGTAGCCGTAGCGGGAGAAGACGGCGTGGACCTCGGCGCCGGGGAAGCGGCGGTGCAGGTAGGCGACGTTCTCGGCGGCGCTCTGGCCGGCGCCGACCACGACGAACCGGGAGGGATCCGTGCCCTCCAGGGCGTCCACCTTGGCCAGCAGGTCGGAGTTGTGCCAGATGCGGTCGGAGCGTTCGATCCCCTCCGGCATCCGCGGGCGCAGCCCGGTGCCGATGACCAGGTTGCGGGCCCGGTGGACCACCAGCCCGTCCCGCGAGCGGGCCGTCACGTCCAGGTACTCGACCGTTCCGTCACGTAAGACGGGTTCGACGGCGACGACTTCGTGGCCGTAGGAGACCATGTCGTCGACCTTCGCCGCCGCCCATTCGAAGTAGTCGTGGAACTCCGTCCGCAGCGGGAAGAAGTTCTTGTGGTTGACGAAGTCGATCAGGCGTCCCTTGCTCTGGAGATAGCTCAGGAAGCTGTATTCGCTGGTCGGGTTGCGGAGGGTCACCAGGTCCTTGAGGAAGGACACCTGCATCGTCGCGTCGTCGATCAGCATGCCCCGGTGCCAGCCGAACGCCGGCTGCCGCTCGAAGAAGTGGGCGGTGACCGTCTCCTGCCTGCCGGCACGCGCGTTGTGCTCGCTGAGTGCGATCGCCATGGCCACATTGGACGGGCCGAAGCCGATACCGATGAGGTCGTGGACCGGAGGTGGGTCGCCAGGAAGAACCTGAGCCATGTCACTCCCATCGTGCGGGCGGCCGGTTGTCCGGCGTCGGGGTTACGGGAGGAGGGGCGCGCCGGCGGAACAGCGGCCCGCAAAACTTAGGGAAGCCTAAGCTTATGTCGTGAAGCTGTCGACTGGACAAAAAGGACAGTTCACGAGTTCGATTTTCTGACCGGTCATCAAACCGCTTTCACCCGGGCGGCGTTGCAGCGTTAGGTAAGCCTTGCTTTACTGGCGGCGGCCATTCCCTGCCCGAGGAGGAACCGCATGCGGGTCGTCATGTTCGGCTATCAGACCTGGGGCCACCGCACCCTGCGGGCCCTGCTGGACTCCGAGCACGACGTGATGACGGTGGTGACACATCCCAGGAGCGAGCACGCCTACGAGCGGATCTGGAGCGACTCGGTCGCCGAGCTCGCCGAGGAACACGGCATCCCCGTCATCGTCCGCAACCGCCCCGACGACGAGGAGCTGTTCGCGCGGCTCAAGGACGCCGACCCGGACATCATCGTCGCCAACAACTGGCGCACCTGGATCCCCCCGCACATCTACGGCCTGCCCCGGCACGGCACGCTGAACGTCCACGACTCGCTGCTGCCGAAGTACGCCGGCTTCTCCCCCCTGATCTGGGCCCTCATCAACGGCGAGTCCGAGGTCGGCGTCACCGCGCACCTGATGGACGAGGAACTCGACGCCGGGGACATCGTCCTCCAGCGGGCGGTCCCGGTCGGGCCGACGGACACGGCCACCGACCTCTTCCACAAGACCGTCGACCTGATCGCCCCCGTCACCACGGGCGCCCTCGCCCTGATCGCCTCCGGGCGGACCGAGTTCACCAAGCAGGACCGCTCGCAGGCCAGTTTCTTCCACAAGCGGTCCCTCGAGGACATCCGGATCGACTGGAACTGGCCCGCCGAGGACCTGGAGCGCCTCGTACGCGCCCAGTCGGACCCGTACCCGAGCGCCTTCACCTTCCACAAGGGCCGGCGTATCGAGGTCCTGGCCGCCGTGGTGTCCCGGGGACGCTACGGCGGGACGCCCGGCCGGATCTTCTACCGCGAGGGCGACGGCGTGGTGATCGTCGCCGGCGCCGACGCCCGTACCGGCCGCAACCACGGCCTGGCCATCACCCGCGTACGGACCGAGGACGGCCGGGAACTGGGCGCGACCGAGTACTTCACCTCGATGGGCGGCTACCTCACCGGCCGTCCCTGAGGATCCCCGGGTGAACCGTCTGCGAGAATGGGCGCCGACCGCTCGTCGCACAACGGGAGCCCGCACGGTGTCACCCCAGCACGAAGCCCCCGTGACCCCCGGGGGCCGCAAGGACCTACAGGCCGACTGCGCCAACTGCTTCGGCCTGTGCTGTGTGGCCCTGCCCTTCGCCCGCTCCGCCGACTTCGCCGTCGACAAGGCCGCCGGGCAGGCCTGCTCCCACCTCCGGGCGGACTTCCGCTGCGGCATCCACGAGCGGCTGCGCGACCGGGGCTACCCCGGCTGCACCGTCTTCGACTGCTTCGGCGCCGGACAGAAGGTGTCGCAGGTCACCTTCGGCGGCACCGACTGGCGCCGGGCGCCGGAGTCGGCGCGCGCCATGTTCGAGGTCTTCCCCGTGATGCGGCAGCTCCACGAGCTGCTCCGGTACGTCGCCGAGGCCCTCGACCTCGCGGCGGCCCGGCCCGTCCACAAGGAGCTGCGGCGGGCGCTGGCCCGCATCGACGGCCTGACCCGCGGCAGCGCCGAGGCGGTCGCCGCGCTGGACGTGAACGCGCTGCGCGGCGAGGTCAACCCGCTGCTGCTGCGCGCCAGCGAACTCGCCCGGGCCCGCGTCCCGGGCCGCAGGAAGGACCACCGCGGAGCCGATCTGATCGGCGCGAAGCTGTCCGGCGCCGGCCTCAGGGGAGCCAGCCTGCGCGGGGCCCTCCTCGTCGCCGCGGACCTGAGCGGGGCGGATCTGCGCGACGCCGACCTGATCGGCGCCGACCTGCGCGACGCGGACCTCGGCGGCGCCGACCTCACCGGCGCCCTCTTCCTCACCCAGGCGCAGCTCAACGCGGCCAGGGGCGACGCGGCCACCGTGCTGCCTCCCGGGCTCAGCCGCCCCGCCCACTGGTAGGAACGGGCGGTTCCGACAGTCCGGCGAGCACCTTGTCCGGGGTCAGCGGGAGGTCGCGGAAGCGGACGCCGGTGGCGTGGTGGACGGCGTTGCCGACGGCGGCCGCGCTGCCCACGTTGCCGATCTCGCCGATCCCCTTGCCGCCCATCGGGTTGAGGTGGCCGTCGCGCTCGTCGATCCAGTGCGCCTCGACGGCGGGCACGTCGGCGTGCGCGGGCACGTGGTAGGACGCCAGGTCGGACTCGGTGAAGTCGCCGAACGCGGCGTCCATCGTGCTGCCCTCGGTCAGCGCCATGCCCAGCCCCATGACCATGCCGCCGATGAACTGGGAGCGTGCGGTACGGGCGTTGAGGACACGTCCGGCGGCGAAGACGCCGAGCATCCGGCGCACCCGCACCTCGCCGGTGACGGAGTCGACGGTGACCTCGGCGAAGTGCGCCCCGAAGGCGTGGCGGGCGTAGGGGCTCTCTGCGTCCGCCCGGCCCGCCGTGTCGGCGTGGGCGGTGACGCCCTCGTCGGGCAGCCGGCCGGTGAGGCCGCCCAGCCGGCCCGTGAGCCTGGTGCAGGCGTCGTGCACGGCCCATCCCCAGGAGGCGGTTCCGGAGGATCCCCCGGCCAGGGACGCGGACGGCAGGTCGCTGTCGCCGATCTCGGTCCGTACCCGGTCCAGCGGCACGCGGAGGGCGTCCGCCGCCACCTGGGCGAGCACGGTACGGGCTCCGGTGCCGATGTCGGTGGCGTTGACGCGGACGACGAAGGTCCCGTCCGGCAGCGCGCGCGCCTCGGCGGTGGACGGCTGGACGAGGACGGGGTAGGTGGCCGCCGCGACGCCCGTGCCGACGAGCAGCGGTCCCTCCGCCCGGGAACGGGGGCGGGGGTCCCTGCGGTCCCAGCCGAAGCGGCGGGCGCCCTCGCGCAGACACTCCGTGAGGTGCCTGCTGCTGAACGGTTTGCCGCTGTCCGGTTCCCGCTCGGGTTCGTTGAGGACGCGCAGCCGTACCGGGTCCATGCCGAGGGCGGTGGCGAGTTCGTCCACCGCCGACTCCAGGGCGTACATGCCGGGGCATTCACCGGGTGCGCGCATCCAGGACGGGGTCGGCACGTCGAGCCGGACCACGCGGTGGAGCGTACGGCTGCTCGGGGTGGCGTACATGACGCGTGCGGGGACCGCCGCCTGCTCCACGAACTCCTTGATGCGGGAGGTGTGGGTGACGATCTCGTGGGTCAGAGCGGTCAGCCGGCCGTCGTCGTCGGCGCCGAGGCGGAGCCGGTGCAGGGTGGGGGCCCGGTGGCCGACGAGGGCGGGCATGTCGCGGCGGGGCAGGGCGACGGTGACGGGCCGGCCGGTCTCCCGGGCGGCCATGACGGCGAGCACGACGTCGGGGCGCGGGGTGCCCTTGGAGCCGAAGCCGCCGCCCACATGGCCGGTGTGGACGGTGATCCGGTCCTCGGGCAGCCCGAACAGCGCGGCGAGCGTGGCGCGCACCGCGGTGCCGCCCTGGCTGGAGGTGTGCACGACGAGGCGGTCGCCTTCCCACCGCGCCGTACTGGTGTGGGGCTCCATGGGGTGGTTGTGCAGCGGCGGTACGCGGTAGGAGACGTCGACCCGGACGGGGGCGGCGGCGAGGGCGCCGTCGGGATCCCCGTACTCACGGCGGGCCGGGTAGCCGGCGTTGGCGGTCTCCGGCTCGTACGCCTCGGGATGGTCCGCGGTGAGCGTCACGTCGTGCTTCTCCTCGGCGTACTCGATCCGGACCGCCGCGGCGGCGGCGCGGGCCTCCTCCGGGGAGCGGGCGACGACGAGCGCGACGACCCAGCCGCGGTGCGGCACGCCGGGGTCCTGCAGCACGGCGAGGGTGGGGTCGTCGGGCTCGGTGAGCCGGGGGGCGTTCTCGTGGGTGAGCACGGTCAGGACGCCGGGCGACCCCAGGGCGGCCGTGGTGTCCGTGGCCGTCACCCGGCCGCGGGCGACGGCCGCGAGGACGGGCCAGGCGTGGGCGCGGTCCGGCAGGGGGTGTTCGGCGGCGTAGCGGGCGCCGCCGGTGACCTTCTGGCGTCCTTCGCGGCGCTCGGCCGGGGCACCCAGCGCGGTACCGGTGCCGGTCATGAGTCCTCCGTGAGGTGTCGGGGGCGCCGGGCGGCCGGCGCGAGCCGGGTCAGGACGTCCACGGCGAGACCGCGGGCGAGGGGCACCTTGTAGCCGTTGTCGCGCAGCGGCCGGGCCGCCTGGAGTTCCAGGTCGACGGCGCGGGCGAAGGAGTCCGGGGTCGCCGGGGCGCCGCGCAGTGCCGTCTCGGCGCGTTCGGCCCGCCACGGCTTGTGGGCGAGCGCGCCGAAGGCGAGCCCCACGTGGGTGACGGTGCCGTCGTCCGCCGTGTCGAGGACGGCGGCGACCGACGCCAGGGCGAAGGCGTACGAGGCGCGGTCACGGGCCTTGCGGTAGGCGGAGGGCAGCGACGCCGTGGCGGGCGGGAGCACCACGCCGGTGATCAGCTCGCCGGGCCGGATCCCGGTGTCCCGCTCCGGGTGGTCGCCGGGGAGCCGGTGGAACCGGTCCGCCGGGACGTCCCGGGCGCCCTCGTCGCCGTACAGCTCCACGCGTGCGCCGAGGGCGGCCAGGGCGACGGCCATGTCGGAGGGGTGGGTGGCGATGCAGTGTTCGGAGTGGCCGAGGACCGCGTGGTCGCGGTGGGTGCCCTCCCGGGCGCCGCAGCCGCTGCCGGGTGCGCGCTTGTTGCAGGGCTTGGACAGGTCCTGGAAGTGGGGGCAGCGGGTGCGCTGGAGGAGGTTGCCGCCGGTGGTGGCGGCGTTGCGCAACTGTCCGGAGGCGCCGGCGAGGAGCGCCTGGGACAGGGCGGGGTAGCGGTCGCGGACCAGGGGGTGGGCCGCGAGGTCGCTGTTGCGGACGGTGGCGCCGGCGCGCACGGAGCCGTCGGGCAGTTCCTCCACCGTGTCCAGCGGCAGCCGGCTGACGTCGACGAGGACGTCGGGGCGTTCCACGCCCAGCTTCATCAGGTCGACCAGGTTGGTGCCGCCGCCCAGGCAGCGGGCGCCGGGATGCGCGGCGAGCGCCTCGGCCGCCTCCTCCACGGTGGCGGCCCGCACGTATCCGAAGGGCTTCACTCAGATCACGTCCTCGACGGCCTCGACGATGTGCGGATAGGCGCCGCAGCGGCACAGGTTGCCGCTGAGCCGCTCGCGGATCTCGGCGGCGTCCAGCGGAACGGGCCGTTTGGAGGGGGCGGCGGGGTCGGTGACGTGGGAGGGATGGCCTGCCGCGGCCTCGGCGAGGGCGCCGACGGCGGAGCAGATCTGTCCCGGCGTGCAGTACCCGCACTGGAAGGCGTCCCGGTCGAGGAAGGCCTGCTGCAGGGGGTGCAGACCGTCGTCGCCGCCGTCGGTGAGGCCCTCGACCGTGGTGACGTCGCGGCCGTCCAGGGACACGGCCAGGAGCAGGCAGCTGTTGACGCGGCGGCCGTCGACCAGGACCGTGCAGGCCCCGCACTGGCCGTGGTCGCAGCCCTTCTTGGCACCGGTGAGGCCGAGGTCCTCGCGCAGGACGTCCAGCAGGACCTGCCGGTGGTCGAGGCGGAGGGTGTGCGGCTTGCCGTTGACCCTGAGTGCGGTGTCCGAGCGGTGCTCGGGGGTGGGCTCACTGCTCATGGTGGGGCCTTCCGGACGGGGCGGACGGTCAGCCGGCGGCGTTGTCGACACGGAGCCGCACCTGTTCCTCCAGGCGCCGGAGGCTGGAGTCCAGGGCGTCGCCGACGGCCTTCTCGCCCGGGTCGTGGCTGTCGTCGAAGAAGGAGAGGTGCACCGTGACCTCGCTGGCCCCGCTGCCGATGCCGGCGACCTGGAGCCAGCCGGTGTAGCTGCCCTGCTCGCGCGTGCCCCATTCGAGCCGCATCTGGTCCCGCTGGGCGCGGAGCAGCGCGGAGGTGTCCTCGTCGGAGCGGTCCTCGTGCACGGTGACGGCGGGCAGCTCCTCGGCGTGCACGTGCAGGGCCTCGGGCAGCCAGTCGCCCATCTGCTCGACGTTGGCCGCCTGGTCGAAGACGTGCTCGGGTGATGCGGGCATCGTGTGTGAACGCTCGTACTCGGTCATCGCGGTACCGTCCCTCGTCTCGCTTGTCCGGCAGGGCCGGGGCCGCCGTGCGGGCGGCCCCGGAACAGGGCTATTCGTTGCCGAAGACCGCCTTCTGCACCTCGTCGGGGCCGTCGAACCGTTTGGTGCCGGTCTGCCCCGGCTTCTTGACGAAGGTGTCGTCCGCGCCGTTGCTCCTCGCCACCGAGACGAGGTCGTCCTCGCCGGCGGGGTGGTCGGCGCCCTTGAGGGCCTTCTGCAGGCCGATCGGGTCGAGGTCGGCCATGGCGGCCTCCCGTGGTGGAGCGGCGCGGCGTGTCCGCGCGGGGAAGTGGCGGGTACCCAGGGCACCCGGGGGTGATTCAGCCCTGGTCCCCGGCCCTGGACCGAGCAGGCGGCGCCACCGGTTCCGAGTACGCGTACTCAGGCGCGGGGAGCCCGCCGCGCCCGAAGCTGACCGGCAGGAATCCACTCTGCCGGAAGGACGTCCCTTGCTCAGCCGTGCCGCCGCCGCCTTGCTGCCGCTGTTCGGGCGGCTCACCGTCACCCGTGAGACCGACGGGCCGTTCCCCGCGGGCAGTGTCTTCGTCGCCAACCACGACTCGATGGCGGATCCGGCGCTGGTGCTGGCCGCTCTGCGCGGGGTGGGCGTGACACCGGTCGTCCTGGCGACGGCGGGGCTGTGGCGGGTGCCGGTGCTGGGGCGCGCCCTGTCGAAGGGCGGGCATGTCCCCGTGCACCGGGGGTCGGCCCGCGCGGCGGACGCGCTTCAGGCCGCGGCGGAGGCGGTGCGGTCGGGACGCCACGTGCTCATCTACGCGGAAGGGGGCCTGCCGTCGCGCCCGGACGCGGGGTGTGCCGCGCCCCGGCCGTTCCGTACGGGGCCGGCACGGCTGTCGGCCGCGACCGGCGCGCCGGTCGTCCCCGTGGGCCAGGCGGGGGCCCGGCGGCTGGCCTCCGGTCCGGTCGCGAAGCAGCTGGCCGGTGTGCTCACCGCCCCGTTGCGCCGTCCGCGTCTCCATGTCCACATCGGCCGTCCCGTGCGTCTGCCGCCCGGCACGGCGGCCGGGACGGCGACGGCGCACCGGGCGGTCAGTGCCGCCTGGTGGCGGGCCGCCCGAGCGGTGGGCGAGCCGGCGGCCCGCGACGGCCGGCCGAGCGGCTACCGGTCGCCCGCGTCGGTGCGGTCGGCCAGGCGTTCGTAACGCTGCCGGGCTGCCTGCGGGCTGCCCAGGCCGAGGCCGAAGGCGATCTCGGGCCAGGTCATGCCGCGTCCGCGCGCCATCTCCAGGAGTCCGGCCTCCAGTTCGTCCATCTCCGCGCGGGCACGCGGTACGAGGCTCAGCGCGGCGGTGATGTCGGCGTGGTCCACCTCGGGCTCGCCGTCCTCGGGCAGCGCGGCGCCGCTGAGCAGGAAGGCCACGAGCCTGACCGCCTCGTGCGGGCCGATCACGCCGGGGTGGATCTGGCGGCGGCGCTGTGCGTCCGTGGCCGCGTGCCGTTCGGCGATGCGGAACAGGGAGGCGTGCACCCGTTGGACGCGCGCCGCGTCGGAACTCGGCGGGACGAAGGGGTCGTCGGGCTGTGCGGGGGTGGTCGATGGCATGGAACGAGCATCACAGAATGAACGATTCGTTGTCAACGAAAAACACCCCCTGACGGCCGATGACTCCGCGCGCCCCCGCACGTCCGCACCTGAGCGAGGCCCGCCCGCCGAGACGCGGGACAGAAGGGGACGACACCATGAGCGCCGAGCGGACCACCACCGACAGCCGACCGGGCCCTGCCCGGAGGTCGCCGAGAACCGCCTGCTGGTGATGGGGACGGACGCGCCCGGGAGGCCGAGCCGTCGGTGACGGCCGTGGAACTCGACGAGGACGGCGGCCGGACGCGGATCGCGCTCCGCCGGACGTGCGACACGGCGGAGGAACGCGACACGGCCGGGCAGGACGGCACCATGCTCCTCGACAGCCTGACCGCCTTCCTCGCCGGGAGCGTCCGGACGACGCACCGGGCTCGCGTGGTCGGACCCGGCCGCCGGTGCGACGCTGAAGTGGACAGGTTCCGAGGACGAGAACCCTGGAGGGAGACCATGGGACGGGACGTCCCGGCGCTCACCTTCACCCGCGAGGACCGCCGCCGCTACCGGATCAAGATGCAGGAGTGCCTGGAGACGTTCGCGCAGATGCTGCGCGAGTCACGCTTCGAGGCCGAGCGGCCCCGGGTGGGGCTGGAGATCGAGCTGAACCTGGTCGACGACCGGGCCGAGCCCGCGATGCGCAACACCGATGCGCTGGAGGCGATCGCGGACCCGGCCTGGGCGACGGAGCTGGGCCGGTTCAACCTGG
Organism: Streptomyces sp. NPDC053426; assembly: GCF_055585405.1. Classification (NCBI taxonomy): domain Bacteria; kingdom Bacillati; phylum Actinomycetota; class Actinomycetes; order Kitasatosporales; family Streptomycetaceae; genus Streptomyces; species Streptomyces sp. NPDC053426. Next base: position 152,703 of record NZ_JBVJKE010000014.1, on the reverse strand, counting down.
AGATCAACATCCCGCCGCGGCGGCTCACCGCGGGCGGCCCCGACTCCTGGGAGGCCGAGATCCGCGCCGCGCTGAACCACGCGGAGCGGCGCGCCGGGTCGATCGGCACCCGTCTGATCATGACGGGCATCCTGCCCACCCTGCGCCAGGAGGACGTCGGCGAGGGAGCTCTGTCGGAGAACCCGCGCTACCGGCTGCTCAACGACCAGATCTTCGCGGCGCGCGGGGAGGACCTGCACATCGAGGTGACCGGCATCGACCGGCTGCGCACCTACGCGGACACGATCACCCCGGAGGCCGCCTGCACCAGCACGCAGTTCCACCTCCAGGTGTCCCCGGAGCGGTTCGCCGACTACTGGAACGCGGCACAGGCGATCGCCGGCGTCCAGGTCGCGCTCGCCGCCAACTCCCCCTTCCTGTTCGGCAAGGAGCTGTGGCACGAGACCCGGATCCCGCTGTTCGAGCAGGCCACGGACACCCGCCCGCAGGAGATCAAGGTGCAGGGGGTGCGGCCCCGGGTGTGGTTCGGGGAGCGCTGGATCACCAGCGTCTTCGACCTCTTCGAGGAGAACCTGCGCTACTTCCCCGCCCTGCTCCCGCTGTGCGACGAGCAGAACCCGGCGGAGACGCTGGAGCGCGGCGACATCCCCGAACTCGGGGAGCTGACCCTGCACAACGGCACCATCTACCGCTGGAACCGCCCGGTCTACGCCGTCGCCCAGGACAAACCGCACGTACGGGTGGAGAACCGGGTGCTGCCCGCCGGTCCGACCGTCGCCGACACGCTCGCCAACGGCGCCTTCTACTACGGGCTGACCCGCGCCCTGGTGGAGGAGGACCGCCCGGTGTGGTCACGGATGTCCTTCTCGGCCGCCGAGGACAATCTGCGGACGGCGGCGCGGTACGGCATCGACGCCCGGCTGTACTGGCCCGGGATGGGCGAGGTGCCCGCCTCCGAACTGGTCCTGCGGCGGCTGCTGCCGCTGGCGCACCGCGGGCTGGAGCTCTCCGGCATGGACGACGCCTGGCGGGAGCCGCTGCTCGGCGTCGTCGAGCAGCGCTGTGTCACCGGCCGCAACGGGGCGGTGTGGCAGAAGGAGATGTTCCATCACGTCGAGGCCTCGGCGCACTGCGGCCGGCACGAGGCGCTGCGGCGCATGACGCAGCAGTACATCGACTACATGCACCTCAACGCCCCGGTCCACACCTGGCCCGTCGACTGATCCGGGCGGGCGTCCGGGCCGGGCCCGTACGTCCGCCCGTCAGCCCGGCCGGCGTCCGGTGCCGGAGTCGTCGGGGTCGACCCCGGTGAAGGCGGACTCGTCCTTGGTGCCGCCGGGGCGTGCGGAGCGGCCCCGGCGGCCCGTGCCCCGCCTGCCCTCCTCACCCCGGTCCGCGTACTCCTCGCCCCGCCGCACGTCACTGCGCGCGACGTCGCCCGGGACGGAGGTGCGCTCGTCCTCGACGTGCCTGCGTCCCGCTCCGTGCGACGGCGCCTGTTCCTCCGCGTGGAAGGAGCGGCGGGCGCTCGGGTTCTCCTCCTGCCGCGTCTCGTCGACGTCCGGGGACCAGCCGTGGTGCCCGCTCCCCTGGTGACGGCCGGCCCCGCGGCCCCGTGACGGCCGCGACGACTTGCGATCCTCGGGCATGTGTCGGCCCACCTGTCCGCTCTCGTGGGGGCACGTCCCTCAGCGCCCCGGCAGTAAAAGCCTCCCACTCGTCGCATCTCAGGGCATATCGGGTGACCTGGAGCCGGTCGTGCGGCCTGCCCGGCGGACGGAAGTGCCACCCACGAGGATGAGGAACGGGATCCATGCCGACGCTCACGGGCCGGTGTGTTTGACCATCACAGTCAGCCGGGCCGCACCGGGTCCCGTCGTCCCCGGCGAACCGCCGGCGACCCGGGTGGGCGCCGTCCGCCGGCCCACCGTCGACGGCGCGATGTGGATCCCCGGACCGCGGGCCCGTACCGGACCGGGCGTCCCGCGCGCCTGCGGGCACGTGTGCAGCGTGATGGGTACGGAGGAGTACCCGGCGCTCGCCGAACGGCTCCGGGTGCCGATCGTGGTGACCGGGTTCGAGCCGCTGGACATCCTGGAGGGCGTGCGGCGCGCCGTGCGGGCCGAGGGCAGCCCGGCCGCGCGGGCCGTGCTGGACGACGTGTTCGAGGTCGCCGACCGGGCGTGGCGCGGTATCGGGGTCATCCCGGACAGCGGCCGGCGGCTGCCGGCCCGCTACCGGGAGCACGGCTTCCAGGTGGGGGACATCGCCACCCTGGAACCCGCCGAGTGCCGCGCGAGCACGCGGACGCGGTCCTGGCCGCGATGACGGCACATCACCTGGGTGCCGACGCCGCCGTCATCGGCGAGGTGGTCGCGGAGCACCCCGGCATGGTGGTCGCGCGGACCGGGCTCGGGGGGACCCGGGTGGTGGACCTGCCGATGGGCGAACGGCTCCCGCGGATCTGCCGAACGGTGCGCGCCGGTGCGCCACCCGGGCGGTCCGGGTGGCGCACCGGCGCCGACGGCCGGCGTCAGCGGTCGTCGGTGCGGTCCAGGAGCGCGGTCACCTCACGGCGCACCTCGTCCCGTGCCTCGGCGGGCAGTGACCCCAGGTCCGTACGGTCCAGGGCCCGCAGCACCTCCTCGGCTCCGGTGTTGTGACAGGGCGTGGTCTCGCTGATCACCTCGTAGCCGTCCCGGACGGCGACGAAGAGGCTGCGGGCGCCGTCGCTCCCGGTGTGCACGGCGGTGGCGACGACGAGGGGCGGCGGCCCGCCCGCCTCGCCGTCCGCCTTGTAGTATCCGCTGGCCACGGGGTCGCGCCAGCGGATACCGAGCAGCAGATGGCGCTTGGCCACCACTTCGGCCAGGTCGGTCTCGTAGGTGCCGTCCCGGTCCAGTACGGTCGCCCGCGCGTCCAGGACCAGCGCCGCGGGCAGCAGACAGCGCAGGGTGCTGCCCACGATGTTGCCGCCGACGGTGGCCGTCCGGCGTACGGCTCCGGTGCCCACGGTGGAGGCCGCCCGGCGCAGCACGTCCGGCACCCGGTCGTCCACCTGGTGCAGCAGGACGGCGGCGCCCAGCGCCTCGCGTTCTATGAGGGTGGCCTGGGGGAGCTTGCGCAGGGACATGGCCTGCTCGGGGAAGCCGTCGCGTTGCCAGAGGGCCCACACGAGGGTGGCTCCGCCGACGGGCACCGCTCCTTCGGCCAGATACCGCTGAGCTTCGGACAGGGATGTGGGCAGACGCAACAGCACGACGGTCGACCTGCTTTCCTGAACGGGGCCGGAAACCACGGTGTTTCACGGGGTGATCACGAGCACTGCATTGTCCTTGCCCATGCGGGGGCGCAAACAGGGCTCACGGGTTCGCCGAGTGCGCCCGCCGGCGGTCACTGGAGCCGGCGGATCTCCCCGCGCACCCGGTAGAAGCCGCCGGCCGCCGGGTGCAGCGCGTCCACGACATAGCGTGCGCCGGGCACCCGTATCGCCCGCGGGAACTGCACGTTCCAGGAACCGTCGTAGCCCTCGGACACGACGTGGACGCGCAGCCGGCCCTGCTGCTGGACGCATTCGACGACGACGGCACCGGTGGGGGCCTGGGCGACGGTCGCCACCGCGGTCGCGGCCGTGGCCGGCGCGTAGGTCGGCAGGGCCGCGGCGAGCTTGACGTCCCGCGCGACCGGCACCGTGCCCTGCTGCGCCGCGGAGACGGCCGCCTCGCTCGCGTCCACGCACACCAGCGAACCGTCCGTGGTCACCAGGTAGAGCCGCTCGTTCCGGTACTGCATGGACAGCGCCGATCCGCCGCCCGTGCCGAGCTTCCACAGACGCGTGCCGTCCCGGTCGAAGCAGTAGACGGACGACGCGGCGTCACCGGCGAAGACGAACCGTCCGCCCGGGGAGGTGGCGCAGGAGTAGACGGCGCTGTCGCAGGCGTAGGTGGCCTCGATGGCGCCGGTCGCCTTCGACAGCCGCTGCACCACGCGGTGCGCCGTACCGGCGTAGACGGTGTCGTCCTCCTGCCAGCCGAACAGCACCCCGCCGCGGGTGGGGGTGTGCCACAGCTCGCCGCCGCCGTCGGGCGCGTAGGCGGTGACACCTCCCTGGTGGCCGTGGTAGACGGCCCGGTCGTCGGCGCGGACCATCCAGGCGTGCTCGCCCTGGCTGCGGCGGGTCCACTGGTGCTCGTCCTCGTGGTCGATGACGGTGAGGCGGCCGGCGCGGTCCGAGACGTTCAGCACCCCTTCGTGGATGTCCAGCCAGAAGATGTCGACGTCCGCGGCGATGTCGTAGGCGGCGAACGGCAGCTTCGAGGAGAGGTCGTAGACCCGGCCGTCGTCACAGCCCGCGTAGATCCAGAAGTCGTCCGCGACCAGGCACTTCACCCCGTCCGGCAGGCTGAAGCGGGCCAGTACCTCGCCCTCGTGGTCCAGGGTGAAGACGTCTCCGGACTGATTGCCGACCCAGCAGCGGTCGTCGTCGACGTGGATGCCGAACGCCGAGGAGCCGGTGCCGAACCGCCACAGCACGGGGGCCACGGCGCGCGCGGTGGACGGGGCCGAGGCCACCTGACGACGGGTCACCGCGCGCGGGGCCCGCTGCCCCGGCACCGCCGGCTCGTAGCCCTTGCGGACCTTCTCCCCCACCTTCTTCGCCGCGGCGGCCCGCGCCTTCGCGACCGTGGGGAACGTCGTCGTCTGGGTCTGTCCCGTCGCGCCGATCCTGCCGTAGCGCACCGTCACCGTCTGGCCGTCGACCGTCACTTCGTAGAACTTGTGCGCGGCGCCGTCCTCCTGCGACAGCTCCAGATACGTCGTCGACACCGTGGAACCGGCAGACATGACAAACCCCTCCCCAGACGGAACCCGCGGCCGTTCCGCCGGGTCCTACTGATCAAACCGTAGGGGCAGCCACTGACAATGGGGTCGGTCGTCGTCGCCGACCGGTCGCCCCCGCACGAACGAACGGACCCATGAACGCCGTAACGCTGCTGGACGTCCTGCTGGACGCCGCCCGCCGTGCCCCCGACCAGGTGGTCGTCCATGTCCGGGGGGACGGCGGGGAGACGCCCGTCACCTTCCGGCGGCTGCTGGAGGACTCCCTGCGGGTCGCGGGCGGTTACCGTGACGCGGGAGTCGCGCCGGGCACCTGTGTGCCGGTGGTCGCGGACCGCGGTGAGGACTTCCAGCCCCTGTTCTGGGGCGCGCTCGCGGCCGGTCTGGTGCCAGTGCCGCTGGCGCCCGACGTGCGGCGGGTCCGCCCCGTGTGGGAGCACCTCGGGCGTCCCCCGGTCGCGGTGGACGAGGCCTGCGCGGACGTGGCCGGCCAACTCCCGGACGGCGCCCGGGTCCTGCGGCTGGAGGAGCTGCGGACGTCCTCCGCCGTCGGGTCGCCCGCCACCGCCGACCCGGACGGCCTGGCGTTCCTGCAGTTCTCCTCCGGCAGCACCGGGGCGCCCAAGGGCGTGGAGCTGACCCACGCCGCCGTGCTGGCCAACCTGCGCCAGCTGACCGGGGCCGCCGCGCTCACCGACCGGGACGTGGTGGTGAGCTGGATGCCGTACTTCCACGACATGGGGCTCATCGGCACCCATCTGGCGCCGCTCGCCGCGCGGGCCAAGCAGGTGCGGATCGCCCCGCTGTCGTTCGCGAAGAACCCCCGGCTGTGGTTCGAGGTGGCCGCCGCGCACCGGGCCACCCTGCTGTCCGCCGCGAACTTCGCCCTGGCGCTGACCGTCCGCCGGGTTCCCGAGGAGGTGTTCGCCGGGCTCGATCTGAGCACGGTGCGGCTGCTCCTGGTGGGCGCCGAGCCGATCTCGGCGACGGTGTGGCGGGACTTCGCCGCCCGGACCCGGCCGTCCGGGCTCGACCCCCGGGCGGCGACGCCCGTGTACGGGCTGGCCGAGGCGACCCTGGCCGTCGCGTTCCCGCCGCCGGGCGAGGTGGCCGTGCCCGTCGCCCTGGAGCGTGCCGCGCTCAGCCGGGGGCGGGCGGTGGAGCGGGAACCGGGCGGCGACGCCGTGGAGTTGATGGACGTGGGGCTGCCGGTGCCGGGGTGCTCGGTGCGTGTCACCGACGACCGGGGCCGTCCGCTGGGCGACCGGCGGGTGGGGCATGTCGAGGTGCGTGGTCCACAGGTGGCCCGCGGGTACCACGGTCTGCCGGAGGCGACTGCGGCCGCCTTCGCCGACGGCTGGCTGCGCACCGGTGACCTCGGTTTCCTGCGGGACGGACGGCTGTGTGTCAGCGGCCGGCACAAGGACGTGCTCTTCGTCAACGGCCGTACGTTCCACGCCCCGGACATGGAGGAGGTCGCGGCGGCCACGCCCGGGGTGCCGCCGGGGACGACGGTGGTGGTCGGGTCGACCGACCCGGTGACCGGCGGGGAGCGGGTGGTGGTGTTCGTGGCCTGGGCCCGGCCGCCGCGTTCGGCGGCCGGGGTGCTGGACCGGGTCGCGGGGCGGGTGCGGGCGGCGCTGGGCCACGACGACGTGCGGGTGTTCGCGCTGCCGCCGTCCGCCTTCCCGCGCACGACCAGCGGCAAGGTGCGGCGGCAGCGGATGCGGTCGCGGTTCGAGGAGGGGGCGTACCGGCCCACGGCCGCCTCCGGGGTGGCCGTGGCGAGCCAGGAACCGCCGCGGCCGTCCGGGGACCCGGCGCCGGTGCCCCGCTCCCGCACGGAGGTGCGGGGCGTGGTGCGGGAGGTCTGGGCGAAGGTGCTGGGCATACCGGAGCCGTCGTTCGGGGACCGGGACCGGTTCGCCGAGCTGGGCGGCGGCTCGCTCAAGGCGATGGAGGCGCTCGCCGAGCTGGAGCGGGCGCTGGACGTGACGCTCGGGCCGGCCGTGATGCGCGACGACACGGTGGCCGCCCTCACCGACCACCTCCTGGACGCGGCGGGGCGGCAGGCGCCCGGGCGAAGGGGGACCGGGGACGGTGCGTCGTCCCGGGGCCCGGAGACCGCCGTGGTGGGGCTGGCCTGCCGGTTCCCCGGCGCGGGTACGCCGGAGGAGTTCTGGGAGCTGCTCACCGCCGGCCGCGATGCCGTGACGGCGGTGCCCGCGGGCCGCTGGGGCACGGCCGGGGCGGCGGCGGAGGACGGGCGGTGGGGTGCCTTCCTGGACGACCCCGCCGCCTTCGACGCCGGGCACTTCGGGATCGGTGCCGAGGAGGCGCGCGCGCTCGACCCGCAGGCACGGATCTTCCTCGAACTCGCCCACGAGGCGCTGGAACGCGCCGGATACGCCGGGCCGCGCCGCCGCGGCCTGCGGATCGGCGTCTTCGCCGCCGTCGGCGACAGCGGCTACCGGCAGATCCTCGCCGACGCCGCCCCCGGCGACACGCCGCCGGTCGAGGCCGCCCTGACCGGCAACCTCCCGAACCTCGTCGCCGCCCGCGTGGCGCACTGTCTCGACCTGGACGGGCCGGCGCTGGCCGTGGACACCGCCTGCTCCTCGGGCCTGGTGGCCCTGCACCTGGCCCGGCGCAGCCTCGCGGACGGCGAGTGCGACCTCGCGGTCGTCGGCGGCGTCAACCTGCATCTGACCCCGGCCGCGCACCGCTCCCTGGAGGCGGCGCAGGCCCTGTCGCCGACCGGGCGCGGCCGCGCCTTCGGCTCTGCGGCCGACGGGTTCGTACCGGGCGAGGGCGGGGCGGCACTCGTCGTACGGCGGCTGGCGGAGGCCCACCGTGACGACGACACGGTGCTCGCCGTCGTCCGCGGCACCGCCGTCAACAACGACGGTACGTCGCTGAGTCTGATGGCGCCCAATCCGCTGCGCCAGCGGGAGGTGATCACCCGGGCGTACGAGGACTGCGGCGTCGACCCGGCGTCGGTGACCTACGTCGAGGCGCACGGCACGGGCACGGCCGTCGGCGACCCGGTCGAACTGCGGTCCCTGACACACGCCTTCCCGCCCCGCCCGGACGGCCGGCCCCGGCTGCTCGGCTCGGTGAAGACCAACATCGGGCATCTGCTGAACGCGGCGGCGCTGCCCTCGCTGGTGAAGGTCGTCCTGGCCCTCGGCCACGGCCGGCTGCCCGCCTCGCTGCACCACACCCCGCCCTCCCCCGCGGTGGAACGGTCCGGGTTCGCCCTCGTCACCGGGGAGACCGACTGGGAGTCGGACGGGCCGCGCAGGGCGGGCGTCAACGCCTTCGGCTTCGGCGGCACCAACGCGCACGCCGTCCTGGAGGAGGCCCCGCCCGCGCCGGTGCGCACCGCGCGCCGGGCGGGCGACGGCCCTCGTCTGCTGACCCTTTCGGCGGGCAGCGCACAGGGGCTGGAGGCGTGGGCGTCGCGGCTCGCGGAGCATCTGCGCGAGCACCCGGGGCTCGACGAGGCCGACGTCTGTGCGACGGCCGGTACGGCACGGGACGACCGGCCCCACCGTCTCGCGATCGTCGCCGACGGCGACCTGCCGGAACGGCTCACCGCGGCGTGCACGGCACGACGGGGCGCGATCACCGGGACGGTGACGCACCGGCCCCGGACCGTCTTCGTCCTGCCCGGCCAGGGCGGCCTGCGGCCGGGTCCGGGCGCGGCGCTGTACGCCACGGCGCCGGTGTACCGCGCCACGCTCGACGAGGCGTCGGCGGCCGTCGGAAGGGTGTGCGGGCGGGAGCTGACGGACTGGTGCGTCGACGGCGACGTGGCCGAGGACGACCTGGCCGCGACGGAGGTGGCGCAGCCGCTGCTGGTCGCGCACGGTGTCGCCCTCGCCCGGCAACTGACCGCCTGGGGCGTACGGCCCGACGCGGTCGTCGGACACAGCGTCGGCGAACTCGCGGCCGCCTGCGTGGGCGGGACGCTGTCCCTGCGCGAGGCGGTGACGTTCGCGGCGGAACGGGGCCGGCTCATGGGCGGGTCGACCGCACCGGGCGCCATGGCGGCCGTACTGGGCGCCGAGGAGCGGGAGGTGTCCGCCCTGGTGGACGCCTCCGGGGGCGAACTGGCGGTCGCGGCGTACAACGGGCCGGGGCGGCTGGTGATCTCCGGCACCCCCGACGCGGTCCGCGAGGCGTCACGGCGGCTCGCCGAACGGGGCGCGGCCGTACGCCCGTTGCGGGTGTCGCGCGCCTTCCACTCCCCGCTGATGGAGCCGGTCGCCCAGGCCCTGTCGGACGCGGCCCGCGAACTGACCCCGACGGCACCCACGACACCGGTGATGAGCACACTCACCGCCGCGTGGCAGCCCCCGATGACCCCGGACCACCTACGCGAACACGCCTTGCGTCCGGTGCGGTTCGACCGCGCGGTGACGCGCCTGGTGGAGGAGGGCTACGACACGTTCGTGGACCTCGGCCCGACCCGGACGGTAGCGGCAGACGGCGATGTCTTCGTGGTGTCGGCGGTCGAAGCGCCGGGCGGTGCACGGGAGTTGCTGGAGACCGTGGCCCGACTGTGGACCCGAGGCGTACCGGTGGACCGTACGACCCTCGACGAGGGGCACCGACGGATACCGCTCCCGCCCTACCCGTACCAGCGAAGCAGGTACTGGTCCGAACCCACGACACAGGGCTTGCTGCACGACATCGTGTGGCAGAACTCGTCGCCCACCGCGGGCAGTCGTACCTCCCTCAGAGCCCGAAAGGGCCTGGGAGGTACCCCCAGGGCGATGGGGGTCCCCCCGCTCGAGCGGAGCCGGGAGTGGGGGAGGGTGGGTGCAGCGGCACCTCGCAAGCACCGAGCAGCGCAGCCCCACCCCCGGCCCACCCCGACGCACCCCGCCGTCACAGTGACCGGTGCGGACCTGACAGCGGTACGCCGGCTGACAGACCGACTCGCCGCCCAGGGGGCGGATGACGCCGAGACCCCGGAGACCGTGATCCTGCTCGCCGACACGGCCCGCCCCCTAACGCTGCCGGACCTGCGACAACACCAGCACCAGGCAGTCACGGCACTGCATGAAGCACTCGCCCTGCTCGACCGAACCGGCGCCCGCCGCCTGCTGGTGGTGACCCAGGACGCACACGTCACAGGCCACGGCCCGGAGAACCCGAACCCCGCCCAGGCGATCCTCGGCGGCCTGGCCCTGGCCGTCCCCGAGGAGTCGGGGGTGATCGCGAACTGGATCGACCTCTCCTCCCTCGACGACGAGGAGCAGCACCTGCGGGCACTGCTCGCCGAGACATCGGCGCCGCAGGCGGAAGGAGCCGTCGCCTGGCGGGCCGGGCAGCGCTCGGTACGGGCCGTCGTGCCACGCACCGGGGAACACACGGCCCGCACGGCCCCGTTGCCCGCCGACGGCGCCTACCTGATCACGGGCGGCGCCGGAGGCATCGGCTCCGCGCTGGCCCGGCAACTCGCGAACCGGGCCCGCCCCGTCCTCGTACTGGCAGGACGCTCCCCCCACCCGCCCCGGGGTCTCCTGGAAGAACTCACCGCACTCGGCGCCGACGCCCGCTACGTCACGGCCGACCTCACCGTCCCCGACGACGTCGAACGGCTCGTCGCCGGCCTCCCCCCGCTGGACGCCGTCTTCCACGCGGCCGGAGTCGCCCGGCCCGGCAGTCTGCGCGGAACGGACGCGGAGGAGACGGTCGACGCGCTGGGCGCGAAGACGCTCGGCACCGTCCTGCTGACCGAGGCGCTGGACCGGCACGGGCAGCACCCCGGAGTGCGTGTCGCGTTCTCGTCGGTGTCGTCGGTGCTGCCCGGCCTGGCCGGCGCCCTGGGCGCGTACGCGGCGGCGAACGCCTTCCTCGACTCCTTCGCCGGGGCCGAACGGCGGGCGGGCCGCCCGTGGCTGTCGGTGAACCTCGGGCCGTTCGGCGGGACGGGCCTCGCCGCCGGGGGCGTCGGCGGCCTCGCGACCGCCGCGGGCCGGCCGCTGGCGACGGCGCCCGCACTGGCGGCCCTGCGGTCGGCCTGCGGCACGGACGCGGCACAGCTGGTGCTCGCCGATCTGACGCCCACGACACCCCCGGCCAGCCCGGCACCGCCGCCCATGGCCGGCGGAACGAGCGATCGAACCCCGGCCTCCTCCGGTACGGCCGCCGTACTGCGGGAGCTGCTGGCGCGGTCCCTCGAGGTCCCGCCGGCGGCGGTCGACGACGACACGCCGTTCCTGACCCTCGGCCTGGACTCGCTGGGCGCCGTCGACCTCGTCAAACGGCTGGAGCGGAAGCTGGGGCGGGACCTGCCCACCACGCTCTTCTTCGAGCACCGGACCGTGCGCGAACTCGCCGCCCACCTCGACGACCGGGTCCCGGACCGCCCGGACCACCTGGACGGCGAGCCCTTCGCGCTGACGCCCGTCCAGCTCGCGCTCCACACCAGCAGCCTGCTCCACCCGGACGTCCCGGCGCGCGGTCATCTGCGGCTGACGATCCGCGGCCCGCTCGACACCGGCGTCCTCGGCCGGGCGCTGGCGCACCTGGCGGAACGGCACGGCATGCTGCGGCTGCGGGTGGACACCTCGGGCGCGCGGCCGACGCAGCGGGTGGCCGCGCCGGTTCCGGTGGCGGACTGGTACGAGGTGCGGGACTGCGCGGCCGAGGACCTGGCCGGCACCGAGTCCGCCGTGTGCAACCGGCCTTTCGACCTGACGGCGGGTCCGCCGGTACGCGCCGTGCTGCTCCGCCAGGAGCCGGAACTCGCCCATCTGCTGCTGGTCGTGCACCACGCGGCCGCCGACGGGTACAGCCTCAACGTCCTCGCCGAGGAACTGTGGACCTCGTACACCGCGTTGTGGCACGGAGAGCCCACGCCACAGCCGGTGCCGGCGGCGCCGGACTTCGCGCGGTACGCGGCGAGCACGCGGCACCCCGGTGTGCCGGATGCCGTCCGGCGCTACTGGGCGGAGCGTCTCGCCGCGCGCGGTGCGCCACTGCGGCTGCCCTACGACGGTGATCCCGACGCTCCCGCGACCGGCCCGATCGTGCAGCACCACGGCGCGTTCGACGCGGAGTCGAGCGCCGGTCTCGAACGGCTCGCCGCCACGCACGGCGTGTCCCTGTTCCATCTGCTCCTCGCCGCGTACGTGCGCTGTCTCGCGCGGTGGACGGGGCGCCGGGACGTCGCCGTGAACGTGGCCAGGGCGGGCCGCGACGACCGCTTCGACGGGATGGACCGGCTCGTCGGTCCGCTCGCCGACACCCTGCCGCTGCTGTGCGAGGTGGACGGCGGGGAGCCGGTCGTGGCGCTGGCGGAGCGGCTGCGCCGGCTGTGGCTGGAGAGCGAGCGGCACGCCGGGGTGAGCAGTCTGGACCTGGCCGGGATGCTGCCCGGCGCCGGTGCCGGGCCCCGTACGGTGAGCCCGGCGGGCTTCAGTTTCGCCCGGTTCCCGGCCGCGGCGGCACCCGGCTGCCCGGTGGAGGTGGGGGCGACCGCGGCCGGCACCGGGTCGGCGACGACCCGGCTGTCCCTGCTGTGCTGGGCGGACGGTCCGGTGCTGCGCGTGTCGTGGAACTTCCCGGCGCCGCTGTTCGAGCGGGCCACCGTGGCCCGTCTGGACCGGGAGTTCCGGGAGGAGCTGGCGGCGCTCGTGCCCGTGCCCGGACCGGCACCGTCCGCGCTGCCCGACGGGCGCCTTCCTCTGATCACCCGGCTGCTCGACCGGTTCCGTACGCGTCCCGGCGCGACCGCCGTCGACGCCGGGGAGGCGTCCCTCACGTACGGGGAACTCGACCGTGCCTCCGCCGCCCTCGCGGCGCGGCTGCGTGCGCAGGGCGTCCGTCCGGGCGGTCTGGTCGGGCTGCTGACCGAGCCGGGTGCGGACACGGTGGTGGGTGTGGTGGGCATCCTGCGGGCCGGGGCCGGCTGGGTCCCGCTGGATCCGGAGCATCCCCGGGCGCGGCTGACCGATCAGCTGACCCGTACGGGCGCCTCCACGGTGGTGTGCCACTCCCCCACCCTGGGCCTCGCCCAAGGCCTGAACGGCGTACGGACGGTGGCGGCCGACGGCCCGTCGGACGACGACGGCCCTGCCGCCGCCGCGCCGGATCCCGGGGCGGTCGCGTACGTCATCTTCACCTCCGGGTCGACGGGACGCCCGAAGGCGGTGCCGGTCACCCACCGGGCGATGGAGAACTACCTCGACTGGGCCGTCGACACCTTCGGCTACGGCCCCGACGACCGTCTCGCGCAGACCGCGTCGCCGTGTTTCGACGCCTCGGTGCGCCAGTTGCTCGCGCCGCTGATGGTGGGCGGCACCGTGGTGACCGTGCCCAGGCACCTGCTGCGGGACCCCGAGCTGCTGCTGGCGCGGGTGGAGCGGGCGCGGGTGACCGTGTGGAGTTCCGTTCCGACGCTGTGGGAGCAGCTGCTGTCGGCCGCCGAGGCACGGGCGGGGCGGGGTGCGGCACCGGTGGACCTGTCGGCGCTGCGCTGGGTGCACGTCGGCGGTGAGGCGCTGCCCGTGGAGCATGTGCGCCGCTGGTTCGACCTGTTCGGGGGCGGCACGCGCGTCGCGAACCTGTACGGGCCGACCGAGGCGACCGTCAACGCCACCTGCCACATCATCGAGGCACGCCCGGGTGACGAGGTGCGGCGGCTGCCGATCGGGCGGCCCGCGGCCGGTGCCCTGCTGGAGGTGGTCGACGCCGACGGTGCCGTGTGCGGGGCTGGTGAGGCCGGGGAGCTGCTCATCGCGGGTGTCGGTCTGACCTCCGGCTATCTGGGCGAACCGGAGCTGACCGCGCGGGCGTTCACGGTGCGCGGGGGGCGGCGCTGGTATCGCAGCGGGGACCGGGTGCGCCGGTCGGCGGACGGCGTCCTGGAGTTCCTGGGGCGGGTCGACGACCAGGTGAAGATCCGCGGGAACCGGGTGGAGCCGGGAGAGGTGGAGGCGGCGCTGCAGACCTGTCCCGGTGTCGGGCGGGCCGTGGTGCTCGCGCACGAGGGACGGCTGCTCGCCTTCGTCACCACCCGGGCGGGGGCCGAACGGCCGGTCGCGGGTGAGGTGCGCCGGCATCTGGCCGGGCTGCTGCCGTCGTACATGGTCCCGGCGCGGATCACGTTCGTCGACGTGCTGCCGCTGACCGGAACCGGCAAGGTCGACCGGCCGGCGCTGCTGACGACGGACGCCGGTCCGGGCACACCGTCCGGTGACGGGAGGACTCCCCCGGCCACGGCGACCGAGCGGCGGCTGGCGGCGATCTGGTGCGAGGTGCTGCGGGTGGCCGCCGTGTGCCGGGAGGACGACTTCTTCGAACTGGGCGGCGATTCACTGCTCGTCCTCCAGGTGTTCGCCCGGCTCGCGGAGCGGGCGGGGCCGCTGCCCCGGCCGACCGTGGTCTACCGTCACCGCACCCTCGCCGCACTGGCGGAGGCCGTGGACGGCGCCGCGGAAGGGGACGTCACGGACGCCGCGCCCGCTCCGTCCGGTGACCGGGATCCGGGCCCGTTCCCGGTCACTCCCGGCCAGCGCGGGTTCCTCCTCGCCGAGGCGCTCTCGCCGGGCGTCGGAACGTGGCTGGCGCGGCTCCGGCTGTCCGGGCCGCTGGATCCGGACCTCTTCCAGCGGGCGGTGGACGTGCTGGTGGAGCGCCACGGCATGCTGCGCACCGTCTTTCCCTCCGGTGCCCGGCCGCCCGTGCAGCAGGAGCTGCCCCGGTCGCTGCGGCTGCCGGTCGGCTTCGAGACGGTCGCCGATCCCGCCGAGGTGGACGAGCGGGCCGCGACCGAGGCGGAGCGGCGTCTGGAACCCTGGGCGTGGCCGTTGATACGCCTGCGGGTGCTCACCCTGGAGCCGCGGGAGCACGTCCTGCTGGTGCACGCGCACCATCTCATCGGTGACGGTTACAGTTCGGCGCTGCTGATACGGGAACTCATCGAGGTGTACGACCGGCTGGCCGGCGGCGCCGCGCCCGCACTGCCCGCGCTGCGGGCCGGTTTCCGCGACCACGCCCTGGCGGTGGCCGGGTCCGCCGCCGGCGCACCGGCCACGGCGGAGCACCGGGCCCGGACCGGCCGGCTGAACGCCCCGTACCGGCCGCCGGTGCTGCGTACCGCCGCCGTGGGCGGCGACCACCGTTTCGAGTCGGCCGGGTTCACGCTCGACGCGACGCTGACGGCCGCCCTGCGCGAGGTCGCCTCGGCCGCGCGGACCACGCTGTACGCCCCGCTGCTGACCGCCTACTACCAGGAGTTGACGGCGGTGACGGGCCGGCCCGATCTGGTGGTGGGACTGGCGGTCAGCGGCCGGGACCGTGCGCTGCCCGACGCGCACCGGGTCTTCGGGCCGTTCGCCGGCGCCGTACCCGTGCGGCCGGCCGGCGCGGCCGACGCGCCCCTCGCGGAAGGGGAGTTCGGTGACGCGCTGCGCCGGATCGTGGCGGAGGCGGAGGAGGCGCGCGCCCATGAGGACGTGGTGCCCCGGCACGCCGACGGTCTGCCCGTGACGTCGCAGTTCTTCTTCACCCACCTCGACTTCGCCGCGCTGGCCCCGCGGGGCGACGGTGCGCTGCGGGTGGCGTGGGAGGCGGGGGACAGCGTGTTCCTGCCGCCGTCGTCGGCGACGGATCTGTTCATGGCGGTACGGCCGGACGGTGACGGGCTGCGGGTCACCGTCCGGGGCAGCGCCGCCGCGTTCTCGCCGGACGCGCTCGACGGCTTCGTCCGCTCGGTGCGCGGCCGTCTGGTGCGGGCGGCCGGGAACCGCCGGGTCGTGGTGCCCCCGCCGAGGAGGCGGCGGGGGACGACGGACGCGGCTCTCGTCGGCTATCTGCCGGCGCCGGAGCACCTCGCCCGGCTGGCTGGCCTGCCCGAGGCGGCGCTGCCCCGGGCCGAGATGCGCGCCCTGTTGTTCCCCGACGGCGGCCCGAGGCTGCTGGAGACGGTGCGCACACCGCTGGGCCGGTCGGGTTTCGTGTGCGTGCCGCTGTTCGCCGACGAACTCGGGCGGGGGGCCTCTCTGGTGGACCACACCGCTCGCGCGGTGTCGCTGGCCGCCTCCCTGGGCGCGCGCTGTGTGTCCCTCGCCGGGATGATCCCGTCGCTGACCGGATACGGCTTCGACGTGCTGCGGCACCGGCGGTACCCGTCGGCCGTGACGACGGGGCACGCGGCGACGGTGGTGTCGGTGGTCAGGACCGTGCACGCGGCGCTGGACGCGACCGGCCGGGATCTCGCCGACCTGGAGGTGGCGTTCGCCGGGCTGGGTTCGATCGGTGCGTCGTCACTGGAGCTGCTGCTGTCGCTGGCCGCCCGCCCGCCCCGGCGTCTGCTGCTGTGCGATGTGCGCGGCAGCGGGGCCCGGCTGAGGGAGCTCGGCCGCCGGCTGAGGGAGCGCGGGCTGGCCGGTGAGGTGGAGGCCGTCGAGGCGCAGCGGATGCTGCCGGACGCCGTGCACGCCGCGGATCTGCTGGTGACGGCGGTGAGCGGGGCGACGGCGGTGCTCGACGTCGACCGGCTCCGGCCCGGTGCCGTCGTGGTCGACGATTCCTTCCCGCACTGCTTCGACACCGGACGGGCCCTCGCCCGTATGCGGGAACGGAGCGACGTCCTGGTCCTGGGCGGCGGACTGCTGCACGTCGGCGGCACCGGCCGGGAGGTCGCCGACGACCTCCCGGCCGCGGCGGCGGCCGGCTACCTCGCCCAGCCCTGGATCGAGGGAACCCTGGCCTCCTGCCGCGCCGAGTCCCTGCTGCGCGCCTCGGACGACCGGCTGCCGCTGGTGCACGGCCTGGTGGACGCGGCGGTGGCGCGGGCCCACTGGGACGCCATGGAGGAGGCCGGGATCACGGCGGCACCGCTGCACCTGCTCGGTCACACCGTCGGCCCGGCGTCGGGCGCCGCTCTCCCCGAGCCGCCGTCAGATACCGAACTCCGCCGGTGAGAGGTTGAGGACCGAGCAGGCGTCGCGCACGGCGTACTGCTCGGCCGGCTCGAAGCTGCCGTCGGCTCCGGCGACGACGAGGCCGGTCTGGACGACGGCCCGGGCCTCGACCGGCTTCTTCGCCGCCTTGGCGATGTCCTCCAGCGCCCGGGCCTTGCCCAGCTCGAAGTTGGCCGTGAGCCGGTCCACGTGCTCGTTGAACCGCTTGCGGAGCTGGTCCGCCGGGAAGTTCTGCAACACCTCGTTGGAGACGATCAGTTCCTCCACGCGCTGCCGCTCGGCCGGGTCGACGCGTCCGTCGGCCGCGGCGACCAGCGCGCACATCGCCATGCTGGCGTCCCGGTAGGCACCGCTCTTGAGCTCCGCCTTGGCCGACGCGAGCTGGGACTTGAACAGCCCCATGAGCTGGGCCTTGGAGCCGCCGCCCGAGGAGGAACCGTGCCCGTGCTGCTGTCCGCTCCCCGCCCGTGCGCCCTGGGACTGCTGGAGGGCCCTGGCCTGTTCCTTGAGCCGGTCAAACATCGCCACTTGGTGCCACCTCTTCTGTCGCTGTCACGGTCCGTCCGGTCAAACGGACGCGGCCGTGACCATGTTCCCGAACGGCAAAAGAAAAGCAAAGCGGACGGGCGGCGCTCACACCGGCAGATCACAGGTTTAGCCACCCGCGGGACGGGTGAGGCGGCTGGGATGTCGTCGCCCAGCATCCCCGCCGCCGCCGTCCCCCGTACCGGACAGGACGACACGTCCCGGCGGGCGCCGCGGCGTGACGCGTTCTTCGACAACGCCAAGTACCTGGCGATCGTGCTGGTCGCGGTGGGACACGCCTGGGAGCCGCTGCGCGACGGCAGCCGGGCCGTCAGCGCGCTGTACATGCTCGTCTACGCGTTCCACATGCCCGCGTTCATCGTCGTCGCGGGCTACCACTCGCGCGGCTTCGACGGCAGTCCGGAGCGCGTCAAGCGCCTGGTCACCGGCGTCGTCCTGCCGTACATCGTGTTCGAGACGGCGTACACCTTCTTCACCCGGTGGACGGACGGCGTCCCCGACCGGCCGATCACGCTGCTGGAGCCGCTGTACCTGACGTGGTTCCTGGCCGCGTTGTTCGTGTGGCGACTCACCACGCCGCTGTGGAAGCTCGTGCGGTGGCCGGTTCCCGTCGCGCTCGTCATCGCCATGCTGGCGACGGTGTCCCCGTCGCTCGGCGAAGACCTCGACGTGCAGCGCATGCTGCAGTTCCTGCCGTACTTCGTGCTCGGTCTCGTCCTGCGGCCCGAGCACTTCCGGATGGTGCGCCGCCGCCGGGTGCGGATGCTGGCCGTACCGGTGTTCGCGGTGGCGGCGGCCGCGGCGTACTGGGCGGTCCCGCGGGTGACGTCCGGCTGGCTCTACCACGGGGACAGCGCGCAGGAACTGTCCGCCCCGGCCTGGTACGGCCCCGTCGTGACCCTGGTCCTGTTCGGCTGCTCGCTGCTCCTCGTCGCCTGTTTCCTCGCCTGGGTGCCGGGACGGCGGACCTGGTTCACGGCGCTCGGCGCGGCCACGCTGTACGGCTATCTCCTGCACGGTTTCGTCGCGCAGGTCAGCAAGTACTGGGGCTGGTACGACCCGGACTGGCTGTACCGCCCGCTCGGCGGGATCACGGTCACCCTGGTCGCCGCCGTGGTCGTGACGGTGCTGTGCACACCGCCGGTGCGGCGGGTCTTCCGCTGGGCGGTGGAGCCGAGGACCACCTGGGTGTTCAGGCGCTGACCGGGTCGCGCGCCTCCTTCCGCTGATCGTTCACGGCTGCTTCATCCGCGTTCACCCGCGCCGCCCAGGATTCGCCATGGGCATGCCCGTAACTGCCGGTGTGCCCTTCATCGTGCGGCGATCAGGGAGGGCGGCTGCTGATGCGGACAGGACAGCGGCGAAGACGGCCGGGCGGCGGGTCCAGGGCGCGGCGTCTCACGGGAGTGGCGCTCGCGGCGCTGCTCCTGGTGAGCGGGAACACGACGGCGGCCCGGGCCGACCCGGAGCGGCCGGCGGAGCGAGCCGGTTCGGCGGAGGGGACCAGCCTGCCGGCGCTGGTCCCCCGCGACGGGACCTATCTGGAGGGCACCGAGCACATCGCGGCCACGCCGACGCTCGCCGGTGACTCCGTGACGAGGCTGGCGGTCGACGGGAAGGAGGTCGACGCGGAGCGGACGGTCGGGGTGTCCCGGCTCACCTTCGACGTCGGCTCGAACTCGACGGAGGCCCGCTACCGCAACCACATCGTGGTCAACGGCGACTACCGGGCCGACATCGGCGACCTCGTCAACGAACGGGGCACGATCGAGATACCGAACCAGCACCTGGTCAAGGGCGAGAACACGATCGAGGTCGTCGCCGGTACCGTCGAGAGCTCGTGCGGCGCCAACCACGACGACTTCGTGCTCTCGGACATCGGCCTGGAGCTGCTCGGCGAGAGGGCCGACGGCGAGGAGAACGAGTACACCTACTCCTTCGGCGACGGCAGTTGCGGCTCCAACCCCACGCTGCGGACGAAGGCGGCACTCACCTTCTTCGTCCTGGGCGATCCGCGGGGCACCACCGGTCTGCGCGCCGAGCTGGACACCACGAAGCTCCGCAACGGCGCGCACGTCATCGGCGCGACCACCGCGTCGGGCAAGACGGTCGAGAACGACGTGACCGTCAACAACGCGCCCGCGGGCGCGCCCCGGCTGCTGCCCGAGGACGGCACGCTGGTGGCCGGCCGGCAGACGGTGTCCGCGAGCCTCCCGGCAGGAACCGACGGCGGCGTCGGGTCGCTGACCGTGGACGGTGCGGCACCCGTCACCGAGGCGCACCTCGGCAGCGGCGCGGCCACCTTCTCCTTCGACGTCGGCTCGAACTCCATCGACGACAAGTACGACAACCACCTGCTGGTCAACGGCAAGCGGATCGACCTGGGCGGCACCTGGGTGAACCAGCGGGTGGAGATCGCCGTCCCGGCCCGCCACCTGGTGCCGGGGGACAACACCGTCAAGGTCGTCACCAGCGCCTACCGGGAAAGCTGCGGCGACAACCGCGACGACTTCGACATCGCGGACCTCGGACTCGCCCTGGACGGCGGCACCGTCACGGGCCGGGACATCGCGGACTCCTACGCCCTGGGCGACGGTTCCTGCGGCAGCGGTGACACGCGCCTGCGGGAGGTCGAGCTGCACTACTCGATCGACGCCCCGGCCGTGCACGTCAGCGACACCCTCGGCGCCGGGACCGCGACCCTCGGCTTCACCGTGGGCGGCAACTCGATCGAGGCCCGCTACGGCAACCACGTCCTGGTGAACGGCCGCAAGCAGGTGCTGGAGAGTGACTTCGCCGGACGCCACGTCGACCTGGCCTTCCCCAACGAGTGGCTGGAGCCCGGCTGGAACACCGTCGACTTCGTCGCCGGCACGTACCCCACCTCGTGCGGGGACAACCGCGACGACTTCGCCGTCTCCGGCATCACCCTCACCCCGGCGAGCGGCACCGCCACCGGGCGGATGCTCAAGGGCTCGTACGGCCTCGGGGACGGGAACTGCGGCGACAACGTCAACCCGCTGACCGAGATCGACCTCGAGTTCTTCGTCGAGGGCCCCGCACAGGGGCTGCGCGCCGACCTCGACACCCGGCGGATCGACGACGGCGAGCACACTCTCGCCGCGGCCTCCCGGTCCGGTGAGAAGGCCACGCGCACGCTGGTCACCGACAACTCGGCGCCCCGGGTCACCACCAGCGTCCCGGCCGCCGGGCAGCGGATCACCGCGTCGGTCGTGCTCGACGTACGGCTGGAGGACGCGTCCGGCGTGGTCGACGGACCGGAGGTGAAGCTCGACGGGAAGCCGGTCGAGCCCGGCACGCCCATCGGGCCGGGCCTGTCCGCCGGCCGGCACACCCTGTCGGTGTCCGGCACCGACGGCCTCGGCAACACCGGCACCCGTGAGGTGACGTTCGCCTCCGCCGGCGTCCCGGACACCCCCACGGGTCTCGCCCCGAAGGCCGGCACGACCGACGCGGGCCGCAGCGTCCGGCTGTCGGCCGAGGTGGCGGAGCCCGACGGGGGCGAGGTGAGCGCCACGTTCTCCGAGGCCGAGATCCTCACGCCGCGGCAGGTGTACGAGGGCACCGCGGACTCCGTCCCCACGACGCTGCGGGTGCCGGGCGAGCGCCGGGTGAAGGCCGCCGGCCTCGCACCCGCCGACGGCAGGACACTCGACGCGCCCGCCGCGCAGGACGTCACGTACCAGCGGTTCGACGTCCGCGTGAAGGGCCGCACCGACGCGCCGGTGCTGCGCTGGGAGGGTGTCATCGACCCCGAACGGCTCGCCGCGCTGCGCGTGTGGAACACCGCGACCGAGCGGTGGGACGTCCTGACGAGCGCCCGGGGCGCCGCCGAGGGCGACACCGTGCTGACGGCGGTCGTCGACCGGGCGTACATCGACCGGCAGCAGGTCCACGTCATGGTGACCGGCGAGGACCCCTTCGCCGACGACATCGACGCCGGTGACCCGGACCGGTTCGCCGACCCGGACGCGTACGACTTCTCGATCGTCCACTTCACCGACACGCAGTACCTCTCCGAGGGCGCGGTGGAGCAGGAGACGGCCGCGGAACGCGCGGTGTGGGAGAAGGCGTACGGGGACGTCACGCGCTGGATCGCCGCCAACAAGGACGAGCGGAAGATCTCGTACGTGGCGCACACCGGCGACATCATCGAGAACAACATCCGCAAGCCCGCCGACGAGGCCACCCGGCGCCAGGCCGTGGGCGAGATGGAGGTGTCCTCCGAGCAGCAGCGGATCCTCGACGACGCCGGGGTGCCCAACGGTGTGATCGCGGGCAACCACGACAACCGGTCGGGCACCGAGAACGGGCCGGACGCCCTCTACAACCAGTACTACGGGCCGGACCGTTACCAGGCGCTGTCCGAGGGCTGGCGGCACGCCGAGTACGGCGGTCCCTGGCGGCCGGGAGACAACCAGAACCACTACGACCTGTTCTCCGCCGGCGGTGTCGACTTCGTCGTGGTGGGCCTGTCGTACGGGGTGACGAAGGAGGAGGCCGCATGGGCCGACTCGGTGTTCGCCCGCTATCCCGACCGCAACGGCATCCTGCTCTCGCACGACTACCTGGCGCCGAGCAGCAGCCCCGACGGACGCGGCGCCCCGTTCTCCGCGCCCGACGGGTCGATGCTGTACAAGACGGTGGTGCAGGACAACCCGAACGTGTTCCTGATCCTCGCCGGTCATGAGCACGGTGTGGGCACCAATGTGAAGCCCAAGGTGGGCGAGGTCTCCCACGGTGTGGTGGAACTGCTCGCGGACTACCAGTTCTACACCGTGTCCGCCGACCGGCTCGGACTGACCGAAGTGGGCGGTTACCGGCCCGATGACCAGCTCCGGTTCGGTTCGAGCTTCTTCCGGATGCTCCAGTTCGACGTCGACCGGGCCGAGTTGACCGTGGACACCTACTCGCCGCTGCTCGACGAGTTCGGCGCCACCGAGTACGACGCGGACCACCGCTACGACGGCACCGAGGACAACATGGTGCTGCCGGTGGACCTCAGCACCCGTACCACGTCGTTCAGGACGGACTCGCTGGCGCTGTACGACCCGGTGCGCGTCATCGGCAGGGACAGGGCCGACTCCGGTGAGGTCGCCTCGGTGACCTGGAGGAACCTCAAGCCGGGCACGGCCCACGCGTGGTTCGTCACGGCGCGTTCGGCGGGCGGCGGCGTGACCGCCTCCGAGCCGAGCGTGTTCGTGACCAAGGACGCGGGCGGCCGGCCCGGCACGTGGGGCCCGGGCGTACCCGTCCACCCGTGGTTCACGTCCGCCGAAGCCCGGCGGTGACCGGCTGAGACGCACCCGCCGCCCCGGACCGGTCGGTCCGGGGCGGCGGTGTGTCCGGCCCCGGGCGAGGGTTCAGCCGACCGTCCACTTCTGGTTGGCGGCGCCCGTGCAGGTCCAGATCTGCAGGCGGGTGGCGTTGGCGGAGCTGTTGCCGGTCACGTCCAGGCACTTGTCGGCCTGCGGGTTGACGATGTCGCGGGCGGCGGTGACGACCCATTTCTGGGCGGCGGTTCCGTTGCAGTCCCACAACTGGACCGGCGTACCGTCGGCGGTGCCGCCCGAGGCGACGTCCAGGCACTTGCCGAGGGCGCGGACGGTGCCGTCGGAGCCCACGGTCCAGTTCTGGGCAGCGGTGCCGTTGCAGTCGTAGAGCTGTACGGGGGTGCCGTTGGCGGTGTTGGCCCCCGCGACGTCGACGCACTTGCCGGCCAGGCCGCGGATCGCGCCGCCGGCCGGTGCGTCACCGGTCGTCACCGACACGTGGTCCACGACGAGCTGCTGCGGGAAGACGGTGGAGCCGTCCGGGTCGCCGGGCCAGTAGCCGCCGACCGCCAGGTTGAGGATCAGGAAGTACGGCTTGTTGAACACCCACTGCTTCCCGCCGAGGTCGGCGGGGGTGCGCCGCTGGTAGACGTTGCCGTCCACGGACCAGGTGATCGAGTCCGGTGCCCAGTCGACGGCGAAGGTGTGGAAGGCGTCCGCGAAGGCCTGGCCGCCCGGCAGCGTGTAGCCGGCGCCGATGCCGCCCGAGCCGGAGTAGCCGGGGCCGTGGATCGTGCCGTGCACCGTGGAGGGTTCGAAGCCGACGTTCTCCATGATGTCGATCTCGCCCGAGTCCGGCCAGTTGACGGGTGTGCCCAGCATCCAGAACGCGGGCCACATGCCCTGTCCGCGCGGGACCTTCATCCGCGCCTCGACGTGCCCGTACTGCGCGGTGAACCTGCCGGAGGTGTTGAGCCGTGCCGAGGTGTACTGACAGGTGCCGTACCAGCACTGGTAGTTGGCCGGGTTCTCCTTGCGGGCCGTGATCACCAGATGGCCCTGGCCGTCCAGGGCGGCGTTCTTGTTGCCGGACGTGTAGTACTGCCGTTCGTGGTTGTTGACGTTGTCGCCGGTCTCGATCTGCCACTTCGAGGAGTCGACCGCCGCGCCGGCGGGCCCGTCGAAGGTGTCCGAGAACGTCACGGCCGCCGCGGCGGTGGCATCGGCCGGTTCCGCCTTCGCGGTCCCTGCGGCACCGGACGCGACCAGCGCGGCGGACACGGCGGCGATCAGCCATCTGCGGAGTCTGCGCGGAGAGGACATGGCTCTCCCTTTCCGTACGGCGACCCGGGTGTACGGGTGCGCCGACCGAGGTTGTGGGGGTGAATGTGCAACCACTTGATTTAAGAAGTGAGATAAGAGGGCGTCAAGACCCTGGTACGGACCAGGATTCGATGGCCGCGACACCCGGGCCGTTCCCCGGGTTTCCGTTCAGGCCGTTGTGCCCCACGAGGTCCGGTGTGCGCAGCCGGGGTCGTGCTCGGTCGCGCACGACGTCCACCAGCGTTCGCAGCACGCGACCTCCACCTCGGCCCGGGCGAGCGCGGCGGCCGCCGCGTCGCGCCACGCCGCCCGGCGCCCCTCCCGTTCGCACAGGACGGCGACGGCGCGCCGTTCGTCGGCGATGACGGTCTCCCGTACGACACCGATCACGGGAGCGAGCGAGGCGACCGCCATCGCGAGGGTGGTCCAGAGGGGGACGGTGCCCCAGGTGCGTACGGTGCAGAAGGAGAGCCAGAGGGCCACGGCGATGTACATGGCGGTGAGAGCGCGACTGCCCCTGCTCATGGCTGGTTCTCCTTCTCGGTCCGTCCGATGGACTTCTGATGCCCCGGATGCGCGCGGGCATGACTCCTCGGCGACGAACCGGGCAAGTGCCTTTGTGCGCGGTCGAGTCGCGGCCCGACCACGCCACCGTGCGCCACACCGCCCGCGGGGAGACCGGCCGTCGGGGGTGCGCGGGCGGGAGGAGGGAAGAGCTCGGCCGGAGGACATGGCAGGGCACCGGACCAGGGCGTCGAACGGGTGCGCTACATTTTGCTCGCCCTTGACCGCGATCACTCACGATCTCTCACGCTACGGAGCCGGCAACCCCATGAGCGACATCGTCAACGGACTCGGCCGGGCCACCGCCTACGGCGCACTCGGCCTGGTCCTGCTGGTCCTCGGCATCGTCCTGGTCGACGTGCTGACGCCCGGAAAGCTCGGCCGGCAGATCTGGCAGGAGCGCAACCGCAACGCCTCGGTGGTGCTGAGCTCCTCGCTGCTCGGCATCGGCGGCATCGTGTTCACGTCGATCTGGACCACGTACGAGGATTTCGGCAAGGGGCTGGTGTCGACCGCCGCGTTCGGCGTGCTGGGGCTGGTGATGATGGCCGTGGCGTTCCTGGTGGTGGATCTCATCACGCCGGGGCGGCTGGGTGCCACGCTGGTCGAGCCCGAACCCCACCCGGCGGTCTGGGTGACGGCGTCCTGCAACCTCGCGGTGTCCGCCGTCGTCTCGGCGTCCATCGCCTGACACGGGTGCCTCCGTACCGCCCGGCCTCCGCGTCCCGGGACGCGGAGGCCGGGCGGTGACGTTTCATGGACGGTCGCAGGTGAGCGTGGTCGGCGCCGTGGAGGAGCTGCCGGTGGCCGTGAAGCCGAAGGCGGTCGTGGAGCCCGGCGCGACGGAGCCGTTCCAGTCGGTGTTGCGCACCGTGACCGCCCCGCCGGTCCCGGTGTTCCGGCCGTTCCAGAGGCTGCTGATGGACTGGCCGGACGCGAGCGTCATGCCGACGGACCAGCCGTCGAGGGCGCCGCTGCCGTCGTTGCGCACCGTCACCTCGCCCTGGAAGCCGCCGGACCAGCTGTTGACCGTACGGTAGGTGGCGGTGCAGTAGTCGCCCGGCGTGCCCGGATCGCCGCCCGTGTCGCCGCCGTTGCCGCCGCCGTCTCCCCCCGTGTCGCCTCCTGTGCCGCCGCCGCTCGTGCCGCCGTCGGCGAGGTTCGGGGTCTGCCAGTCCCGCCAGGCGGAGAGGTCACCCGACTTGGCCGGGGAGATCCTGAACACCCCCGAGGAGCTGCCGGACTTCAGCAGGAACTTCTGGATGTTCTGCTGCAGCGGCGTGCGCCATTCCGGCCGGGCCGCGCAGTGGGTGCCGTCCTGTACGTCGGACCAGTAGCTGATGTTCCCGCCCGCGCCCAGCGCCTTGTAGACCTCCGCGCCGCCCAGCGCCGCCACGCTGCCCGACCGGGCGCCCAGCCAGTCGACGTGCGGGTTCTCCATGACGAGGAGTCCGCGCGGTGCGACCAGGCCGACGGTCTCGTGGGTGTCCACCGGAAGGGTGCCGGGGCTGCCGGTGAAGGAGCCGAAGGCGTCGCCCAGCCAGGGCTGTTCGGAGTAGGCGCTGCTCAGCGGCTGCGCGCCGCTCTCACCGGGGATGCCGCGGAAGATGCCGGTGCCGGCGCTGCCCGACTCGATCGGCATGGTGAGCGCGATGCGCTGGTCGAAGGCGCCGGCCACGAAGGCGCCCTTGCCGAACCGTGAGCAACCGGTGACACCGGTGGCGTCCGCGCGGAGCACGCCGCCGTCGGACTGCTCGATGACGTCGATGACCCGGCTCACCCCCCACGACCAGGCCATGAGCAGGCCGGTGCTGCTGGAGGAGCCGTAGAGGCTGTAGAACGCGCCCTGTTTGTTGCCGCGGGACGTGCCTTCCTTGCCGAGCGCGTACGGGTCGAGGGAGATGACGGCCGCGCCCGCGCCCTTGATGGTGGCGGTGTCCGCGCCCAGCCCTCCGAGCACCACGACGGCCGGGAACGGGCCGGTACCGCTCGGCAGGTCGACGCTCGCGGAGAAGCTCGCGCTCCTGCCCTGGTGCGTCACCCGCACCGTGATGCCGGTGCGCGACACCGTGCCCGTGACGCTCTCGGGCCTGGCGGGCTTCTGCCCGTAGACGTGTCTCTCCGCCAGCTCCCGGATCTCCGCGCGCCGGCAGCGCCAGTCGGACCGGGTGGAGACGCGCGTGCCGTCCAGTTTCCGGAAGGGGTCGGGGAGCTTGGAGTCGGAGGTGAGGGGTCCGGTGTCGGGGACGGCGCAGTCGGCGCCGTCGTCCTCGACACCGGGTTCCGCCGCGACGGGAACGAGGGTGTCGGCGGCGCCCGGCCGTGGGAAGAGAGCGGCGACGGCCAGGCTCACGGCCACCGCGAAGACCGCGGCGGCCCAGGCCCAGGCCCGGTGTCGGGGGAAGCGCATCGGTACCTCCAGAGGGGTGGGAGCGCTCCCAGGCTAGAAAAGCCTTCAGGGGCATGACAACAACACCGACAGGGTCGTTTCAGGTTGACTCTTTCGACCCCCTACCGAAAGCCGGAAGACGCGCGCGATCTGCTCTGATGCCGAAGTCCTCACCTCAAAACACCATGTCGGCACAGGGCGCCGCGAGCGAAAGTTTCGGATGACTTGCGACCGCACTGCCGCCCCGATCGGCAGCGGGACATGAATCGGCCACGGGCGCACGCCCGCGGCACGGCCGGACCGGGGTGCGGCCGCCCCACGTCCCGGTCAGGCCACGCGGGCGCGCTCCCGTACCGGGCGTACCGGCTCGGGCCGGACGCGGGGGGCCGGCTCGGCGCGCGTGACCGACTGGGCGCGGGCGGCCGACTGGGCGCGGGCGGCGGTGCGGACGCGGTACGTCGTGCGGTTGGGGTCCACGACGGGCTCGCCGAGGGTGATCCGCCCGGCCGCGTGCAGCGCGTCGCATTCGGCGGTGGGCAGGGCGGCGTAGCAGCCCCCGGTGCCGGTGGCCGAGTCGAGCGGGCGCCAGTAGCTGTACCTGCGGCGGCCGTTGGCGTACTCGGTGACGTACGTGGGGGTGCGGGGGTCGGAGATGATGCGCAGCACGTCGGTGCGGGTGGTGCCGGCCGGGGGGCGCGGGCGGGAGGGGGCGGCCGGGAACTCGGTCGTTATCGGTCCGCCGCGACGGTGATCCGGTCGGCGGCGCGCGGTCGGCAGGGCGACGAGGGTGTGGGGGCGGTCGACGGTGGCGAGCATCAGCAGGACCTTTCCGGAGCCGGGACACGAGACCGTCTACCCAGCGCGGCGCCGGAGTTGATCTCCTTTTCCGATCATTGTGCAACCTCACACCGACAACGCGCGTACGCCACGCCCAAGTTCCCCACCGGCGTGTTCGTCCCGGCCGGTCAGGCGCCCGGTCCCGGGTCCGGGCGGACCGCCTCGTCGACACCGGCGCGCGCCGCTTCGAGCTGGGCCGCGAACGCGATGCCGAGGAGGAGGGCGACGGCGGTGAGGTACGCCCACAGCAGCAGCGCGACGAACGCGGTGAGCGGCCCGTACAGGGCACCGAACGCCCCGCTGCCCTCGACGTACAGCGCGAGCAGCCACGTCGCCGCGACCCACAGCAGCAGATGCACGGCCGAGCCGAAGGCCAGCCAGGTGTAGCCGGGCTGGGTCCGCCGGGGCGACCAGCGGAAGATCACCGCCGAGGCGACCCACGCCAGCGCCAGCCCCACCGGCAGCTCCAGCGCGGTCCACCACCCCGTGCCGCCGCCGGATCCCCCGGCCACCCGGACCACCGCGTCGCTCACCGCGTCACCGGCGACGAGCACGACGAACCCGAGGACCAGCGGCAGGCCCGCGGTGAGCGCGAGGAGGACGGCCCTGCCGTACTTGCGGGGGAAGGGGCGGTCGCGTTCGATCCCGTAGATGCGGTTGGCGCCCCGCTCGATCTGGCCCATGGCGGAGGCGAGGTTCAGCAGGGCGAAGCTCAGGCCGAGCCAGAGCGCCAGCGTGCTCCCGAAGTCGTCGTGCGCGCTGCGCCGGGTCCCCTCGAAGGCGTCCTCGACGATGTCGGCACTGGCGCCGGGCACGATCCGGCCGAGGGTGAGTTCGATGACCCGTCCCACGCTCTCGGTGTGCACGGAGGTCGCCAGGCCGACCAGCGCCACGGTGAACGGCACCAGGCCGAGGACGACCTGGAAGGCGAGCGCCCGCGCGTTGGAGAAGCCGTCCGCGTAGCGGAAGCGGGCGAAGGAGTCGGTCAGCAGCCGCAGGCCCCCGTAGTGCCGCAGCGCGGCGAACGCCTCGTCTCCGGAGAGTTCCTCTCCGATCATGTCCCGGGTCTGCGGGACGTGGACGGCGGTTCCCATGCGCGGGCCCTCCTCGCGTCGAGCGGCTCTGCCCTCTCATGGATGGCCCGTTTCCCCGCCTTCACACCTCCGGGCCGGCCCCGGAGGGCCGGCCCGGATCAGCGGGGCGGGGGGATCAGACGAGGTCGAACCGGTCGAGGTTCATGACCTTGTCCCACGCCTTGACGAAGTCCTTCACGAACTTCTCCCTGGCGTCGTCGCTCGCGTAGACCTCCGCGAGCGCGCGCAGCTCGGAGTTCGATCCGAACACCAGGTCGGCGCGGGTGCCGGTCCACTTGACCTCGCCGGTGGCCGCGTCGAGGCCCTCGAACGTGGTCCGGTCCTCGGACGTCGGCTTCCACGTCGTGCCCAGGTCGAGCAGGTTGACGAAGAAGTCGTTGGTGAGGGTGCCGGGGGCCGTGGTGAACACGCCGAGCGAGGACTGCTGGTGGGTCGCGCCCAGCACCCGCAGACCGCCGACGAGGACGGTCATCTCGGGGGCGCTCAGCGTCAGCAGGTTGGCCTTGTCCAGCAGCAGGAACTCGGCGGGCAGGCGGTTGCCCTTGCCCTGGTAGTTGCGGAAGCCGTCGGCGGTCGGCTCGAGCGCGGAGAACGACTCCGTGTCCGTCTGCTCCTGCGCGGCGTCCACGCGGCCCGGCGTGAACGGCACCTCGATGTCGAAGCCGCCGTCCTTGGCGGCCTTCTCGACGCCCGCGGCGCCGGCCAGCACGATCAGGTCGGCGAGCGAGACCCGCTTGCCGCCGGTCTGCGCGGAGTTGAAGGACTCCTGGACGTCCTCCAGGGTGCGCAGCACCGCCGCCAGCCGGTCGGGGTCGTTGGCCTCCCAGCCGCGCTGCGGCTCCAGGCGGACGCGCGCGCCGTCGGCGCCGCCGCGCTTGTCGCTGCCGCGGAAGGACGAGGCCGACGCCCACGCCGTCGACACCAGCTCGGACACCGACAGGCCCGAGGCGAGGACCCGCTCCTTGAGGTCGGCGACGTCCGCGGCGTCGATCAGGTCGTACGTGCGCTCCGGCAGCGGGTCCTGCCACAGCAGGGTCTCGGCGGGCACCTCCGGGCCGAGGTAGAGCGACTTGGGACCCATGTCGCGGTGGGTGAGCTTGAACCAGGCGCGGGCGAAGGCGTCCGCGAACTCGTCCGGGTTCTCCAGGAAGCGCCGGGAGATCGGGCCGTAGACGGGGTCGAAGCGGAGCGCGAGGTCCGTGGTCAGCATCGTCGGCTGGTGGCTCTTCGACGGGTCGTGGGCGTCGGGCACGGTGCCGGCTCCCGCGCCGTCCTTCGGCCGCCACTGGTGGGCGCCGGCGGGGCTCTCGAACAGCTCCCACTCGTAGCCGAAGAGGATCTCGAAGAAGCTGTTGTCCCAGGTCGTCGGCGTGTTGGTCCACGTCACCTCGAGACCGCTGGTGATCGTGTCACCGCCCTTGCCGGTGCCGAAGGTGCTCTTCCAGCCCAGGCCCTGCTCCTCGAGGCCGGCGGCCTCCGGGTCGTCGCCGACGTGCTCGGCCGGGCCGGCGCCGTGGGTCTTGCCGAAGGTGTGGCCGCCCGCGATCAGGGCGACGGTCTCCTCGTCGTTCATCGCCATGCGGCGGAACGTCTCGCGTATGTCGCGGGCCGAGGCGATCGGGTCCGGATTGCCGTTGGGGCCCTCCGGGTTGACGTAGATGAGGCCCATCTGGACGGCGCCGAGCGGGCTCTCCAGCTCCCGGTCGCCGGTGTAGCGCTCGTCGCCGAGCCAGGTGGACTCGGGGCCCCAGTAGACGTCCTCCTCCGGCTCCCAGACGTCGGCGCGGCCGCCGGCGAAGCCGAAGGTCGTGAAGCCCATCGACTCCAGGGCGACGTTGCCGGAGAGGATCAGCAGGTCGGCCCAGGACAGGCTCTTGCCGTATTTCTTCTTGACGGGCCACAGCAGGCGCCGGGCCTTGTCGAGGTTGGCGTTGTCCGGCCAGCTGTTGAGCGGGGCGAAGCGCTGCTGGCCGGCCCCGGCGCCGCCGCGGCCGTCGCTGATGCGGTAGGTGCCCGCGCTGTGCCAGGCCATGCGGACGATGAGGGGGCCGTAGTGGCCGAAGTCGGCCGGCCACCAGTCCTGGGAGGTGGTCAGCACCTCGGCGATGTCCCGCTTCACCGCCGGAAGGTCGAGGGCCGAGAAGGCCTCGGCGTAGTCGAAGTCCTCGCCGAGCGGGTTCGCCACGGCCGGGTTCTTGGCGAGGATCTTCAGGTTGAGGCGCTCGGGCCACCACTGGCGGTTTCCGCCGCCCTGGGTGGGGTGCGGGGCGCGCCCGTGCGCGACCGGGCAGCCCCCCGTTTCCTCCGTCTTGGGTTCGGTGACGATCGCGTCATGGTTCTCGGTCATGGGAGTCCTTCCGGGCGGAAACGTTCGCGCAGTTCAGCTACTGCGGGAGGTGGAACAGCCGGGGCACAGGCCCCAGAAGACGACCTCGGTCTCGTCGATCGTGAAACCGTGACCGTCGGGCGGGGTCAGACAGGGCGCGTCACCGGCCGCGCAGTCGACGTCGGCGACGACGCCGCAGGAACGGCACACCGCGTGGTGGTGGTTGTCCCCGACCCGGCCCTCGTAGCGGGCGGGGCTGCCGGCCGGCTCGATACGGCGTACCAGCCCCGCCCCGGTGAGCGCGTTCAGCGCCTCGTACACCGCCTGCAGGGAGACCTGCCCTATGCGCCGGCGCACTTCGGAGGCGAGCGCCTCGACTCCGAGGTGGCCGCCCTCACGGACGGTGTCGAGGAGGGCGACGCGGGCGGCCGTCGCGCGCAGGCCCGCTCCGCGGAGCTCCTCGGCGGTGGTCGGCGGCCGGGATGCGGTCATGCGCCGAACCTATAGCCCGAGACGCGAATAATTCCAGAGAACGAATGGGTCCAGTCTTGGGTCACGTCCGGTAACGGCGGGTGGCTCCCGAGTTGCGTCCCGCCGCCGTCCGACGTGCCGCGGCTTCGGTGTCGTCGTAGACCAGCAGCCCGTCGTCGCGCAGGCGTGCGCCCGGTGTGGGGCTGTGCCGGGTGTGGCGTCCGTCGTGCATCAGGTGACGTACGGGGACGTCGCGGGCCAGGACGGCGAAGTCGGCGATGAGCCGCCGGTGGCACCGCCACCACACGGATTCGCCGCACATCACCGCGGTCGGCTCGCGGGCGGCCTGTTCCAGCAGGGTGTCCATCGCGGTGACGAACCCGGGGGTGCGGGTGTGGGCGGCGTAGCCGCGGAAGGAGTCGTTGCGCCAGACGGTGTCGGGTGAGTCGGGCGGCGGTCTGCGGAAGCCGCCCAGGTCCCGTTCCCAGCGGTAGGCGATACCCGCCTCGGGCAGCCATGCGGCCAGCCGTGCTCGCGCCAGGTCGGGATCGCGGCGGCTGCCGGGGCCGGTCCGGACGTCCACGACGGCGGCGATCCCCGCGTCGTCCAGCAGCCGGACCAGAGCGTCCCGGCCGGCGGTGCCGTGGCCGAAGGTCGACAGCTCACGCGGGGTCATGGCGCGCCTCCTCGCGGCGGGTTCAGGCGGCGGGCTCCAGGCGGACGCAGCACTGACCCGGTTCCGGTGCCAGACGGGCCTCGAACCCCGTTTCACCGAGTCCTTCGAGGACTCCGCGCATCAGGTGCAGGTTCATGCCGCACACCGTCTGCGTGTGCGCGCGGGCCAGTGCGTGGAAGGGGCAGTTGCCCAGGACGACGGACCCGCCGTCGTGGCGCGGCTCGAAGCCGTACCGCTCCAGCACGCGGAAGACCTCCCTCCCGTCGCCGTCCGTCCCCAGTCCTACGCCCAGCTCCCGCGCCCTGCGGTGCAGTACGTCGCGCACGGGTTCCCCGCCGGCGGCGGATTCCTCCACTGCCTGGGCCAGCAGCCGGCCGGCGAGTTCGTAGCGCCGGTCCGGGAGGCTGACGGCGATCTGCGCGGCCGAGCGGCGGTAGAGCTTGGCCGGGCGGCCCGCGCCCGGTCCGGTGCGTCCGCTGCGCCGGACGTGGAGCACGTCGAGCAGGTGCTCCGCGGCCAGCCGGTCCAGGTGGAAGGCCGCGGTCTGCCGGGCCAGTCCGAGCGCCTCGGCCGCCTCGTCCCGGCCGACCGGGTGGCGCCGGCCCACCACGTAGTCGTAGAGCCGCCGGCGGGTGGGCTCGTCGAGGGCGGCGATGGCCGAGATGTCCTTGTCGCGTACTTCTTCCGTGTCATCCACGAACACCAGTGTAAAAGCAACAGCCATTGACTAAAGAGAGGATCCGCGCTTCTATCGTTAATGAGAGTTGTCAATAGAAGAAGGGTGCAGGCCATGGCCTCCACAACCACGAGCGGCACGTCGGTCACGCCCCGGCGGGCCGCGCTCAGCGACCCCGGCTACCAGGCGTACGTCGTCCTCCGCACCGGCTTCACCGTGGCGCCGGTCCTGTTCGGACTGGACAAGTTCGCGAACCTCCTCGTGGACTGGCCCGCCTACCTCGCGCCGTGGATCGACGGCATCGTCCCGGGCAGCGCGCAGTCGGCGATGTACGCGGTGGGGGTGATCGAGATCGTGGCCGGTCTCGTCGTGGGCATCGCGCCGCGCTTCGGGGGCTGGCTGGTCGCCGGCTGGCTCGCGGGGATCATCGTCAACCTGCTCACGCTGTCCGGCTACTACGACGTCGCGCTGCGCGACTTCGGACTGCTGCTCGGCGCTGTGGCGCTCGCCCGGCTGGCCCAGCGCTACCACGGCACCGAGTCCTGACCGGCGGTCAGTACAGGACGCGCAGGGCTCCGGGCAGGACCCTGACCGTGACGGGGAGGACGGCGTCGACCTCCCCGTCGGTGCCGTAGGGGATCTCCCGGTCGGCCTCGATGCGGACCTCCTCGCCCCGCAGGATCCGCACCTGGGGCCGGCGGACGTGGGTGCCGGTCCTGAGCTCGTTCATCAGGGCGAAGAACAGCCGCCGGGGCGCCTGACGGATCATGACGACGTCCAGCAGTCCGTCGTCCACGCGGGCGTCGGGGGCGATGACGCGGCCGGAGCCGTAGTAGCCGGAGTTGGCGGCCACCACCGTGTACCCGGTGTGCGGGTGCTCCTCGCCGTCGACGGTGACCCGGTAGCGGGCCGGCCGCCAGGTGGTGACGGCCCGCAGGCCGCCCGCGTAGTAGGACGCGGAGCCCTTGAGCAGCCTGGACCGGTTGGCGTGGCGGTTGGCGAGCGCGTCCACACCGGCGTACACGCTGCCGAGGACGACGGTGCGGTCGTGGACGGCCGAGGTGACCTCGATCGTGTCGACCCGCCGCGGCTCGGCGTGGAGCAGGACGCGGGCCAGGTCCGCCGGATCCCGGGGCAGTCCCAGCGCGCGGGCGAAGTCGTTGCCCCGGCCGGCCGGGACGAGGCCGAGGGTCGCGCCCGTTCCGCTGAGGGCGCCGCCGACGCCTCCCGCGATGCCGTCCCCGCCGACGGCGAGCACGACCCGCCCCTGCCGTCCGGCCTCGCGGGCCAGTTCCCGCGCGTGGGCCAGGCTGCGGCTGTACTCGGTCCGCAGGTCGGCGCCCTCCTCGCGGAGGTGCCGGGCCAGGGCGAGCAGGGCCGCCGCTGCGGTGGCCGCGCCCGCGGTGGGGTTGACGACGGCGGTGAACTGGCGCATCGGGGTGCCTCCGGGCGGGCCGACGGGACGGGGACGGGCGGTCGGGGGTTGCGGGTCAGTCAGCGGGCAGCAGGACGCCGGGGCTGAGCAGTCCCGCCGGGTCCAGTCGCCGCTTCACGGCGCGCAGGGCGTCGACGCCGAGCGGGCCCGCCTCGCGGACGTACCAGTCCCGGTGGTCGGTGCCCACCCCGTGGTGGTGGCTGATCGTGCCGCCGGCGGCGAGGATCGCCTCGCCCGCGGCGTGCTTGGCGCGGGCCCAGTGCGCCACGGGGTCCTCGCCCTGGGCGGAGACCACGGTGAAGTAGAGCGAGGCGCCGTTCTCGTAGACGTGCGAGATGTGGCACATGACCAGCGGCGGGGTGCCGGCTTCGGTGAGGGTGGCGGTGAGCGCGTCGCGGACGGAGGCGTACAGCCCGGGGAGGCGGGACCAGAAGGCCGCCGTCTCCAGCGTCTCCGCGAAGGCCCCGGCGTCCAGGAGCGCGTCGCGCAGGTACGGGGCCGAGTAGCGGCCGTGTGC
This sequence comes from Streptomyces sp. NPDC053426, assembly GCF_055585405.1. NCBI lineage: Bacteria > Bacillati > Actinomycetota > Actinomycetes > Kitasatosporales > Streptomycetaceae > Streptomyces > Streptomyces sp. NPDC053426. The sequence goes on along the minus strand of NZ_JBVJKE010000014.1, from coordinate 117,771 downwards.
CCAGCGCCGGCCCGGCTCCTCGCCCAGGGGGGTGCCGCCGCACGCGCGCAGGACGGCCGCCGCGCGCTCCCTGCGGTACTCCGTGTCCTCCTCCGTGCCTTCGTACCCCGCGATCGCCGTGCAGCCGGTGGCCTGTCGCGCGCCGGAGCCGATCGCGTCCGGGTCCGCCAGGCCGATCAGCGTCTCGGTCTCGTCGGACAGGCGCAGCACGGTGGGCCGCGGTCCGTCCTGGGCGAGCCGGCGCAGGGCGGTGGTCCCCTCCTCGAACGAGGGGAAGTGCCAGCCCTCGTGGACGCGGGTCCGCGGGACGGGCCGGACGCGTACGGTCACGGAGGTGATGACGCCGAACGCGCCCTCCGAGCCGAGGACGAGCTGGCGCAGGTCGGGTCCGGCGGCCGAGCGCGGGGCGCGGCCGGTGTCGAGGGTGCCCTCGGGGGTGGCGAGGGTGAGGGAGAGCACCATCTCGTCGAAGCGACCGTAGCCGGCGGACGCCTGGCCGCTGGAGCGGGTGGCGGCGAAGCCCCCGATGGTGGCCCACTCGTAGGACTGGGGGAAGTGGCCGAGGGTGAAGCCGTGTCCGGCGAGGAGCGCCTCGGCCCGCGGGGCCCGGAGGCCGGGCCCCAGGGTGGCGGTGCGGGAGACCGGGTCGAGGGCGAGCAGACCGTCCATGCGCCGCAGGTCCAGGGCGACGAAGGCGCCGCGCGGTTCCGGGGCGAGGCCGCCGACGACGGAGGTGCCGCCGCCGAACGGCACCAGTGGCAGGCCGTGTTCGGCGCACACCCGCAGGACGGCGAGCACCTCGTCGTGGCCGCCGGGCAGGAGTACGGCGGCCGGGACGGCGGCGAGGTCGCCCTCGCGGATGCGCAGCAGGTCGGGGGTGGACTTGCCGCGCGTGTGCCGGATGCGCGTCTCGGCGTCGGTGCGCACATGGGCCCCGCCGCCCAGGGCCGCGGTCAGGGCGCGGCGGGCGGCCGGTGCCAGCGGGCTCTCCGGGACGGTCAGGTCCTCGAGGGCGACGGGTCCGGCCTCGCGCGGCTTCACGCCGAGCAGATCGCGCAACAGCCCGATCACCGTGTCGGGCAGCGGCGTCGCCTCGGCCGGGTCCCCCCAGCCGCTCCACAGCATGTCCATGGCTGTCGTCCTCACCGGTCGGTCGGAATGAGCGGGGCCGTCGAGGTCGCCCGACGGCCGCCGTGGCGTTACACTGTGACACATGACGCCTATTCGTCACAACGGTTCCGGCGGTTCGGACAACGACGCGGTGCTCGACGCGGTGCGGGACTGCGTCCTGGCCGTCGGGGTCCGTCGCACCACGCTCACCGACGTGGCCCGCCGCGCCGGGGTCTCCCGGATGACGCTGTACCGGCGGTGGCCCGACGTGCGGTCGCTGGTCGGTGACCTGATGACCCGGGAGTGGATCGCGGTGGCCACCGGGGCGATCCCCGAACGCGAGCCGGGAGTGCCCGCCCGCGACCTGATCACCGAGGGGCTGGTGGCGGCGGTCCGCGCCTTCGGCGCCCATCCCCTCTTCCGGAAGATCCTCGACGTGGACCCCGAACTGCTCCTGCCCTATGTGCTGGACCGTCGCGGGGCGAGCCAGGATGCCCTGCTGGAACTGCTGACGGGTTCGCTGCGCGAGGGACACGCCGACGGCTCGGTGCGCGCCGTCCATCCCGGACGGCAGGCGCGGTCGGTGCTGCTGATCGTGCAGTCCTTCACCCTGTCCCTGCGGACCATGACCGACGAGGACGACCCCGAGCTCGCCTCCGAGGCCTTCCTCGGCGAGCTGCGCGACATCCTGGAGAGGACCCTCACACCATGAACTCCCCCGGTGGCCCCGCCTCGGCCTTCTCCCTGTCCGCCGGCCGGCGCGCGCGTGAACTGGCCGACTCCGTGGGCGGACCCGTCGTCGACGTGCTGGTCGTCGGCCTCGGCGCCACGGGCGCGGGGGCCGCCCTGGACGCCGCGGCCCGCGGGCTGGATGTGGTCGCCGTCGACGCCCACGACCTGGCCTTCGGCACCTCCCGCTTCAGCAGCAAGCTCATCCACGGCGGACTGCGCTACCTCGCCTCCGGACGGCTCGACGTCGCCCACGAGAGCGCGGTCGAACGCGGGGTGCTGATGGAGCGCACCGCGCCCCACCTCGTAGGGGCCCAGCCGTTCGTACTGCCCCTCACCCCGCTGGTCTCGCGCGCTCAGGCCGCCCTGGCGCGGGCCGGGTTCCGGGCCGGGGACACACTGCGCCTGGCCGCCCGCACGGCGCGGGCCACCCTGCCCCCGCCGCGCCGGCTCTCCGCGGTGGAGACCCGTCATCTCGCGCCCGCGCTGCGGCGCGACGGTCTGCGCGGCGGCCTGCTGTCCTGGGACGGCCGGCTCACCGACGACGCCCGCCTGGTGACCGCCCTCGCCCGTACGGCCGCGGGGCGCGGCGCCCGGATCCTGACCCGGGTCCGGGCCCTGGAGCTGACCTCGACGGGCGCCCGCGTCCGTGACGAACTCACCGGCGAGGAGGGCGGGATCCGCGCCCGCGCGGTGATCAACGCGTCCGGCGTCTGGGCGGGCGGACTCGTCGACGGCGTCCGGATACGGCCCTCCCGGGGCACCCACCTCGTCCTGCGCCCCGAGAGCCTCGGCCCCCTGCCCGCGGGACTGCACATCCCGATCCCCGGGGAGAGCAGCCGCTTCGTCCTCGTGCTGCCCCAGGACGACGGCCGGGTCTACGTCGGCCTCACCGACGATCCCGTGGACGGCGACATCCCCGACGTCCCCCGGGCGCCCGAGACGGACATCGGCTTCCTCCTCGACGTCCTGTGCTCCGTCCTGCACGCGCCGGTCCGCCGTACCGACGTGGTCGGCGCCTTCGCCGGACTGCGGCCGCTGCTGGACACGACGGCGGCACACTCCGGTACGGCACCGAGGACCGCCGACCTCTCACGGCGCCACGCGGTGCTCACCTCGTCCGAGGGCGTCGTCACCGTCGTCGGCGGCAAGCTCACCACGTACCGGCGGATGGCCGAGGACGCCGTCGACACCGCCGTCCGCGTCCGGGGGCTGCCGGCCGGCCCGTCCCCCACCGCGTCCCTGCCCCTGGTGGGCGCCGCGCCGCCGCACGTGCTCGCCGAACTGCCCGCGCCCCGCCGTCTCGTCCGGCGGTACGGCACCGAGGCACCGGCCGTGCACGCGCTCGGCGCGCGGGATGCCCGGCTGGGCGAGCCGGTGCTGCCCGGGTATCCGGTCACCGGCGCCGAGCTGCTCTGGTCCCTGCGCCACGAGGGTGCGCTCGACGAGGAGGACCTGCTCGACCGCCGTACCCGCATCGGACTGGTCCCCGCCGACCGGGCCACGGCGCTCGACGCGGTGCGCGAGCTCGTCGACGGGGCGTTGTCGCAGGGCGGCTGAGCTCCGCGTCAGCGGCCGTGGACGCCGACCTCGCGGACCGAGTACCCCCACTCGGTCCCCCGGTCCAGGAACCGCACGCGGAGGTAGCGGGCCGGCGCGGGGGTGAACACGGCCGTGTCCAGGCCGCCGTCGCCGGAGGTGGTGGACCAGGCGGTGCGCCAGTTGGTGCCGTCGGTGGAGAGGTCGACGCGGTACGACGTGCCGTACGCGCGTTCCCAGTCCAGGGTGACGCGCCCGACCTGGTGGGTGGCGCCGAGGTCGACGCGCAGCCACTGGTCGTCGCTCCAGTCACTGGCCCAGCGGGTGCCCCGGTCGCCGTCCACGGCCCGGCCGGGCGCGTAGCTGGTGAACGGGTTCCACTCCGCCGAACTGGCCGTGGCCGGGGCGCCGTCGGCGAGGTTCACCCCGGCCCGGTGCCGCTCGGAGGCGCCCCAGGTGTCGAGGTAGGACTCGGCGCCCTCGAAGAGGTCGTCCACCACGTGCTGCCCGCCGACGCGCCGGATGTCCTCGATCCAGTCGGGGACCAGGCCGTAGTGCGCGGCTCCGTCGGTGTTCAGGTCCCAGGTGCGTTCGCCGGTGGTCTGCCGGTCGAGCACGGAGCCGCCGTCGACGCTGCGGAAGGGGTAGGTGACGGCGTCGGGCGCGTCCGCGCCGCGCGGGGCCGGCCAGCCGCCGACGCCGTTCATGTCCGTGCCGTAGCCGTAGCCGACGCCGTACTCGTCGCGCAGCGCCTCGGTGCGGTCCGCCTCCGCGACGAAGCCCTCCGAGCCGTGCATGTACTGGGCGACGAACCCGCCGAGGCCGTAGACCCGCTCGGTCCAGTCCAGGTCCATCCAGCTGTGCGACGAGATCACGCCGGGGTAGGACGCGGCCTCGAAGATGTCGAGCACCCGCCCGGTCGCCTTGACGCTCATGTGGTCGATCTCGAGCATCATGTTGCGTTCCATCATGCCGCGCACGGCGTACTCGCCGAGTTCGGTGAGCCCGCGCACGTTGCACCGGGCGTCCTCGTCGTACGACGGGACCTCGACGCCCGCGGGGAGCTTCTGCTCGGCCTGGGGCGCGGACGCCAGACCGATGGGGTTGTCGTGCTGGGGCCCGGCGCACGTCTCGGTCTGCCAGAAGGTGCCGGTGGACAGGAACTGCCCGACGTTGATCGCCGTGCCGAGCGCGCCCTCGTCGAAGCGCACGCCGCACAGCGCGTTGTCGAACTTGTGGCACAGGAACATGCTGCGCACGCCGAGTGCGTACAGCTCGTCCAGTCCGGCGTCGATGTCGGCCCTGTCGCACTGCGCGATGTCCAGGACCTGCTTGCAGCCGAACGGTTCGGAGGTCTCGACGCCGAGGACGACCGCGAGCTTGCCCTGCGCGATGACGTCACGGGCCTGCGCGCTGTCGGTGACGATCCGGAACCAGCCCTTGCCCGGCCCGCCGTACATCCCGTCGATGTAGGCCTGCATGTCGTACGTCAGCTTCGCCTGCAGCCGGATGGAGGTCATCTCGTCGCAGCTGCGGTCCTTGAAGAAGTACACGGAGCAGATCACGCCGTTGGTGACGAGGTCGTTGACCATGACGCGCTGTCCGCCGCGCCAGGCGCGTTCGATCCAGGCGTAGTAGTTCTGCTGGTGGGTCAGGGAGTCGTGCGCGGGCCAGTCCTCGAACGTGGGCCAGCCGACCGGGTCGTGCCTGCCGTCACCGCCGTTGGTGATGAAGTCGAAGACGGCGAGCGAGCCGTCGGGGTAGTGTTCGGGGCAGTCCTTGAGCGCGTCGGCGATCCCCTTCCCGGAGAAGGCCTTGCCGCAGATGAGCCGGCCGCCGAACGCCTCGTTGGACATGATGTGGTTGTGCGCGTCGACGAACCCGCGTACCTCGCCGGCGGCGTTCGTGCCCTTGAACGGCTCCCCGGTGACACCGATCCCGGAGTCGGGCGCGGGCCGGGCGACCGGATCCCACCAGTCGCCGCCGGCGGCGGAACTGGGCGTGGGCACGAGGGCCGCGGCCAGCACGAGGAGGAGCAGCGATACGACTCCGAGGTGTCGTCGGGTGCGGTACGTGGTCATTACGCACGTCCCTCCGTCGTGGAGTTGTCATGCCCGGCGCAAAGATATGGGGTGAGGATCGCTACTGGCGCGTACGGCGTCAAGTGCGCGCGCGTCACCCGTCCGCTCCGGGCCTCTCACGAGAGGCCGCGGACCGCGGCGTCACCCCATGGCCCCCGGCCCCTTCGCCCCGGAGCTACCCCTTGCCGCCCGTCTCGTAGTGCAGGGAGATGGAGCGCAGGACGTCGGCGGAGGAGACGTCGGTGCGGCCCTCGTCGTGGACCTCGGCGAGCTGGACGAAGGCGAAGGTGAGCGCGGAGGTGATCTGCACGATGGCCGGGCCCAGCTTCTCGGTGACGATGTCCGCCACCTCGCGCGCGCTCGCGTCGGCCGGGAGCTGGATCCGCGGCAGCATCTCCTCCAGGAGCTGGGCGACGGCCCCGCTCCCCGACACGTCGGCGTCCGGGTCCGCGCGGAGCCGCCGTCGCATCTCGAGGGCCTCGGTCAGGATCCCCACACCCCGCTGCATGATCTCCCGCTGCTCCATGGGCACAGCCTAGACCCGTGCCTCGCGGGCCGTTTTCCGTACGGTGCGACCGGCCCGGGGGTGTGGCGCCGGCCTCGCCCTCGTCGCCGGTGCGGGTGGAGGAGCAGGTCCGCCGCCGGGCGGCGGACGCGACCGCGGACACGTCCGGCGTCCACTCGGCCGTGGGCCGGGACGCGGGCTTCCCGCCGATCGGCCCCGGGTGCCTCGGGTGCCCCGGGGCCGCCGGACGGGCCTGAAGCAGGTCCGGGCCGGGCTCGCGGCGCCGGCGGACGGCGGCGTCCCGGCGCGTGCGAAGGTCTTCGGCGCGACGAAGGACCCGCCGGGCGACAGGACTTCCGGCCGGCTGCCGGCTCCGGGACGGTCTCCCGCGCCGACGCCGCCGCCTCGCTCCGGGCCGGGGTCTCCTTCGTCGTCCGGTCCCGGCCGCGCAGGCCCGAGGACGAGGTCCGTGCCCCTCCTGACCGCCGGCCGGGACGCGCCGCTGCCACGACTTCAAGGGCCCTCTCGCGACCGCCCCGGTCCTCGTCCGGCGCCACCGGCGCGTCGCCGCGCCCCCTTCCCGGACACCGGGCGAACCACCGTTCAACCAGCGGTTTCGCGTTCGCAAGGGTGCGTTCACCGTGGCGGTGGCGGAGTCGCCCGGAACCGGTTCCGGTTCCCCGACCCGGCTGACAACCGGGCGGCGAATCGACAGACTGACGACCGTTGTCGATCACACGGAAGGCATGGGATGTCCGACGGCACAGCGGCCGGGGGCGGCGAGAAAAGACACCCGGCCAACGAGAAAAGACGCCCGGCCGGAGTGGGCACACTTCTGACGGCCGTACTGACGGTTCTGGCGGTTCTGGCGGTGCTCTGGGGAGGAGCCGCCCTGGGCACGGGCCCGCGCGCGACGCCCCTCGAAACGGTGCCGGTCGGCGCCGTGCCGGGCGGGCACGGAACGGTCTTCGCCTCGGGCGAGTCGGGTTACTCCTGCTTCCGCGCCCCCGCCGTGGTCCGCGCCGGCAGCGGAAAGCTCCTGGCCTTCGCCGAGGCGCGCAACGACGACTGCGGCGACAGCGGCCGCATCGACCTCGTCCTGAAGCGGTCCACCGACGACGGCGCGACCTGGAGTCCGCTGACCGTGGTGACCGCGAGCAGACAGGACGCGAGCGGCCTGGCCTTCCCGCACAACGCGACCCCGATCGTGAACACCGGGAACGGCGACATCGTCCTGCTGTACGCCGAGAACTACCGGCGCGTCCACGTACGGACGAGCACGGACGACGGCCTGAGCTGGGGAGCGGCGAGGGACATCACGTCCGCCGTGTGGAAGCCGGAGTGGGGGGCGCTCGGCGAGGGGCAACTCGGCGTCGGTCCCTCGCACGGCATCATGCTGACGCGGGGCGCGCACGCCGGACGCCTGGTGGCCGGCATGGGCTACCGGATCGCGCCGGGCCGGCACCTGCAGGACCCGAAGGGCGGCGCCCTGATCCACAGTGACGACGGGGGCCGCACCTGGCAGTCCGGCGCCTCCTCCCACGGCGCCGAACCCGAGCTCGGCGTCCAGGAGCTGAGCGTCTTCGAGCGTGCGGACGGAAGCCTGATGGCGGTGGCCCGCAACGAGGAGGGCACCGACACCGTGCGGGCCGCGTACGCGGTCTCCCGCGACCAGGGGCTGACCTTCGAGGCGGACTTCGCGCCGCTGGAACCCCTGCAACTGCCCCGCACGGGTGTGCAGGCCTCCACACTGGCCGTACGCGCCGAGGACCGGGACGGTTACGACCGGGTGCTGCTGGCCGCGCCCGCCGACACCGACGAACGCAGGGGCCTGACCATCCGCTCCTCCTTCGACGGCGGCCTCACCTGGCAGACCCCCGCACAGGGCGCGCTGGTGACGGACGGCATCTCCGCCTACTCCGACATGGTCGATCTGACCGGCGGGCGGTACGGCATCCTGTACGAAGGGGGGACCACCGCCCAGCACCAGTTCATCAAGTGGGCGGGCTTCACCGAGGCGGACCTCGACCGGCCGGACGACGCCGGCACCCTGACCGCCGGCCAGTACACCGGGGCGCTCCCCACCGGCTCGCCCAACCAGCTCCACCTGTTCGCCCCCACCCCGGCCGGCGGTCTCGGCCACTGGTTCGAGGAGGCCGACGGCACGGTCAAGCGCGGCACCTGGGGCTCCGGCGTCGCCGGTGAGGCGGTGGCGTTCCCGTACGGCACCCAGCAGCACACGCTGGTGCGGGGCACCGACGGCAGCCTCCAGCACCGCTTCTGGGACACGGCCGCCAAAGCGGTGGTCCAGGAGACCTGGCTGCCGGCCGGCACGGTGGCCGGGGCACCCACGGCCCTGGTGACCCCCGGTCAGCAGCATGCGTTCGTACGGGCGGTCGACGGCAGGCTGCTGCACAGCTTCTGGGACGAGGGCAGCGGCGAACTGCGCCGGCAGACCTGGGCGGCCCCCGGCTCCCTGGCCGGTGACCCGGTCGCCGTGGTGTACGGCACCCAGCAGCACGTGTGGGCGGCCGGTACCGACGGCGCGCTCCACCACTGGTGGTGGACGAAGGGTCCCGGGGTGCGGCACGAGTCCTGGGGAGGCACCGTACGGGGCACGCCGACGGCGTTCGTCCACGAGGGGCAGCAGCACGTGTTCGCCGGTGACGCCGACGGCAGGCTCGCGCACTGGTCACGGGAGGCCGCCGCGCAGGTCGTCGAGCGGGAGACGTGGTCCACGCCGGAGCCCCTGGGCGGCCGTCCGGTCGCCTTCGTCCACGGCTCCCAGCGGCACGTCTTCGCGCGGACCGCGAACGACACCCTCGCCCACTGGTGGTGGGACCCGTCCTACAGCGTGCGGTACGCGGTGCTGCCCGGGACGGTGCGCTCCGACCCGGTGGCACACGTGGTCGGCGACGTACAGCATGTGTACGGGGCGGCGGCCGACGGAACGCTCGAGCACTGGTGGTGGGAGAGGACGGAGGGCGACCGCAGGGAATCCTGGGGAGGCCAGGTGGCGGCCACACCCCCCTGGTAGCCACCGCCGGTCACGGCTCCCGGTACGCCGCGGTCCCGCGAGCGGGTGTGCTCGCGGGACCGCGGCGCCCCGGCGCTCGGAGGCCGATCGACCGGAGGCAGGGATTCGCCCGCAGTCCGGGATGCGCCTCGCGCATGAGGCCGAGGGCGGCCCGGCGGTCCGCACGGGCGCCGGCGGCGACGCGCTCGTCGCCGCCGCCGGCCGTTCCCGGCAGGGCGGGTGTTTCGGTTCCGGGGAGACCCGCCGTGACGCCGTCGAGACCCGTGTGGACGCCGTCGGCGCGCGGCAGGGAAAGCTGCGGGCGCGCGGTGACGAGGTGGGCGGACGGGAACAGTTCGCTCTCCGCACCCGTGACGGCGGAAAGACGGTGGCGCTCCGGTCCGCGGCCGGCGGCCTCTTCGTCAGCACCGGGATCAACCAGACCGGCGACCACCAGGGGATGCCGCGCGCCCGCTCGGACGACGTCGCCGGCGGCTGGGAGCGCTTCGCGCCGGAGCACGCCGACGACTTCGGCGTCGTGGGGGCCGACCCGGCGGGTCCCGCTCCCCTGCCCCTGGGCTGATCCCGCACCGCGCCCACAGGCCGTCCGGCACCCGGCCGCACAGGTGACGGGGTGTGACGAGCGCGGAGGGGCCGCCACGTTCACCGCGGACGTGACGGCCCCTCCGGACATGGACTGGCCCGGCCGAATCGCTTCCGACTATCATCCTTTGCATATATGAATGAGAGCTTTGTCCACCGAGGGTGGCTGCCGCGCGTGCGGGTGCCCTCGTCCGAGTGAGTGATCCATGTCCCGCACCGGCTCCACGGACGACGGCGACGAGCTTCTGGTCAGGCTCGGAACGCTGACGGCACAGGCGCGTGCGCAGGCGGAGGTGCAGCGTTCCCGGGTCGAGCTGGCCATCGCCCTGCAGCGCGGCATGCTGCCGAGGGGGCTGCCCGTCGCCGACGGTGTGCGGCTGGCCGTGCGGTACTCGCCCGCGTACCAGGGGCTCAATGTCGGCGGTGACTGGTACGACGCCTTCACCATGCCCGACGGCCGGATCGGTCTGTCGATCGGCGACGTCCAGGGGCACAACATCGAGGCGGCCGCCTTCATGGGGCAGGTCCGGGTCGGGCTCCGGGCGCTCGCCTCCGTCGACAGCGAACCGGGCGAGCTCCTCGCCCGGACCAATGAACTGCTGCTGTCCCTCAGCTCGGATCTCTTCGCCACCTGCACCTTCATGCGGCTCGACCCGGCCACCCGGCTGCTGGAGAGCGCACGGGCCGGCCATCTGCCGTGCGTGTGGGCCACCGCGGACGGCCGGTCCGGGGTGACCGAGGACGAAGGAGGCCCTCCGCTGGGGATCCTGTCCGGGGCGGTCTATCCCGTCACCCGCTACCGGCTGGACACGGGCGGGGTGTTCGTGATGCTCACCGACGGGGTGGTGGAGGGACCGTCCATGCGGCTCGACGAAGGGCTGGACCAGGTGGTGCGGCTGGCGGGCATCGCCGCGGTCGCGCGCATGGACACGGACGCGCTCGCCGCCGCCGTGATCAAGCAGGCGGAGCGGGTGGGGCACGACGACGACGCGGCCGTCATGGTGATCGGGCACGACGGACCGGCCACTCGGCCATAGGGCCGCAGGCCCGCGCGTCTCGCCTCGCCGACGCGGCGGCCTCGGTGTCTGATGACTTGTGTGGTGGCTCGCCAGGACCTTCGTACACCGGCTGTCTTCGTGCTCGAGACGCTGGCCGTCGCCGCCTGCTACTACGCGGGGGGACGGCTGGGGCTGCTGCGCGAGCTCCACATCGGCGGTGCGGTGGTCTCACCCATCTGGTCGCCGACGGGAGTGGCCGTCGCCTGTCTGCTGGTCTTCGGGCTGCGCTGCTGGGTGGGCATCGCACTCGGCGCCCTGCTGATCCTCATGCACCTCACCTCGCTGCGGCTGTCCTCGCTGGGCGTCCTCGTCGGCAGCACCGCCGCGCCGGTGTGCGGGTACCTCCTGCTCCGCAGGGTGGGCTTCCGCATCGATCTCACCCGATTACGGGACTGTCTCTCTCTGGTGTTCCTCGGCGCCTTCTCGGCGATGCTGATCAGCGCGAGCACCGGCGCCGCCCTCCTCGTGGCCACGGGCGACCTTCCGGTGCGGAACCTCTGGGTGGTGTGGCTGGCGTGGTGGGTGGGCGACGCGATGGGCGTACTGCTCGTCGCCCCGGTGCTGCTCACGCTGTACCGCGTGCTGTACCGCGTGCGCGCGCCGGTGCACTGGTCGAGGTGGAAGGAGGTGGTGGGACTGGCGGTGACCGCGGGCGTCCTCGTGCCGCTGGCGACGCGCAGCCCGGCCAGTCTGCTGTTCGCCATCTACCCGCTGCTGATCTGGGCGGCCCTGCGGTTCCAGCTCGGGGGCAGCATGGTGTGCGCCCTGTTCGCGTCCGTCATGGCCACCATCGCGGCGACCGATCGCGTCGGGCCGTTCGAACGGCTGACCGAGGTGGAGGTCCTGGTCAATCTGCACGCGTTCAACGGGGCGCTGGCGCTGACCGCGCTGTTGCTGTCGGCGGTGATCGCCGAGCAGCGCAATACGCGGCGCTCCGTGGAACGGGCCTGTCAGGAGTTGGTCGAGGTGCTGGAGCATCTGACCGCGGGGGAGGTGTCGGCCCGGCCCCCGCGGGACGAGGACGGCCGGCCCCGGGACGGGGACTGACCCGTGCGGCCGGGCGGGCCGCTCACCGGCTCAGCGAGTCGGCGTCGCCCATGACGATCACCGGGTGCCGGTCCGGGTCGAGGGTGCGCAGGAGTTCCTCCATGTGACGCTCCGAGAGGCTGACGCAGCCCTGGGTGGGCCCCTGGTGGTCGACGTGCAGCCAGATGCCGCCGCCCCGGTCGGCGCCGAGCGGGCGGGTCAGGTCCAGCGGGGACGTGCCCGGCTCGCGGTTGTAGTCGATGGCGATGACGTAGTCGAAGGAGCCTTCCAGCGGCTCGCCCTCGAAGCCGGTGCCGTCGACCGCGAACCCCTCCGACCGGTCGTACGGCAGCTCGGTGCCGGGATCGGGCAGCAGCCCTCCGGCGTCGGTGAGGGTGAACACGCCGATGGGTGAGCGGAGGTCGCCCGCCCAGTGGTCGTCGGTCCAGCCCCTGAGGGCGTTGTGCGCGGGCCATGCCGGTCCGCCCTCCCATCCGGAGCCGGTGTGCTGGTACAGCACGACCTCCGAGCGGTTGGCGTCCTTGCCGCGGCCGGTGACGACGACCACCTGGCGGGCGTTCGCGGGGATCCACGCCCGGGTCCGGGGGCCGAGGCCGGGGATCCGGGCGGGCGATCGTGTCCGCGCCGCGGCGCCGGGCCGGTTCTGTGCGGCGCCGGCGGGGCCCGGCGTGGCGTCGGCGGTGCCGGGCGCGGTGTGGGCCGTGCCCGGTGCGCCGCCCGCCGGTGCGGTGGCCGCCGGGGTGTCCCGCGCCGTGGTCCCGGTGTCCGATCCGCATCCGCTCAGGGCCGTCAGCACGGCGAGGGCGACGGCCGCCGGCACCGCCCGGCCACGCGCACGGACGAGGACACGGTACGGAGCACGGTGACGCGGACGGGGCGGGCAGTCGATCGATGAAGCCATGTCCTCAGCCTGACTTCGACTTCCCGGAATCGCGTCAGCTCCCCGCGCGAGTCCGCCGAAGTCCCCCATCTGCGCTGCCCGGGAGGAGCTCGGGGAGGGGGCCGTCCGGGTGACGGGCCCGCACTCCGAGTGGAGTACGGGCCCGCCGGACGGAGCGGCGCGCGGGGGTGGCGCTACCGGTTGATCACGAACTGCGAGCCGGGTTCGATCAGTACGTCCCCTTCGGCCGAACCGGTGATGGTGACGTCCGTCAGCGTGGCGCTGCCGCGGGCGCCGCCCATGGCGAGGATGCCGGAGCCGTTGTTGGACTTGTCGATGGTGACGCCCGTGATCCGGGCGTCCGGCACCGCTCCCCCGCCCGACTTGAACTGGATGCCGTCGTAGGTGGAGTCGTGGATGTCGGTGTCACGGATGACCACGCCCGGGATGTCCAGACCCTGGGCGAACAGGGTGATCGCCCCGAACTCCTGGTCCTCGTTCCAGAAGGCGCCGCCGGTGCGGTACAGGCCGTTGTTGGCGATGAGGGTCTGCCCGGAGAAGGGCAGCGGGTCGTGGTCGGTCGCCAGCATGATGCCGGGGTAGTTCATCGTGTCGTGGACGAGGTTGTTCTCGATGGTGTTGCCGTAGCCTCCGTAGACGGCGATGCCGTTGGCGCGCCAGGGCAGTTGGACGGTGTTGTTGCGGAAGTGGTTGTCATGGCCGATGTCGACCGACGGGTCCTTGACGTACTTGCTGGCCCACACCGCGAGCGCGTCGTCGCCGGTGTTGCGGAACGACGAGTTCTCCACCTCTGAATTACGTGTTCCGTTGGCGAAGTTGATGCCGTCCGCGTAGGTGTTGCGGATCCGCATGCCGCTGAATCGCAGTCCGTCGGCCGGACCCCACAGCTCGGGGATGTTGCTGTAGTCGCGGCCCACCCAGACACCGACGTTGGCGTGCTCGATCCACACGTTGCTGATCTTCGTGTCCTTGCCGAACCGGCCGTTGAGGCCGACCCCGCCCTCGGCTCCGCCGTCGCCGCCGCGGATGGTGCCCGAGCCGAAGATGGCGATGTCCGAGATCTGGGTGTTGTCGTCGATGTCGAAGCCGAAGTTGCCCTCGTGGGGGTGGTTGATGCCGCCCGCCTGGTGCGGTGGCGTCAGCGTGTAGAGCTGGGAGTGCCACATGCCGGCGCCGCGGACGGTGACGTCGCGGATGCCGACCTGGTTGTGCTGGCCGCGGTTCAGCGGGTCGTCGGTGAGGATCTTCTGCTCCTGGCGCCACTGGCCCGGCGGGATCCACACGCAGTCGATCCGCCCGCTCTGGTCGGCGGTCACGGCGCGCTGGAGGGCGTCGGTGTCGTCGATGCCGTCGTTGGGGACGGCCCCGTACTCGGTGATGGAGACGCATCCGGCCGGCTTGGCGGAGGGCGGTGCCACCTGTTCCAGGTCGACCAGGTCGACGATGTGGAAGGCGGCGGTGTCGTCGGCGTCGCGCTGGAGCCGGAAGACGGTGCCCGCCGGGTAGGTGGCGCCGAGCAGCGCGTGGGACTCGTCGAACAGGCGGCGGGCGTCGCTCCCCGGGGTGTTGGTGAGCCCCTCGGGGGCGTCAGTGTTGCCGTACAGCCAGCTGTGCTTGGAGCTGAGGCCGAGCTTTTGCACGAACTCGCCGTCGGCGTAGAGGCTGAGGGTGGCCTCGGTGCCGCCCCCGCCCGGCGCGTCCGGGATCGAGTTGCGTACGACGATCGAGTTGGCCGGGTTGTCGGAGGTGAACTGCACGTACTGGCCGGTGGTGTCGAGGCGGACCGACTCGCGTCCGGAGGACTCGGTGGCGAAGTTGGTGTGGCCGAAGGTCCGCTTGGCGTCGGCGGTGAGGAGCGTGCCCCGGTAGGTGCCGTCCTCCGCCTCGTACTCGGTGTACGGCACGGCGGCGCCGCGGCCGACGACGACGGAGCGGGTGAGGATGTTGTTGTTCTCGTCGGTCTCGTCGACGGTGTCCGTGGCGTCCGCGGTGGCGGTGAGGACACTGGCGCCGCCGGTGGCGGTCCAGGTGCCGCTGATGTCGACCTCGGCGGTGGCGCCCGCGGCGATCGTCCCGGTGGCTCCGTCGAGGGTCCTGCCGCCGACGGCGAGACGGGTCACGGAGCCGGCGGCGGCCGGTGAGGTGCCCCGGTTGCGCACGGAGACGGTGAAGGACACCGACGCGCCCGTGGCGGGGCTCGCCGGGTCGGTCTTGATGCCGGTCACCTCCAGGTCGGGGCCCGGACTCTGCGCGACGGTCAGCTTGTCGGTCGCGGTGCGGCTGTTGTTGGTGTCGTCCTGCTCGGGGACGGTGTCCGTGGGGTCGACCACGGCGGACACGGTGTAACTGCCCCGGGCGCGCTCGCCCACGTCCACGGAGACGGTCGTCGAGGCGCCCGCGGCGAGCGCTCCGACGGGTGCGCTGCCCGCAACGGTGCCCTCCAGGCTGACGGCGACCGTGGCGGCGGCGGACGCGGCCGTCCCGGCGTTGCGCACGGTCGCGCGGACGGTGACGGCGTCCGTCTCGGTCGGGGACGCGGGCGTCCAGGTGAGGTCGGAGACGACCAGGTCGGGGTTGGGGGCGGCGGCGCCCATGACCTGCAACTCGGCCACCTGGGCGCCGTATCCGCTGGAGTTGTGCGTGAACCTCAGCCGCACGTCGGCGTAGCGGCCGGTGACCGGGATGGTGACGGTGTTGGCGCCCGCACCGGGGTCGAAGGTGTAGTCGGCGCGGGCTTTGATCGAGGTGAAGCCGTCCGACGCCTGTTCCCTGCCCAGGACTTCGATGCTCTGGGTCCGCTTCGCCCAGGCGGCGTCGGGGTCGAGCCTGACGACGACACCGCTGAGGTCCGCGGCGGCACCCAGTTCGACCGTGAGGGCGGCGGGGTGGCCGCTGGACTCCCAGTAGGTTCCCACCTGCCCGTCGTTGGCGTTGGTCGCCACGAACGAGTGAATTGTGGAGGAGGCCTCGATCGGCTTCCCGAGCGACAGGTTGGTGCCGTCGACCGGTGGTTCCTCCGGATCGCCGCCGTCGTCGTCGCCGTAGACCTCGATCTCCGACAACTGGGCGGCGTTCCAGCCGGTGTTGGCGCTCACTTGGACGCGGATGTGGCGCACGTCGCGGGCGGGGAAGTCCACGGTGACCGTGTTGCCGCCGTCGGGGTCGAAGCGGTGGGCGGCGGACCCGGACAGCGCGGTGAAGGAGGAGCCGTCGGTGCTGCCCTCGACGGAGAGGGTCTGGGTACGGGCCTCCCAGGCGGTGGGCAGCTCGAGGACGACCTGCCCGGCCTCGACGGTGCCGCCCAGGTCGACGCGGATCCACTGCGGGAAGGCCCCTGCCGGGCCCTCCCAGTAGCTCAGCTGGCTGCCGTCGGTGACGTTGGCGGCGGGGTAGCCGGCGTGGGAGCCGCCGGCCGTGACGCTCTTGCCGAGCGCCATGTTGGGGCCACGGACCGCTTTCGACGCGGCGGTGGCCGTACCGGGTTGGAGGCCGACGGCGACCAGGCCGGCCAGGAGCAGGCCGGTGATCGTCCGTAGGCCGAAGCGCTTCCGTCTCATGAAGTCCTCGTTCCACGGCGGGTGCTGGGGCGGGTGGCCAACCAGGCAGTCGGTGCTCCTGCCATGGATTGCCATGGTCAAGTACAGCTTTTGCGTTGGGTAGTTGATTTCTTGCGCGTTCCGGATTGAAGTTTCCGGCTCACGCCCCTCTTGTCAATGGCGTGCACACAACGTTCTTCGGGGTCGCGCCGTCCCTCGTGCCGCGTGAGAACGTCAACCGATGACCGCACAGAAGAAACGGTCAACCGCGCTCGGCCGTACCATGGCTGGCCACCGAGGGAACCAACGGGCAGAAAGGGGCACCGCCATGTCCGAGAACTCGACCGCGGCCACCGACCTCACGTCGCAGTACTCCGCTCAGGTCGCGAGTGATCTGGAGCGCAACGTCAAGGAGCAGGAGCGGGTCACGGCGGAGATCGCCGCGCTGCAGGAGCAGTTGACCGTGCTTCAGCACGACCACACCGTTCTGGTGAACATGCAGCAGGCACTGGGCCTCGTCCGGTCACCCGCCGAGCCCGCGGGCACGCCGGAGGCCGTGGGCACGTCGCAGCCGGCGGACGCGCCGGAGGCCGACACGGTGCCGGACGGTGCGACCGTGCCGGCGCCGCGCAGGAGGGGCGGCACCAAGTCGGAGGCCAAGTCGGAGGCCGAGCCGGGCGCCAAGCCGGGCGCGGAGAAGCCGAAGCGGACGAGGAAGACGGCCGCCGCGCGCACCACG
The DNA here is from genome assembly GCF_055585405.1 of Streptomyces sp. NPDC053426. Taxonomy (NCBI): domain Bacteria; kingdom Bacillati; phylum Actinomycetota; class Actinomycetes; order Kitasatosporales; family Streptomycetaceae; genus Streptomyces; species Streptomyces sp. NPDC053426. Next base: position 100,907 of record NZ_JBVJKE010000014.1, on the reverse strand, counting down.
TCCGGGAAGTCCGCCGCGTCGGGGAAGTCCACGCGCAAGCCGCCCGCCGCGAAGGCGGACGGGCCCAAGCTGGTCGAGCTCGTCCGCCGGCACCTGGGTGAACAGAGCGAGCCCCGCTCGGCGGCGGAGATCGCCGGCGCGCTCGAACAGGCCCACCCCGAGCGCGCCGTCAAGACCACGGTCGTGCGCAGCACCCTGGAGGGCCTGGTCGCCCGCAACCAGGCCCAGCGCACCAAGCAGGGTTCGTCGGTCTTCTACACCACGCCCGACAGCACCGAGCAGGCCCCGAAGGCCGACGACGACACGCGGTCCTGACGTCGTCCCGGCCGCTCACCGCTCCGTGTGACGCACCTCCACCGTCTCGAAGGTGATCCGGGTACGGGCCGCGCCGCCGGCCCAGACGACCTCGACCGTCCCGTCGTCCACCCGGACCTCCTCGACGGCCTCCGCCAGGGGCGCGGCGTCCGCGTCCGCCGTGAGGGAGGCCAGGGCGATGTGCACGGAGGTGCCCGCGCACCCGCCGGTGAGGCGCGGGACACGGGCCCAGCGGGTCCAGGCCGTGCCCTGGGGGGCGCGGACCAGACCGGGGGACGGGTCGTCCCAGCCGTGCAGGCCGTACAGGGCGGAGGTCAGCGGCTCCTCGGGGCCGGTGGCCCAGCCGGTGTGGGTGAGGCGGGATCCCTCCGGCGCCCCCACGACGCGGTGCACGCGCAGCTCGTGACGGCCGTGTGCCACCGTCACGCTCTCCACCCGCAGACCCGGGACCATCGGCGGACCGCCGGCGAACACGGGGCGGTGCCACGATGCCGCCCAGCCCCAGCCGTCACCGTGCCCCGCGCCCAGGGGGTGGACGCGGCGGCGCACACTGGACCGGCCGCCGGTCTCCACCGACAGGTGGTTGTCGGCGACGTTCCCGGGTGCGGTGGGGCCGGTGCGGGTGGAGTAGGCCTGACGCCCGTAGTGCGGGTCGTCCCCGTCCGCCGTCTCGCCCTCGTGCGGGCGCACATGGTCACTGCCGTGGTTGTGCAGCCGTACGATCCCGTCGGCGCGGGTCGCCTGGACGAGCAGCCCCGGCGCCGGCAGCGCCAGCACGCGGTCGGACTCCTCCACCGGTGCCGGCTCCTCGCGGGCCGTCCAGAACGCGTGGCCGGCGGGGGCCAGCAGCGCGACGAAGGCCTTGGACGCCCAGTACGGTGACGCCGGTCCGGAGTAGCTCTGCAGACTGGCCTCGTGCGGGCCGTACCAGCCGCTGCCGAGCAGGCCGTCGGCGGTCAGCGCGCCCCGGTCCAGGAAGTGGCGCAGACTGCCGCTCGCGATGCGGCGGGAGGCGCCCGGGGTCAGCGGGGTGTGCCCGGTGACGGCGCCCAGCGCGACGGCCGCCGAGGCGGCGAAGCGGTACGTCAGTGACCGGCCGAAGTGCAGCGGCGCCCCGTCCGCGCCGAACATCAGGGCGTAGCCCTCCAGATGGGCGCGCAGCCGTTCGCCGTGAAGGGCCGACGCCTCACCATCGCCCGCGAGATGGGCGTCGAGGACCGGATAGAGGTGCAGGGCCCAGCCGTTGTAGTGGTCGAAGGCGCGTCCGTCCCCGTCGGCGTACCAGCCGTCGCCCCGGTACCAGCCCTCCAGCAGTTCCAGCGCCCGCTGCCGCGCGGCAGCCGTCTCGGCGTCGCCGCGCCCGACGGACTCCAGGAACCCGGCGACCGTGTACGGGAAGAGGTACCAGTTGTTGGGTGCCGGGGTGTGCCGCAGCGCGCCCCGCAGCCACTCCTCCGCGCGCTCCTGCACACCGGGGTCGAGGTGCTTCCACAGCCAGGGCGCGGTGAGCCGCAGGCCGAGCGCGACGGACGCCGACTCGACCATGGGCTGGCCCTGTACGTCGTGGTCGAGGATCAGCGGCCAGGACTCGGTGTCGTCGCGGCCGGGGGTGCGGGTGCCGGCGGCGAGTCCGTTCGCGTACCGCTCCAGCAGTCCGTGCGGGTCGTCCCCGCCGGAGCCCGCGACGCGGAAGGCGGCGGCGAGGAACGTCCTGGCGTAGCCTTCGAGTCCGTCGGAGCGCACTCCCGAGCGGGAGGGGCGTCCCGGCAGGTCGAGCAGTGCGCAGCCGGGGGTGCTCCAGCGCCAGGCCGCCGCGAGGAGTCCGTCGGCCACGGCCTCCCAGTGGGCGCGGGTGTATCCGGTGCGGGGGCTGACATCGTGGTCGTCGGCGGGCAGTTCGAAGGGGATGCTCATGCCAGGAAGGCCAGCCTTTCGCGTCGTACGGGATGGAGGAAGCCCTCTCCGGAGGCCCAGCGCGCGGTCTCGGAGAGGGCGAGAGCGGCCAGCCGGCGCCACTCGTTGCCCTGGGAGCCGGCGAGGTGGGGGGTGAGGAGAACGTTGTCGCACTCCCACAACGGGTGCTCGGGCGGCAGGACTTCGGGGTCGGTCACGTCGAGCACGGCGCGGATGCGGCCGGCCAGCGCGGCGTCGGCGAGCGCGTCCTGGTCGACGACCGCGCCGCGCGCGGTGTTGATCAGTACGGCGCCGGGGCGCATGGAGTCGATCAGTTCACCGCTGACCAGTCCGCGGGTCTCGGGCAGCAGCGGGGTGTGCACGCTCACGGTGTCGCCGCGCCGGAACAGCTCCGCCAGGCCGACGCGTTCGACGCCGAGTTCCCTCGCCCCCGCCTCGTCGACGAACGGGTCGTACAGCAGCACGTCGACGTCGTGCGGGCGCAGCAGGTCGATGACCCGGCGGCCGATGAGGGAGGCGGACAGGATGCCGACGGTGCGGTGGTGGTTGCCGACCGAGCGGGAGGTGCGCAGCCAGTCCGGCCGGGTGCGCGAGGCGCGGTAGTCGCGCGCGCTCTCCAGGACCTGTTTGCCGGTGAGCAGGATCATGGCGAGGGTGTACTCGGCGACCGGGACGGCGTTGGCCGCGGCGGCGGAGGACACCTCGATGCCGCGTTCCCAGCAGGCGTCGGTGACATGGCCGCGTACGCTGCCCGCGGTGTGCACGACGGCCCGCAGCCGGGGCGCCGTCCGCAGCACGTCCGCGTCCAGGGGCGGGCAGCCCCAGCCGGTGATCAGCAGCTCGACGTCGGCGAGCACGGTGCGGGCGCGGGGCGTGGTCAGGTCGTCCAGGACCGGGAGCGGTGCGAGGTCGCACAGCGCGGCGAGGGCCGCGAGCGACTCGGCGTCGAGGACCGCCGAGGCGACGTCCGGGGACATGGCCAGTGCGGCGCGGGGGCGGGGGCCGGGCGTGGGCTCGGTCATGGCGGCGGGCAACTCCTTGTGCGGGCGGGACACTTCGCGGCGTCGGCGGTCGGACCGCCGCGCCAGAAGCGCTGGAACAGGGTGAAGGCGAGGGTGAGCGGCAGCGCGGCGGGCAGGAATCCCATGATGACCGCAGCAGGCGCCGCAGGGCTTCGCCAAGGCCGAAGTCGCCCGGTTCGGCTCCGGATTCGGTGAGCCGGGCCGGCGCGGGAAGCATGTGCGCTAGGGCTTCCGCGTCATCGGGACCGGCCGTGTGCCGGAGTGTCGTCCGGACGGCTCGCCGAAGCCGAACGCCAAGGGCAGGCGGGTGACGGGCCGGCCGGTGGCGCAGAGGCCGAACCGGCGGTGGGAGCGGGTGAAGGTGCCCGGGCGGGTGGAGGACGTGCCCGCCCCGTGCACGTGAGCGTCACGGCGCCGGCAGCCCGCACGGCGTGGCCCGGTTCCCGGTGCGTGACGTTTCCGCGCCGCACGAGGAACTGCTCACCCGTCCGAACGCGCCGGTGCGACCGTGAACCGGCCCGGACGCGCCCGGTGGGCCGACGATGCGGGTCGTCGACCCGGACGGCAACGTCCTGCGATTCGCGCGGTCGCCATCCGCGCAGCGGGCGGACTCCCGGCGCGCTCCCTCCCGCGAAGCGATCGGGAGCGTCGCCGTTCTCACCGACGTGTCCGGACGGTCCGGTCGCCGAGTGCCGCCAAGGGCGGGGCCCGCGGAAGGACTCGGGCGGTGAGGGGATCCGGCCGTTCAGCCGAGGGCGGTCACCTCGACGGCGAGGTCGTTGTCGACGGTGTAGTAGGGGCGGACCGCGGACCCGCCCGCGGTGATCCTCGGGTAGACGAACACCGCCTTGCGGTCCGCCACGTCGTCGAGGAGGCGGCCGACCCTGGTGAGCGGTGCGTCGGCGGCGGGACGGAGGAAGACGTCCCAGATCCGGCTGTCGGAGGCCACGAGGTCCTCGCAGGCGACGGTGAAGGCGAAGCCGCCGCCTTCCGCCGGCCGTACCGGGACGCCGTGCAGGGTGTCCTTGGTGCCGCGCAACCGCAGCACCGCCTGAGCCCCTTCGGAGAGTTCGGTTCCGTGCAGACGGGCGCGGACCGTCATCGTCCCGTCGGCGATCTCCACGGGGCCCGCCTCCGCGTGGGCGGTGCGCAGCCAGGTCCGTATCGCGAGGAAGCCGTCCTTGGTGGTGTACGGCACCCGGACGGCCACCGGTGACGGCCGCTCGCGCGAGCCGCCGTCGACGAGCGCCCGCAGGTCCCGCGGGCCGGGGCGCAGCCGCTCCCGTCCGGCGTCCGGGCCGCTCAGCAGATACGTGTCCCAGCGGCCCTCCGCGAGCCGGGGCAGCGCCTCCAGCACGGCGCGGAACTCACCGTCGTCGCCGTGGGGTTCGAGGTCGAGGGTGCGGGTCGTCTCCTCGGGCCGGCCCTTCTTGGGGCGCAGCACCAGCAGCAGCCGGGGGTGCGTGGCCTCCGGCGGCCTCAGGCGGAAGGTGATCCGGCCGTCGGCGTCGATGGAACAGTGGGTGCGCGGGGCCGTGTTCATCGGCGTCCCTTCCGTACGGTGCGCAGCGCGTTCGACGCGGCGGCGTGGGCGAGGTCGCGGGCGGCGTGGCCCCGGCTGACGAGGGTGTGCTGGATTCCGCCGTGCTCCGGGGTGCCGTGCCGTCCGCCGCTCCGGGCCTCGATCGCGTCCTGGAAGAGACGCTCGGCGTGGGCGACGACCGGGCCGGGGGCGAACCGGTGGGCGTTGGCCACGGCCGCCTCGCCCATGCGGCGGCGGCGCTCGTCGTCGCGTACCAGGTCCAGGAGGGCCGCGGCGAAGGCCGCGCCGTCCCCGACCGGCACCAGCCGGCCGTCCTCGCCGTCCTTGATGATCTCGCCGGGCCCGTAGGGGCAGTCGGTGCTGACGAAGGGCAGTCCGCAGCGCATCGCCTCGACGAGGGTCATGCCGAACGGCTCGAAGTTCGACGCGGCCACGCCGATCGAGCCCTTGACCCACTCGGCCTCCATGGGGATCGCCGCGCCCATGAGGAAGACGTTGTTCCACAGGCCGAGGCTCTCGATCAGGGCGCGCAGCCGGTCCTGTTCCTCGCCCTTGCCGTAGATGCGCAGCTGCCAGTCGGGGTGTTCGGCGGCCACCCGGGCGAACGCCTCGATGATCAGGTCGAACCGCTTGACGGGGACCAGCCGGCCGGCCGCCACCACGACCTTGGCGGTGCCGTCGGCGGTGGGGAGCGTGGGGTCGGGGACGCTGTTGGGGAGGGCCTCCACCCGCACGCCGGGCAGCCGCATCTTGCGCCGGTAGGAGCCGGCGTCCGCCTCCGTGACGGTGGTGAGCACGTCGAGCCCGCGGTAGGCGCGGCGCAGCGCGGTGCGCAGCGCGGGCGGGTGGTTGTCGAGGGTGAGGTGCTCCTGGCCGACGCGTACGACGTGCTCCGGGGCCTGGAGGGCGAGGTGCACGTTGAGCCCCGGCCGGGTGCCGATGACGACGTCGGCGTCGATGTCCGCCAGGCACTCGGCGATCCGCTGGTCCGTCAGTTCGCTGTACTGGTGGTGGCGGTACTCGGCGGCGGGGAACACCTTGGCGGGTCTGCCGTGCAGCGGGTGGTCCTCCTCCCTCCGCAGATCCACCAACGCCCGCAGCCGTACTCCGGGGTGCGGAGTGAGATTGGGGTGCTCCCGGTGCCTCAGCACCGAGACGATCTCCACCTCGTGCCGTTCGGCCAGCGCGGCCGCCAGGTTGAACGTGGTGGTGATCGTGCCTCCGATCCCATAGGCGTTGTGGATCAGAAAAGAGATCTTCATAGCGGCCTAGACCGCACAAGCCGTTCAGTAGTTGTCCGCTGTTATCAGTTTGTGGCCGCGATGATCACGGTTGTTCAAGTGCCGGGTCCCGGCGCTGGATCCGCATGCCGGGGCGGCGGCGGTGGACGGTCAGGTACGTCAGGCCCTCGGGGCCGGCGGTGAGGCTCCGGGTGGAGCCGTGCGGGAGCCAGGTCAGGGTGCCCGCGGGGAGGGGGCGGGGGCCGTCGGGGGCGGTGAGGGTGCCGTGGCCGGCGAGGACCAGCAGGAGGACGTCGAGGTCGGGCTCGCGGTGGGTGCCGACCTCCTGTCCGGGCGGGATGCGTACGACGTTGGCGTCGAGCTGGCGGCCCGGCTCGGCGAGCCGCCACAGGGCGCCGGCGGACGCGCCGTCGAGGGCGGCCAGGGCGGCCGTGTCGCACAGGACCCGCGGGAGCGGAACGTCCTCGCCGCAATCGCCGATGCTTTCTGAGGTCATGGGGTGTCACCGTCCCGGGTGCGTGGACGCGGCGGCCGTCCGCGCCGCCTTTCAAATGCGAATCTAACATGCAGATTTGGGCGGCGCCGGTCACGGTCCGTCGTCCACCGCCCACCCGAGCGGGTACGGCTGCGGTTCGGTGACGGGGGGCTCGCCGCCGGCCTCGTTGAACGCGGTGAGGGCGCCGACCAGTGCCGCCCGCTGTCGTGGGCCCAGCCGCTCGACGATCGCGGCGATCTCGGCGCGGCGCCGCGCGGTGACGTCCTCGACCGTGTGCCGGCCCTCGTCGGTGAGCCGCAGCAGGGTCTCCCGGCGGTTGGCGGGGTTGGTCTGCCGGTCGGCGAGGCCGGCCGCGATCAGCCGGTCGACCATGCGCATCGCGGTGGACGGGGCGACGTGGAGCAGGTCGGCGAGCGTGACCAGCTTGGTGGCGCCGCGGGTGGAGAGCACCATCAGCATCCGGAACTGCGGCAGCGTCACCCGGTCCTCGACCGCGGCGAGGGAGCGCGCGGACACCGCCACCAGCAGCCGTGAGGCGGTCAGCACCGCACGGGTGACCGCCTCGACGTCGTCCCTGGCCCCGCCGGGGGGCTCCTCCCGATGCATGTGTCCTTTGTACCTCGCGGTGATCGCCGGCCGTTCACCCGGTGGGCGCGGACTCCACGTCCTGGTGGCGGTGGTAGCGCAGGAGGAGCATCGCGGCGTCGTCGCCGGGCGGTCCTCCCGCGTGCTGGACCAGGTCCTCGCGCAGGGCCTCCAGGGCGTGGTGCGCGTCGGGTTCCTTCAGCAGGTGCGTGCGCTCGCCCAGCGGGTAGAAGCGCCCGTCCCGGTCTCGGGCCTCGGTGACGCCGTCGGTGTAGAGCAGCAGTTGCTCGCCCGGGGCGAACGCCACCCGGTAGGGCTCCGGTCCCTCGGCGCCGTGCGCGGACAGGCCCAGCGGCAGCGCGAACGACGGCGGCTCCGGGAAGTCGGTGCCGCCGTCGCGGCGCAGCAGCATCGGGGCCGGATGGCCGTAGTTGAGGAGGACGACCTCCTGTCCTGCGCCGATCTCCGCGAGGATCGCGGTGACGAACCGCTCGCCCTCCAGCTCCCGGGCCACGCTGCGCTCCACCCGCTCGCCCAGTTTGACGAGGTCCGGCTCGTCGTAGGCGGCCTCCCGGAAGGCGCCGAGGACCACGGCGGCCGTCTCCACGGCGGCCAGGCCCTTGCCCTGCACGTCGCCGAGGATGACCCGGACGCCGTGCGGTGAGGCCACCACCTCGTAGAGGTCACCGCCGATCCGCGCCTCGGCGACGGCGGACGTGTAGGAGACGGCCACCTGCACGGGCCCCGCGGTCAGCGGCACCGGCCGCAGCAGCACCCGCTGGGCGACCTCGGCGATCGACCGCACGCTGGCCAGTTCCGCCTCCCGGCGCGAGCGCATCACCGCGGCGGCGATACCGACGCCGGTGACCCCGGCGACCGACGCCATGGCGGTGTAGCCGCGGCGCGCCGGGAACAGCTCGTTGTACAGGCCCAGCCCGATGCAGAGCAGCAGCGCCAGTACGCCGATCACCGCCGTGCGGCGCCAGCCGCCGACCAGGCCCGCGAAGGCCGGCCCCAGCGACACCAGGGGGAGCAGTCCGACTCCCGGACCGGCCACGACGTCGACGACCGCGATCACCGCCATCACCACGAACGGCATCCAGGACAGCGCGGACAGCGCCCACCGGCTCGATGGCGGTTTCTCGTCGGTCATGTCCTGCTCCAGCGGTGTCGAGGGCACTCGAGAGCCGTCCGATTCCTCCGCAGACGCCCCTCCCCCACCTTTAGCCTATGCAAGGGTCGGCCGCTCCGTGCTCCCCCGGGCGGACCTTTATCCGATCGAGTCCGCACCCGGACCGCACCGTCTCAGCCGTATGTTCGGTTCCGCGGGCCGCTGTTCATTCGTTTTTGCGCTGTGCAATGATCCTGGCGGGATCCTCGAAGGGAATGAACGGACGTGACCGCGCAGAGGCCGGACGACGGCGGAACGCCCAAGGAGCGGGACGGTACACCGTCGCTGCCCGAGGACGTCTGGCAGCGGTTCCTCACCGACGACGAGCACGCCATCCGGGCCACCGCCCCCAGGGAGCCCTCCGCGCTGCAGCGGACGCGGCCGCACACCGACGGCGGTGCGGCGCGGGGGGACGCCGGCGTCGAGGCGGTCGGTGATCTGTGGCAGCCGGACGATCCGTGGGACGGCCCGTCCTGGCGGGAGATGGACGGACGCGCCAGGCTGCGCCGTGTCGGCCGCGTGGTGGGCACGGCCGCCGCGATCGCCCTGGCGCTGGGCGCGTGGTCGCAGCTGTCCACCGGTGCGGGCACACCGGCCGAGGCACCCGGCGACACCGTTCTGCAGCAGTCGGAGGAGATGCCGGCGGAGCTGCCCACGGCGACGTCCCTGTCGCCGGAACTCACCTCCCCGGCCCCGTCCGCCCCCGGCGTCCGGACCGGCTGACGCGCCCCGGCCACCGTGGCGGGTGACCGGGGCGTGCCCGTGCGGGGTGCGGCTCAGCCGCTCAGTGCCGCGAGGACCACGGCCTTGGCCTCCTCCTGCACCCGGCGCAGGTGCTCGGGTCCCTGGAACGACTCGGCGTAGATCTTGTACACGTCCTCGGTGCCGGAGGGGCGGGCGGCGAACCAGGCGCTGTCCGTGGCCACCTTGATGCCCCCGATGGACGCGCCGTTGCCCGGCGCCTCGGTGAGCACCGCGGTGACCGCCTCCCCGGCCAGGGTGTCCGCGGTGACCTGGGCGGGAGACAGCTTCGCCAGGCGGGCCTTCTCCTCGCGGGTCGCCGGGGCGTCGATCCGCTCGTAGGCGGGCTCGCCGAAGCGGGAGGTGAGCGCGGCGTAGTGCGCGGAGGGCGTCTTCCCGGTGACGGCCGTGATCTCGGAGGCGAGCAGCGCCAGGATGATGCCGTCCTTGTCGGTGGTCCACACCGAGCCGTCCCGGCGCAGGAAGGAGGCCCCGGCCGACTCCTCACCGCCGAAGCCGAGGGTGCCCCCGGCCAGTCCGTCCACGAACCACTTGAAACCGACGGGCACCTCGACGAGTTCGCGCTTGAGGTCGGCGGCGACCCGGTCGATCATCGCGGAGGACACCAGGGTCTTGCCGACGCCGGCCGCGGACGGCCACCGCTCGCGGTGCGCGTAGAGGTAGCCGATCGCCGTGGCGAGGTAGTGGTTGGGGTTCATCAGCCCGGCGTCCGGGGTGACGATGCCGTGCCGGTCGGCGTCCGCGTCGTTGCCGGTGGCGATGTCGAAGCGGTCGCGCTGCCGGATGAGGGACGCCATCGCGTGCGGCGAGGAGCAGTCCATCCGGATCTTCCCGTCCCAGTCCAGCGTCATGAACCGCCAGGTCGGGTCGGTGAGCGGGTTGACCACGGTGAGGTCGAGCCGGTGCTCTTCGGCGATCCGGCCCCAGTACGCGACGGACGCCCCGCCCAGCGGGTCGGCGCCGATCCGTACGCCGGCCGCGCGGATCGCGTCCAGGTCCAGCACGTTCGGCAGGTCCGCGACATAGGTGCCGAGGAAGTCGTAGCGGCCGGTTCCGGGTGCGGCGAGGGCGCGGGCGTACGGGATGCGGCGGACGTCCTTGAGGCCGCCGCGGATGATGTCGTTGGCCCGGTCCTGGATCCAGCCGGTGGCGTCCGAACCCGCGGGGCCGCCGCTGGGCGGGTTGTACTTGAACCCGCCGTCGGCGGGCGGGTTGTGGGACGGGGTGACGACGACGCCGTCCGCGAGGCCCGTGGCGCGGCCCCGGTTGTGGGTGAGGATCGCGTGCGAGACCGCCGGGGTCGGGGTGTAGCCGTCGGCGCTGTCGATGAGCACCGTGACCCCGTTGGCCGCGAACACCTCCAGGGCGGTGACCCGCGCGGGCTCGGACAGCGCGTGGGTGTCGGCGCCGAGGAAGAGCGGCCCGTCGGTGCCCTGGCCCGCGCGGTACTCGCAGATGGCCTGGCTGGTCGCGGCGATGTGGTCCTCGTTGAACGCGGCCGTCAGGGACGAGCCGCGGTGTCCCGACGTCCCGAAGGCGACGCGCTGCCCGGGGTCCTCGGGGTCGGGGTGCAGTGCGTAGTACGCCGTGACCAGCCGAGCGACGTCGACGAGATCCTCGGGGCCGGCCGGGCCGCCCGCTCGCTCGTGCTGCATGTGCCCACTCCTCCGCAGGGGTTGATTCTTCGCTTGCGGAGACATCTTTCCTCTTCGGGGCCGCACCGCGCGAGTGGGGCCCGGCTCCGCGCCGTCCCGCCCCGCCGTCCCGGTGTCAGATCCGGCCGCCGGTCATCCGGGTGAGGGGGCCGTGGGTGTGGCGTTCGGCGCGCCGGCCCACCGCGTAGGAGGCGGCGGTCAGCGCGGTCAGGCCGGCCGCGGCACCGGCGGCGACGAGCCTGCGGTTGGCCATCGCCGTCCAGGCGGTCTTGGCGCCGGCGGCGACCTGGCCCGAGGTGGCGACGACCGCGCGGCGGCCCGCCTCGACCCCCTTGGCCGCGGTCTGCGCGGCGCCGCTCGCCGCCCGGGCCGCGCGCTCGGCGCCCGACGCGGCCGTCGACGCCGCGTCAGCGGCCTTGCCGGCGGCGGGGGCGGTCGCCTTGTCCGCGGTCTCCCGGGCCTTGGTCGCGGCGGACCGGGCGGAGGTGGTCTTCTGCTGCGCGTTCTTGTTCTGTTCGCTCATGGACACCGACTTGCCGCTGGTTCCCGCGGCAAACACGTCACGTGGCACGGGCGGCTACCCGGCCGGGGCCGGTATCCGTTCCAGCACACCGCCCGCGAACACGTCGTACAGCGGCAGCGTTTCGAGGTGGACGTAGCCGATGTGGCAGTCACAGGTGGTGAGGGGGCAGGGACGGGGGCGCAGCGCCTGCCGGTAGCTGCCGTCGTAGAGGTTGCCGAGTTCGGCGCGGACGAAGTGGCAGCGGCGGACCGTGCCCTCGCCGTCGACGGAGATCACGGACTCCCCCGTGCGGCAGGGCAGGCCCGCGCTGGCGTGGGGGCGGCGGCTGTAGGGGAAGAGCGGGTCCAGCGCGGTCCACACGCCGGCCTCGGCGTCGTCGTAGGCGCGGCCCTCGGCGGCGTTGACCCACAGGTACACCTTCTCGGGCAGGTCGGCGCGCAGCCGCCGGGCCGCGTCGAGGTGCTCGGGCAGTCCGACGATGCCGACGCTGAACCGGACGCCGAGGCGGTCCAGTTCACGGCACTTGGCCAGGAAGCGGTCGTAGGGGGTCTGGCCCGGGTGGTACGTGCACCACAGGGCGAGCGTGTCCAGGTCGGCGCCGGCCAGCCAGTCGGTGCGGCAGCTCAAGTTGGTCTGGATGGCGACGCGGCGGATGTGCGGCCGGTGGGACAGCCGGGTCAGGGTGCTGCGGTACCAGGAGCGGACCAGGCCCTCGCCCCACGGGGTGAAGAGCAGGGAGAGCCGGTCGGTGGTCTGCGCGTCGGCCCAGTCGGCGAACCTCTCCAGGCAGGCGCGGTCCGCGCGCAGTTGCTCGCGGCTGTCGCGGCGCTTGGCGAAGGGGCAGTACGGGCAGTCGTAGTCGCAGGAGGCCAGCGGGCCCCGGTAGAGGAGGGTCAGGTCCATCGGCTGCGGTCTCACTTCCGCTCGTAGGCGGCCATGGCGGCCCGCACGGCCGGGGAGAACAGCTCCGGGCCGATGGCGTCGGAGTGGGCCAGGCCCTCGGGGGTCAGGCGCAGGCGCGTGGCGCCGGGACCGGTGTCCTCCTCCAGCCAGCCGCGGTCGGCGAAGCGGGACAGCTCGGCCGGGAAGTCGTCCGCCGGGGCGCGGCCGTCGAACCGGGCGCGGTAGTCGGCGGTGTCGAGGCCCTCCGCCTGGAGCAGGGACTGCAGCAGGTGCCGGCGGCGGGCCTCGTCGGTGTCGATGCGGCGGCCGTACTCGGCGTGGGCGAAGTCGGCGGCCGGGCGGGAGACGTAGTCGTCGACGATGCCGCGGATCTCGTGCATGCCGACGGCGTAGTCGAAGGAGTAGTGCAGTCCCGCGGTGTAGGAGCGGGCGCCGCAGCCGAGGCCGATCATGCCGTCGGTCTGGCAGGCGTAGTCGTCCGCGCCCTGCGGCGGGGCGTCCGCGCGGCGGAACATGCGCATGGACTGCTGTGCGTAGCCGTGGGCGAGGAGGTGGTCGCGGCCCAGGCGGTACAGGCGCAGCCGCTGCTCGTCCCAGGCCGGGTCCGCCTCGCCCGCGCGTCGGCCGAGGCCGGTCAGGGGCCGTATGTAGAGGGGGTAGAGGTACAGCTCCTCGGGGTGCCAGGCGAGGGCGGCGTCCAGGGAGCGCAGCCAGGTGTGTTCCGTCTGGCCGTCGATGCCGTAGATCAGGTCGATGTTGAGGACGGGGATGCGGGCGTCGCGGACACGGCCGAGGGCCGCCTCGACGTCGGCGCGGCGCTGCGGGCGTACGGCGGCGCGGGCCTCGGTGTCGTCGAAGCTCTGCACGCCCAGGCTGAGACGGGTGGTGCCGCGCGCGGCCAGCACGTCGAGGCGGTCGGCGGTGGCCGTGGCGGGTGAGGCCTCCACGGACAGCGGGACGGCGCGTAGGTCGGCGCCCATGCGGTGTTCGGCGATGTCGCACAGCCGCTGGAGTTCGGCGGCGGTGAGGAAGGTGGGGGTGCCGCCGCCGAAGGCGGCCGTGGCGAACCGCACGGGTTGGCTCTCCCCCAGTGCCTCCCGTACGGCGGTCGCCTGCCGGTCCAGGGCGTCCAGGTAGGCGCCGGTCAGGCCGTCGGGGGCGCCGATGCGGGTGAACAGGTTGCAGAAGCCGCAGCGGACCTCGCAGAACGGGATGTGCAGATAGAGGGAGAGGGCGTCCTTGGGTTCGCCGGCCCAGAGGGTGTCGAGGCGGGGACGGTCGGCGAGTTCGCGGTAGGCGGTCTTGTGCGGGTAGGCGTAGACGTAGCTCTGGTACGGGCTCGCCGGGGCGTCGGCGCCGGTCCGGGCGGGGGTGGCGGTGGTGGTCATCGGGCGGCCTCGGCGGGGGTGCGGTCCAGGAAGAAGTGGGCGTAGGGCACGGTCCACACGGACTCGTGGCCGATGCGGTGGCCGGTGTAGCCGTCGTCGCCGTAGGCGGTGCCGTGGTCGGAGCAGACGACGGCGAAGCAGCGGCGCCGGCTGCTCGCGGCGGCGAACAGCCGGCCGATGTGCCGGTCCACGTACTCCAGGGCGGCGGCGTGGGTGGCGCGGGTGTCGCCGTCCTCACGGGTCGCGCCGGGCCGGTGGAACCAGTTGGGCTGGTGCAGTGCGGCGACGTTGACGAAGAGGAACAGGCGCCGCTCGTCGGGGAGTTCGCGTACGACGTGTTCCGCGCGGGCCACCTGGGCCTCGAACGACGTGGGCGAGGCGACGCCGAACTCCGGCTCCCAGTGGGACTCCTGGAACAGTCCGGGCAGCACCGAGCCGAGCGGCCCTTGCTTGTTGAAGAAGCCGACCCCGCCCACGCACACCGTGCGGTAGCCCTCCCGCGCGAGGCCGGACACCAGATCGGGGGTGTCGTAGACGAAGGTGCGTCCGGCCGTGGTCTCGCTGCCGGCGAACCGGGCCGCGAACAGCCGCGGATGCGGGCCGGGCGCGGCGGGTGTCGGCAGGAATCCGGCGAAGATCGCCTGGTGGGAGGCGTAGGTGAAGCTGCCGGGGGCGTGCCGCCGCTCCCAGCGGCCGCCGGGCAGATGGCGGGCCAGGTTCGGGATGCGTCCCTCGGCGGCGAGTTCGGCGGCGACGTCGAAGCGGAGGGTGTCGAGGGTGACGAGGAGGATGTCGTGGCTGCCGACGATCTCGTTCATGTCCGGGTCTCGGTCCGGTGCGGCGGCCCCGTGGGGGCCGGGCGCGGGCGTCGGTTCAGGCGCTGACATGGGTGGTTCCCGTTCTGTACCGGTGGTGCGGGTGGGACGGGCCGGTGGTGCGGCGCAGGACCGCCGCGACCTGGGCCGCGTAGGTGTCGAGGCCCTCCGCCCCGCTGCCCGGCAGTCCGGTGAGGCGGGGCAGCAGGTCGCCGAAGGCGTTGACCTCGCCGACGGCGAACCGGCGCCAGCCGACGGCCGGGAGCAGGTCGACGCCGACACACAGGGTGCGCGGGAAGCAGGCCGCCGCGCGCTCGCACACGGCGAGGGCGTCCGCCCACCGGCCGCCGGCCGCCTCGACGGCGTCGCGCACCGCGTCGAGGTCGCCGCGGGTGCCGCCGAGATGGAGGTTGGTCATCGGTGAGGCGCTGGTGCGCACGACGGCGTGGGTGGCGCGGCCGGCCACCACCACGACCCGCAGATCGGCGGCGCGGCCCCGCTGGGAGGCCTTGGGCAGCCAGCGCTCCAGGTGGAGGCCGTCGGGGGCGAGGGCGTCCACGACGGCGGCGATGTCCCGCTCCCGCTCGTAGCGGCGCACCGTCAGGGAGTTGAACAGCCTGCCGTCCCCGGTGAGTTCGACGGAGGTGGTGGCTCTGACGCGGCCGCTGCCCGACGCCTCGACGGCGAGCACCCCGGAGGCCGAGGAGCCGTGCGCGAGCTTGACGAAGAGTCTCGGCATGCGGTGCTCGCGCATGACGGCGCGTACGTCGTCCCAGCCGGTCACCCCTACGGCGTCCGGGCCGGAGGTGGGTGACCCGGGCACGGGGACGCCCGCCGCGTCGAGGACGGCGTGGCAGCGCCGTTTGTCGAACATGACGGCCAGTTCGCCGGCGTCGTCGAGCCGGATGCCGCCGCGCAGTCCGCGGACGGCCTCGGTGAACCGCGCGTACCAGCGTGCCGAGCCCTCCACGCGGGTGGGGTCCTGGACGTCCCTCAGCAGCCGGTCGACGTCGGGGTTCTCGCCGGGTGAGTCGAGCCGGACGGTCTCGTCGGCGGCGAAGTCGGCCCCGCCCTCGCGCAGGACCCGCTCCCAGGGCACGACGCGCGGTGCGGGCAGTCCGGCCGCGCGGGCGGCGTCGGTGTAGAGGGCCGTCCTGCGGTTCTCCGGGTTGCCCACGACGGCGAGGCGCACGGGGGTGCCGGCCCGCCCCGGTTCATTCCCCGACCGCGACATAACGCTCCTCCGGCCGGTACTCGCTGCGGTGGGCGGGTGTGAGGCCGAGGTCCTGGACGTGCGGTCCCAGCGTCTCGCGCACGCGGCGGGTCATCTCCTCGCTCATGTAGTGGTGCCCGAGGTCCAGCGCCCGCAGATGGGTCAGCGGCTGCCCCGAGAGCAGCGCGGCTCCCCCCTCGTCGCTGAGGGTGCCCATGCTCAGGTCGAGGGAGTCCAGACCCGCGACGACGGGCGCGGCGGCCACGGCGGCGGCGATCTCGTCCTGGATGTCGCTGTTGCACAGGCCCAGGTGGGCGAGGCGGGGGCTGCGGTCCAGCATGGCGAGGAGTGCCCGGACGTCGGCCGGGGTGCAGTCGCCGCCGTACCAGTTGGTGCCCAGCCACAACTCCAGGTGATGCAGGGCGGGGAGGTCGCAGGCCGCCAGGCCGCGTACCGGCTCGGGCGGCAGCCCGCCGGACTCGACGCGCAGCCTGCGCAGCTCCTCGTGCCGCAGCGGCTCGATCACCAGGTTCTCGGCGCCGCGCACACCGAGTTCGTACAGACCGGGCCAGGCGCGCAGCACCCGGCCGACGTCGCCCTGTTTGATCCAGGAGATCTCCGACTGCTCGGACTCGACGTCGCCGAGGAAGACCGCCCGCAGCCTCGGCAGCCGGTGTGCCCCGGCCGTGATCAGGTCGAGGACGGGGTCGACGCCGTGCTCGTCCCACTCCTGCCACCAGGCGCCGATGACGAGGGCCACGACCTCGTCGGTGCGGACCTGGTCCAGGAACGAGCTCCACCGGTCCTCGAAGGGCACCTCCCAGTCGGCCGTGAGCCGCCAGGCGACGGAGGCGGGGGCCGGGAGGTCCGGGCCGGAGCCCTTCTCGTCGGTGACGCCGTCGAAGTGGTGCACGGGCAGTCCGTGGAAGCGGGTCAGGTACGAGGGGTAGTAGCCCATGGCGTGCTCACTCCCCCACCGAGACGTAGCGGTGGACGGTGCCGTCGTCGTCCTCGTCCCAGTCGGCGTCGTCCTTGTCGAGGTCCAGCTCGACGCCGGCGGGTCCGAGTGTCTCGCGCAGGCGCTGCCCCAGGGGTTCGCTGAGGTAGTTGTGGTGCAGGTCCAGCTTCTTGAGGTGGGTCAGGGGCTGGCCGCCGAGGAGGGCGGTGGCGCCGTCGTCGCCGAGGGTTCCCATGGACAGGTCGAGCACCTCCAGCCGGGCGACGACCGGCGCGGACGCCACGGCGGCGGCGATCTCGTCCTGGATCTCGCTGTTGCGCAGGGCCAGGTGCCGCAGCCGAGGCAGCCGGGCACCGGAGAGGATCGGCTCCAGGTCGGCGGCCTCGCTGTCGGCGCCGTACCAGGAGGTGCCGAGCCACAGGTCGAGGTTCTCCAGCGCGGGCAGTTCACTGGCCCCGATGCCGCGGACGACGTCCACCGAGAGACCGCCGGTCTCCATGGTCAGGGTGCGCAGCGCGTCGTGGCGCAGGGCGATGAACTTCAGCCCCTGTCCCCCGCGCACACCGAACTCCTCCAGGTCCGGGAAGGCCGACAGCAGGGGTGTCACGTCGGTCTGGGTGATCCAGGAGATCTCGCACTCCTCGGAGTGCATGTCCCCGAGGAACAGCGACCGCAGGCCGGGCAGCCGGTCACGCGCCGCCACCAGCGCCTCGACGACGTCGGCGGAACTCCTCTCGTACGCGTCCTCCCAGGCGCCCACGATCAGGGCGCGGACCCGGGTGGTGTCGACCGCGGAGCAGAAGCGGGCGAAGGCCTCGGTCCACTGCTCCTCGGCGTCGTAGGTGTCGGCGGTGATCCGCCAGGCCACGGTCTCGGGTCCGGGCAGCTCACGCGGTGTCTCGCCGGGCCCGGGAAAGGTGAGGGCGGGAAGGCCGTACAGCTCCTCGAGGTGGCCACCGATGGTCATACGGGCTGCTCCTGTCGTGCGACGCGGGAAGGAAGGCGGTGCGTGGGCGAGGCCGTCACGGGACACGGGGTGCGGGCCGTCCGGCGGTGCGTGCAGCAGTTCTACCAACAGCGACTGACAACGCCCGGCGGCGGGTCCGGTGACGGTCCGTTGTCAGTGCCGGCTCGTACTGTCCGCACATGGACTCCGGAGCACCGTGCGCCGGAGCGGAGGGGAGAGCCATGTACCGGCAGGGAGACGTGCTGATCGTGCCCGTCGCGGACGGGGCGGTGCCGGCCCACGTCCCGGACGCGCCCAAGGAGCCGCGCGACGCCAGGGGCCGGCTGGTGCTGGCCCTGGGGGAGGTCACCGGACACGCGCACGCGGTGCTCGGGAAGGGCGAGCTCATCCGTGAACCGGGCCCGTTCGGGCCGTTCCTGCTGCACCTGCCCGAGGGCGGCCGGGTCGTCCACGAGGAGCACGCGGCGATCGCGCTGCCGAAGGGCTGGTTCCGGGTGATCCGGCAGCGGGAGTACGTCCCCGGCTCGGTGCGGCTGGTGGCGGACTGACGGACGCCGGCGACCGTACGGAACACCACACCACAGCAGGGGACAGGGGACGTTGACGATGACGATCACGCAGGAGAGCGGCAAGGCGGCCGCACTGGCGATGAGCGCCGGGGAGACGGCGCGCTGGCGTGCCTGGGCCTCGGCCACCGGGCCCGCCGACCGGGCGGCGGCGGAGGAGGGCGTCCGGCTGGCCTACCGGAGCGCCGGGCTGAGTGAGCCGGAGCGCGTGATCTGGGCCGGGTCGCCGCGCGAGGGCGTGACGCTGGTCCGGGAGGGGACGGACTTCGGGGCGAGCGTGCGCGAGGCGGTGCGCACCGCGCCGTGGGCGGCCGAACGCGACCGCCGGTACGAGAAGTTGGGTGCGACGGGCTGGTCCCGGCACTGGTCGGTGACCGGCGGCGCGCTGTGGGACGCCACTCAGGCGCTGGTCGACCGGATCCGCGCCGGGGTGCTCGACGACCTCGCCGCCGACGAACCGGCCGCCCGCACGGAGATACGGCTGATCCTGCTGGACGCGCTGCTCGGGCAGCACGACGCGCCGTGGCTGTCCGCCCTGCGCACCGAGGGGTCCGCGCTCGCCGGGCCGGCCCTGGTGTGCCGCAGCGCCGGCTGGTGGTGGCCGTTCGAGAAGGTGGCGGTGGTGTGCGAGCGTCCCGTCGCCCTGCACCGGGACGAGGCCGGCCGGCTCGACCACGGCGACGGGCCCGCCCTGGAGTTCCCCGACGGTTTCGCCCTGTGCGCCTGGCGCGGCATGCCGGTGACGCGCGCCTTCCTGGAGGAGCTGCGCACGCTCACCCCGGAGCGGATCCGGCAGGAGGAGAACGCCGAACTGCGGCGGGTGATGCTCGAGTACTACGGCTACGACCGCTATCTCGCCGACTCGGGCGCGCAACCCCTGCACCGGGACGGCACGGGCACGCTCTGGCGCGTCGAACTGGCCGACGACGAGCCGGTCGTCATGGTCGAGGTCCTCAACTCCACGCCCGAACCGGACGGCACCCACCGCACGTACTGGCTCCGTGTGCCGCCGACGACCCGGACGGCCAGGGAGGGGGTGGCGTGGACGTTCGGCCTGGGAGCGGAGGTGTACGAGCCGCTGGAGGAGACGTGAGCCCGTCCGGCCGCCCGAGGGCTGACTCCGCCCGCAGGGGGTAGGCGGAGAACGGCAAGGACGAACCGGATCCGCGGAAGGGAGCACCCATGCCGAGCATGGTGGAGCGCATCAAACAGTTCGCCAGGAGCCCTCAGGGGCGGCGTACGGCCGAGCAGGTACGGCGGGCGGCGGCCGACCCCCGGCGCCGGGCCCAGGCGCAGCGTCTGCTGGGCCGGCTCCGCGGCGGCGGCCACCGCTGAGCCGTTCGAGCCGTTTCGCTTCCGCTTCCGCGCGGTCCGGCACGTACTCGTCCGGGCCGCGTGGCGACGACCGGGAAGGATTCCATGAACGAGTCGTCGGTCCGTACGGTGGGCTGGGCGCGCTCACTGCCGACGGACCACGGGGTGAAGGCCGCCCGCGACTGGGCACGCGAGCACCTCGTCGCGCTGGGCTGGGACACGGCCGCCCCCGAGACGGCGGACGCCGTGCTGCTGACCGTTTCGGAACTGGTCACCAACGCGCACGTCCACGCCCGCGGCAGCGCGCAACTGGTCATGTCCTGGGACGGCCGTTGTCTGCACGTCTCGGTGCACGACAGGTCCGCGGCCCTGCCGACGCCCCGTGGACCGAGCACCGAACGTACCGGCGGACGCGGCATGCTGCTGGTCGACGCCCTGGCCGACACCTGGGAGGCCCGCCCCTGCCCCCACGGCAAGACCGTCACGGCCTGCTTCCGGCTGCCGGAGGGCGCACGGCGCTGACCCGCCCCGTGCGCGGCGGGCGACAGGCCCTAGGATCGGTCGGTCCGCCCAGCAAGGAGCCCCGCACGGTGACCGCCGTTCTCCCCCAGCCCCGTTCCACCCCCGCCCTGCCGTCCCCTCGGTGCCTGACCCGTGTCGAGAACGGCGAACGGCTGCACGCGCTGCTGTGGACCGCGGGGCCCGGTCGGCGGATGATCAGCAGCGCGGTGCTGGGCGGGGGCATCGGCGAGCGGACCTGGGTCCTCAACGCCCAGGTCTCCCACGGCTACCGGCGCACCGACCCCGACCGGCACCTGGCGGAGCTCGCCGCCGCCGCGGGTGCGCGGGGCCCGGGGGTGGGGCTGATGACCGCGGCGGACGTCTCGGCGTACGCGCGCGCGGAGGACGCCGGCGCGGTGGCCTGCGTCACGGCGGGCGTCGACGTGCGCGGCTGGGCCGCACGGCCCGGGGAGGGCGCGGACGGGCTCCAGGGGCCGGGCACGATCAACATCGTCGTCGCCCTGCCGGTGCCGCTGAGCGACGCCGCCCTGGTCAACGCGGTGAGCACGGCGACGGAGGCGAAGGTGCAGGCCCTCCTGGAGGCGGGCCTCGACTGTTCGGGCACGCCCACCGACGCGGTGTGCGTCGCCGCCCGCACACCGGGCCCGGACGAGGAGGAGCACGCCTTCGCCGGGCCCCGTTCCCTGTGGGGGGCGCGGCTGGCGCGCGCCGTCCACCGCGCCGTGCGCGAGGCCGTGACGGCGCTCTGAGCGCCGCCGCCGCCCGGCGCGGGCCGCCCGGGAGCGCGCCGGGCACGGGTGCGGGCGGTACGGGCGAAGAGCGGGAGTAAGGGCCCTGCCCCGGGGTACGCAGCCGCCCGGCGGGCTCGTCGCCGTCCGGGCAGGTTGATTTCGTGGACACGGATGGGGGACTGTGGCAGCCGGATCCGGTTTCCCCGGCAGAGAGGCGGTGGGGTGCGCACGACGCGTGCCTGCGCTTGTGATTCCTTCCCCAGGCCCACCCGCCCACCCGCGTGACACGGACGTCCGTACCGGTCCGACGTGGCAGGACGCCCCCTGCCCGGTCGTGGTCCTCGACGCGAAGGGCACGGTCGTGGACCTGAACCCGCCCGCCCGGCTGGTGCTGGCGGGCCGTGACGAAGGAGACGGCCCACGGAACGTGGTGCCGGCCTGGCTGGCGGACGCGCACCGGAGCCTCACCGCCAAAACGGACGTCACGCCGGCGGGCCCGTCGGCCGCCGGGGAGATCGGTGACCGGTTCTTCGAGGCGCATCCCAGCCCGGCCGCGGACGGGGGCGCCGTGTGGTGGCTGGTGGACGGCACCGGCCGCCGCCGGGCGGAGACGTCCCTGAGGAGCGCCCGCGAGCAGGCGGAGATCCGCGCCATGGTCTCCAGCACCCTGCTCGCGTCGTTGAACGTGCCGCGCTGCGCGGAGGTCGCGACGCAGCTGGCGGCCGAGCACCTCGCCGACGCCGCGCTGCTCGTCCTGCCGCCCGCCGGGCGCCGCCACGCCGTGACCCACGCCCTGCGCGGCGGGCCCGCGGAGCACACCTCGCTCCAGTTCGACGCCCGGGACGTCCCCGGACTGGCCGAGGCCCTCCAGGGTTTCCCGCCGGTGCCCGCGCGCTGGATCGACCCCGGCGCCCTCCCCGGGTGGGTCGTCCCGGAGGGTTTCGACGGGCCCGTCGGCTCCGTCATCGTCACTCCGCTTCCCGGCCACGGGGTGTCCGCCGGTGCGCTGATCCTGCTCCGCACCGGCACGGAGCGGGCCTTCACCCCGGACGAGGAGGCGTTCGCCCGGCTCTTCTCCGCACGCGCGGGCGCCGCGCTGTCGGCCGCGCGCCTGTACAGCGAGCAGAGCGCGATCACCACCACGCTCATGCGGGAGCTGCTGCCGCCGGCCCTGGAGAGCCTGCACGGGGTGGACTACGCGGGGCGCTACCGCGCCGCCAGCGACCACGAACGGATCGGTGGTGACTTCTACGACGTCCATCCCGGGGCCGACGCCTCGCAGGAGACGTTCGTCGTGCTGGGCGACGTGGCCGGCAAGGGGCTGGACGCGGCGGTCCTGACCGGGAAGATCCGCAACACGCTGCACGCGCTGCTGCCCCTGGCCTCCGACCACCGGCAGGTCCTCACCCTGCTCAACGGAGCCCTGCTCACCTCGCACCACACCCGCTTCGCCACCATGGTGCTGGCTTCCGTCAGGCGCGAGGGCCACCGGGTGCGTCTCCGGCTGACCAGCGCCGGGCACATGCCCCCGCTCATCGTCCGCGCCGACGGCCGCGTCGAGGAGGCGGCCACCCACGGCACCCTCGTCGGAGCGCTTCCCTCCGTCACGGTGCGGACGGCCGAGGAGGTGCTCGCGCCCGGGGAGACGTGTCTGCTCTACACCGACGGCATCACCGAGGCCCGCGGCGGACCGCTGGGCGACGAACTGTTCGGGGAGCACCGGCTGCGGCAGGCGCTGGCGGAGTGCGCCGGCATGCCGGGGGAAGCGGTCGTGGAGCGGGTGCAGATGCTGGCCGCCCAGTGGCTGGGCGGCGGCGGCCACGACGACATGGCCGCCCTCGCCATCAGCGCACCGCGCACGGCGCCGCCCACGGACGCCGGCGAAGCCCCGGGGAGGGACACGTGAGCACGGACCGCCCGTCGACCGCCGTTCTGCGCGACGAACTCTGGCGGGCGGTGCTCGAGGGCACCGAGTACGACGCCGTCGACGTGGTGCGCGCCGGGCTCGACGCGGGATGGGAGGAGGAGGCCCTGCTGCTCGACGTCGTCGCGGCGGTGCAGGAGAGGATCGGCGCCGAATGGGCCGCCGACCGCATCACCGTCGCCCAGGAGCACGCCGCCACGGCCATCAACGAGCGCGTGATCGCCGCCCTCGTCCACCGTCCGGCGGCGGGCAGGCCCGTCCCCCCGCACCGCGGGCGGGTGACGGTCACCTGCGTCGACGGCGAGTGGCACGCCTTCCCGGCCCGGCTCGTCGCCGAGGTCCTGCGGCTGCGGGGCTGGCAGGTGGACTACCTGGGCGCCCAGACGCCCACGCCCCACCTCGTCGCCCACCAGCACCACACCGACTCCGACGCCGTCCTGCTCTCCGGGTCGGTCCCCACCCACCTCCCGGCCGCGCACGCGGCCATCACCGCCTGCCAGGCCGTCGGGGTGCCCGTGCTCGCCGGGGGCAGGGCCTTCGGCGAGGACGGCCGGTTCGCGCGGGCCCTGGGCGCCGACGGGTGGGCCCCGGACGCCCGCGGCGCGGCCGCCGCGCTGGAGGCCGGTCTGCCGCGCCCCACGGCGGTCCGGCAGGCGGTCGACGACCTGCCGCACCTGGCGGACCAGGAGTACACGATGGTGGTCCGGTCCCGCAGTCAGCTGGTCAAACAGGTGCTGACGGACCTGGAGAGCCGGTTCCCGGCCATGCGCGGGTACGACGACGCGCAACGGGAGCGGACCGCGGAGGACCTGGTCCACATCCTCGACTTCCTGGCCACCGCCCTGTACGTGGACGACGCGGAGGTGTTCACCGGATTCCTGGAGTGGACCTCCGAGGTGCTCGCCGCACGGCGTGTCCCGGTGCACTCCCTGGTGACGGGTCTGGACATCCTCGCGGAGCAGCTGCGCGACTTCCCCCGGGGCCTGCGCTTCGTCCGCGCGGGCGCGGCCGGTCTCCGCGGCCGGCCCGCCGGCCCGGTCGTCCACGGCACCGCCGTATGAGCGCGCCGCGCCGGTGTCCGCCCCGCGCAGGATCCGGAGACCGCGACACCGACCGTGCGCGTCGGGGGTGAACCCGACGGCGCCCGCGGTGCGGAGCTGATCGCCGTCGCGGTGGCGCACCTGACCGGGCCGGCCCCGCCGTACGGCCGGACAACCGGCCGCCCGTCCTCGACCGCCTCTCCTCCACCGGACCGACGTCCTCGAACACCTCACCGCGGCGGGGGCGGGGGCCGAACGATCCGGGCCCGGCGGCTGACCCCGGCCGCCGCCGCTTCCCGTCAGCCCGCCGGCCGCCCCAGCCGGGCCAGGGAACGCAGCAGGGCGCCGCGTCCCCGGTCGGGCACCGTCCACAGGGTCTGGCCGCGTACTCCCCAGCGTTCCAGCAGGGCGTTGGCGGCGAGGAACCCGGTCGTCGCGGCGCGTTCCATCAGTGCGACGGGCAGGTCGGTGCGGACCAGGTCGCCGGCCATCGTCACACCGGGCTCCGGGGTGCGTACCGTCGGCCGGTCGGCGTGGCCGCCCACGGGGAACAGCGGGCAGTCGGCCCGCCACTCGTGCCGGGCGTCGACGATCACGGCCGTCCGTGTCTCCGGGTAGACGCGGTGCAGTTGCGCGGTCAGCCGCTTCCGCTCGACGTCCCGGGACGCGTCCGGGGGCAGGGCGTAGGCGTGGAGTTCGACGACGGAGCCCCCGGTGCGGGAGGCCCAGCGGGCCGCTTCGTCCTCGTAGCGGTCCAGCACGCTGATGTTGTCGAGGCCGGCGTATCCGCTCGTGCCCAGGAACGCGGGCCGGTCGGGTGCGACGGGCCGGTCCAGCCACAGGCGGGTGACCAGGAACGGCGGGGCGTCGCGCAGGCGTGCGATCCGTTCCCGCCACGGGCCGTCGCCCAGCCGGCCGGAGCGGGCGACCAGGGCGCGCAGTCCCGCGGCGTCGAGGGCGAGGACGACGGTGTCGTGACGGCGCTCCTCCCCGGTGGTGGCGACCTCGTAGCCGCCGTCCCCGGTGGGGGCGATGCGCTCGACGGCCGTGGCGGTGCGGATCCGGGCGCCGTGCCGTCGCAGGTAGCCCGCCAGGGGGTCCCACAGGGCGGCGGGGAAGGGCGCGTCGGGCACGTCGAACAGCAGCCCTTCGGCGGAGCCGAGGAAGTAGATGTGGAACATCAGGACCATCTCGGCGGCCGACAGGTGCCGGGGGTCGGCGAAGAAGCTGCGGGAGAACACCTCGAAGGCCAGGTGGCGGGCGCTGCTCGGGAAGCGCACGGCGTCGAGGAAGTCGTGGGCGCTGACGCCGTCCAGGCGTTCGTACACCTCGGGCACGCGCACGTCGAGCAGCTCGAGGGCCGCGAGCGGTCTCATGCGGCGCAGGTCGCGCACGCGGAAGGAGGGGCTGAGGGCGACGAAGCCGAGCGCGCTCCACGGCGGGGTGCGGGGGACGTGGCGGAAGCCGTCCCGCGGTCCGTCGCCGTGCCGCAGCGGGTAGTCCGGCAGGCCGGTGAGCCGTTCCAGGCCGGGGTCGGTACGGCGCAGCAGACCGCGCAGGTTGTAGTACTGGCGGAAGAAGGCGTGGAAGCCCCGGCTCATGGTCGCCCGGGTGCCGTCCGCCAGGCCGGTCGGCCAGCCGCCGACGCGTCCGCCCAGGAAGGGTTCGCGTTCGTAGAGCGTCACGGCCACGCCGCGCTCGGCCAGCGCGGTCGCCGCGGCCAGGCCGGCGATGCCGCCGCCGACGACGGCGGTGGTCGGGCGGGCGCCCTCGATCCGGCGCGTCCCGGGCGGAGCCGCGAGCACCCGGGCGCGGCGGTCCCGGCCGTGCCGGGTGGCGTCCGGGCGGCGGGCGGGGTTCATCCCTCGTCCTCGCTCTCCGTGCGGGGCCGCCGGCCGACGAAGGTGTGGGTGATGCCCGTCTGCCATCCCGGCAGGGGCAGGGCGCGCACCGCCTCGAAGCCGGCCGCGCGCAGCCGGCCGGCGAAACGGCCGGCGGTGTCGAACTCCACGACGCTGCGCCGCAGGTGACGGTAGAGCTCGGCGTCCCCGAGCACGGTGGCCGCCGGCTGGACGATGCCGCGGCACACCAGGGTCCACACCACGCGGTCCGCGCGGCGTCCGCCGAGCGTGTACTCGTGCACGCCCAGTCTCCCGCCGGGGGCCAGCAGTGCGCGCACGGTGGTGAGCACGGCGTCCGGGTCGGTGACGTTGCGCAGGAGGTAGGCCGCGAACACCGCGTCGAAGGGGCCCTCCACCCCGGCCTCCGCCAGTCCTTCCGCCGGTGCCCGTACGAAGGTCACACCGTCCGGCCAGTTCTTGGCGGCGGCCCGTTCGAGCATGCCGGCGGAGGCGTCCACGGCCACGATCCGCGCGTCCGGCAGCACCGCGGAGAGCGCGGCGGTCGACGCGCCGGTGCCGCAGCCGAGGTCCAGGACGCGCAGTCCCTCGCCCTGTCCCCGCAGTCCCAGGCGGCGTGCCGAGCGGCGGAGGTGGGCGTGGTAGCCGGGGTTGGCGGCCACCAGGGCGTCGTAGCCGCGGGCGGCGTGGTCGAAGGCGGCGGCGAGGTTCTCGTCGCGCAGCAGGGTCATGCGGTCTCCCGGTGCGAAAGGGACGGGCGGCCCGGGTCAGGGGCCGTCGAAGGGGCGGCGGGGCAGGGCGGGCAGTTCCAGCGCCGAGCGGAGCATGGGGCCGATGGGGGCGTGCAGGCCGACGGCGAGGTCCTCGTGGAGCCGGGTGCGGCCGTCCAGGAAGCGCAGCAGGCGCCGCATGGGCACGCGGGTGAAGAGGCGGGAGAACAGCGCGGGTCCGTCGGCCCGGCCGCTGTCCAGGGCGCGCAGCAGGACGGCGTCCATGGCCCGGGAGCGGGCCGAATGGGCGGGGGGCGGCACAGGGGTGCGGCCCTGGCGGAGGGCGGCGGCGACGGCCCTCGTCTGCCGTTGGATCCCGGCGAAGGTGTAGCCGGTCGAGGGGCGGGTGGCGCCGCCCGCGGCACCGATGCGGAAGACGGAGGCACCGACCCGGCGGGGGATCACGGCGTCGGTCATCGGGATGACGCCCGTCTCGGTGGACAGGACCCGCAGTTCCCCCAGCCGGAGTACGTCCTCGGTGTACCGCCGTACCGCCGACTCGTAGCCGTCGGCGGTGAGGGGGCGCCGGGAGAACTCGGTGTACTCCACCAGCGCCTCGCGGCGGCCGACGGGCAGGACGTAGCCGAAGGACAGCCCGTCGGCGGGCTGGAGGGTGCGGAAGTCCATCAGGTCGGCGGTCCGCGGGTCGAAGACCGGGCGGGCGGTGCGGACGAACCAGCCGTGGAAGTGCTGCAGCAGGGTGGTGCGGGCGGCCGGCAGGCTGCCCGGGGGACGTGAGTCGAACACCCAGCGGGCCCGCAGGGAGCGGGTGCGGGCGTCGGTGTCCCGCAGCCGGACCAGGGCTCCCCCGGGCACGTCCTCCACGGTCTCGACGGTCGCCTCCAGCCGGCGGACGACCGGGCTGCCGGCCAGGTCGTGGCCGACCAGGTGCTCGAAGTCGTCGGACCGGATCATCTTGTAGCGCAGCGGCGCGATGTCCCCCTCGGCCGCCCGTCCGGAAGGGGGACGCACCCGCAGGTGCCGCCAGGCCGCCGTGACGGCGGCGTCGAAACGGCCCGCGCCCGCTTCCCAGAAGCACCAGGTGCGGCGCGGGGGACGCATCGGGCCGGGCGGGGCGTCCACCAGGACGACCGACGGCGCCCGGGTTCCCGGCACGGTCCGCGACAGACGGTGGGCCAGGGACAGTCCGGCGGCCCCCGCCCCGACGATCGCCACGTCGGCGTCCAGCACGACGGCACGCTCCTCCCGCTCCTCGGCACCCGTGTCCAGCATTCCTGCCTGTGTGCCCGATCGGATGCGGGTCACTCGGACGTGTGACGGATCGCTGCCGGTGAGACGAGGGGGCACAGGGGGAAGGCATGCGGCGGCACGCGCCGGACCGTTCCCGCCCGTGCCGCATCCGCGTGCGGTGCGCGAGCGGAAGGCATGGGCGAGGGAACGCCCGGCGTTCAGGACGAGAGGAACCGGGATGGGCCGCACACAGGCGGAGGACCACGGCACGGCGGGGCCACGGCTCGTCGGGCACCCGGCGACGGGCACCGAGGACGCGTCCGCCGTGGACCGG
Organism: Streptomyces sp. NPDC053426; assembly: GCF_055585405.1. Taxonomy (NCBI): domain Bacteria; kingdom Bacillati; phylum Actinomycetota; class Actinomycetes; order Kitasatosporales; family Streptomycetaceae; genus Streptomyces; species Streptomyces sp. NPDC053426. The sequence goes on along the minus strand of NZ_JBVJKE010000014.1, from coordinate 73,185 downwards.
GACGTGTCCGGCGCGGTCGGCCGCGTACTCGACCGGGTGCTGGCCGACCGGGTGACCCGCGCACGCGACGTGGACCCGCTGTTCGGCGGTGATGTGGCCGGACGGGTGGCGCACTTCACCCGCACGGGCGGCAAGCGCACCCGTTCGCGCTTCCTGTGGTGGGCGCTGCGCGCCTGTGGCGGCGGGGACGCCGCCACGGTCGGGGCGGCCCTGCGGATCGGTGCGGCGCTCGAACTCCTGCAGACCTGCGCGCTGGTCCACGACGACGTGATGGACGGCTCCGCGCTGCGCCGTGCGCGGCCCACGCTCCATGTCGACGTCGCCGCCCAGTACGCGGACGCGGCGCCGGCGGGGCGGGCCGGGCGTCTCGGCGACGGGACCGCGATCCTCGCCGGCGACCTGGCGCTCGTATGGGCCGACGACCTCCTGGCCGAGACGCCGCTCGAAGGGGACCGCGGGCGGGCGGTGCGCCGGCTCTGGAGCGACATGCGCACGGAGATGGTGGCCGGCCAGTACCTGGACCTGCACGGTCAGGCGACGGGATCGCGGTCGCTGCCGCGCGCACTGCGCACCGCCCGTGTCAAGAGCGCCCTGTACTCGGTCGAACGGCCGATCGCCCTCGGTGCCGCGCTCGCGGGCGCGGACGACGGCACCGCGGCGGCCCTGTGCGCGGCCGGACGCTGTGTGGGCACGGCGTTCCAGCTCCGCGACGATCTCGACGACGTCTTCGGTGATCCGCGGCGCACCGGCAAGCCGACGGGCGGGGACATCGGCGAGGGGAAGCCGACCTGCCTGGTGGCGGTCGCCCACGCGCGGGCCGAGGCGGCCGGCGACCGCCGGGCCCTGGACGTGCTGGACCGCTCGCTCGGCCACGGGGCGCTCACCGGGGAGCGGCTGGAGGAGGTGCGGGAGGTGCTGACGGGCACCGGGGCGCGGAGCGCGGTCGAGGCGATGATCGGCCGGCTGGTGGCCCGGGGGCTGCGGCACGTCGACGGTGCCCTCCTCGATCCGCGCGGCGGGGAGCGGCTGCGGCTGCTGCTGGCCTCCGCGGCCGGTGAGGGGCCGCCGCGGGACGCGCACCCCGGCGGCACCCGGCCGGGACCCGCGCGGGCGGCCGGCGGCGGGGAGGCCGGCCGGTGATCCGCACCGTGACGGGACGTACGGACCATGTCGTCGTGGTGGGGGCCGGGCTGGCCGGACTGTCGGCTGCGCTGCACCTGCTGGGCGCGGGCCGGCGGGTCACCGTCGTCGAGCGGGACGCGCTGCCCGGCGGGCGGGCCGGGCGGATGGTGCTCGACGGGTACCGGATCGACACCGGCCCCACCGTGCTGACCATGCCCGATCTGGCCGACGAGCCGTTCGCCGCCGTCGGCGACAGTCTGCGAGGACGCGTGGAGCTGGTGCCGCTGCACCCGGCGTACCGGGCCCGCTTCGCCGACGGCGGCGGCCTCGACGTGCACACCGGGGCCGAGGCGATGGCCGCGGAGGTCGAGCGGTTCGCCGGTGCCCGTGAGGCCGCGGGCTATCTGCGGCTGCGCGACTGGCTGGAACGGCTGCACCGCGTCCAGACGCACCGCTTCATCGACGCCAACTTCGACTCGCCGCTCGGCCTGCTGGGCACCGACCTCGTACGGCTGGCGGCGCTCGGCGGGTTCGGGCGGCTGGACGCGCGGATCGGGCGGTTCCTGCGGGACGAGCGGCTGCGCCGGGTCTTCTCCTTCCAGGCCCTGTACGCGGGCGTCCCGCCGGCCCGGGCGCTGGCCGCGTACGCGGTCATCGCCTACATGGACACCGTCGCCGGCGTGTACTTCCCGCGCGGCGGGATGCACGCGCTGCCCCGGGCCATGGCGGACGCCGCCGCCGACGCGGGCGCCGACCTGCGGTTCGGCCACCGGGTGACCCGGCTGGAACGCTCCGGCGGACGGATCACCGCCGTCGTCACCGACCAGGGCCGCATCCCCTGCGACGCGGTCGTCCTCACCCCCGACCTGCCCGTCGCCTACGGGCTCCTCGGCCGCGCGCCACGGCGTCCGGTACGGCTGCGGCACTCCCCCTCCGCGGTCGTGCTGCACCTCGGCACCGACCGGACCTGGCCGCAACTGGCACACCACACCCTCTCCTTCGGCGCCGCCTGGCGCACCACCTTCGACGAGCTCACCCGCACCGGCCGGCTGATGAGCGACCCGTCGCTGCTCATCACCCGGCCCACCGCGACCGACCCGTCCCTCGCCCCGCCCGGACGCCATCTGCACTACGTCCTCGCCCCGTGCCCCAACACCGACATCGGGCCGGGCGCCGCCGCCTGGACGGACCTGGCGCCGGGTTACCGGGACGCGCTGCTGCGGGAGCTGGAGCGGCGAGGGCTGGCCGGGCTCGGGGCCGCCGTCGAGGCGGAGTGCGTGGTGACGCCCGCCGACTGGCACGCGCAGGGGCACGCGGCCGGTACGCCGTTCGCCACGGCCCACACCTTCGCCCAGACGGGCCCGTTCCGGCCCCGCAACCTGGTCCGCGGCACCGAGAACGCCGTGCTGGCCGGCTGCGGCACCACCCCCGGTGTCGGCGTGCCGACCGTGCTGCTGTCCGGGAAGCTGGCCGCGGCACGGATCACCGGCGGCCCACGCCGGCCGCGGCTCCCCCTCACCCCCACGCAGGAGGCCTCCGTATGACCGACCGTGAACTCGACGCGGCCGGCGTCACCGATCCGGCGCTGCGCGAGGCCTACCGCCACTGCCGCGCGCTCAACGCCCGGCACGGCAGGACGTACTTCCTCGCCACCCGGCTGCTGCCCGTCGAACGGCGCCCCGCCGTGCACGCCCTGTACGGCTTCGCCCGCTGGGCCGACGACATCGTCGACGCGCTCGGCACGGGGGCGGGCCCCGAGCGCCGGGACGCCGAACTCTCCGCGCTCCAGCGGGAACTGGACAAGGGACTGCGGGACGGGAACAGCACCGAACCGGTGGTGCGGGCGGTCGCCGACACGGCGCGCCGGTACGGCATCGACCACGGGCACTTCGCCGACTTCATGACCGCCATGCGCTCCGACCTGGTGGTCACCGACTACGCCGACTACGCGGCCCTGCGCCGGTACACGCACGGCTCGGCGGCGGTCATCGGGCTGCAGATGCTGCCCGTCCTCGGCACGGTCGCCTCGCGCGAGGCGGCCGCGCCGCACGCCGCGGCCCTCGGGGTCGCCTTCCAGCTGACCAACTTCCTGCGGGACGTGGGCGAGGACCTCGACCGGGGGCGGGTGTACCTGCCCGCGGACCTGCTCGCCGCGCACGGCGCGCACCGGGCGCTGCTGCGGTGGTGCCGGGACACCGGCCGCCGCGACCGGCGCGTCACCGCCGCGCTGAAGGAGTTCGAGGCGCTGACGCGGGGCGTGTACCGGGAGGCGGCACCGGGGCTCGCGATGCTGGAACCGGCGTCCCGGCCGTGCATCCGCGCGGCGTTCGTGCTGTACGGCGGGATCCTGGAGGCGGTGGCGCGGGACGGCTGGTCGGTGCTGCACCGGCGGGCGGTGGTGCCGCGCCGGCGCCGTGCCGTGGTGGCCGCGGACGGGCTCGCCCGGGTGGCCGCCGCCCGGCTGCGAGCCCGTGGCGGCGCCCGGCGTCCGGACGTCCGTCCGCTCACCCCGTGCCCGCCGGTTCCCGGGGAGGTCGCATGAGCACCGGATCCGGGAGCGGGCGCCGGCGCCTGCCGCTGTCCCTGCGCCGGCGCCCGGTGCCGTGGGAGCGGCAGCGTCCCACCTGGCGCGAGGCCCGGCCCGCAGTCATCGCCGGGGCGCTGAAGCGGGCGCGGGCGCGTCCGTCCGGCAACTGGTACGTCGTCGGCGCCTCCCGTGACGCGGGCGGTGACCGTCCGCTGGCGCGGACCGTGGCCGGGCAGGAGGTGGTGCTGTGGCGGGACGCGGCCGGCCGTCCGGTCGCCGGGCCCGGGATCTGCCCGCATCTGGGCGCTCCGCTGCGGGACGGTCCGGTGCGCTGCGGCACGCTGGTGTGCCGCTGGCACGGACTCGCCCTGGACGGCGGGCCCTTCGCGGGCTGGGAGCCGTTCCCGGCGTACGACGACGGTGTCCTGCTGTGGGTCCGGCTGGACGCGGTGGGCGGCGAGGCGCCGCTTCAGGCGCCGGTGGTGCCGCGGCGGCCGGACCCGGCGCGCGCCCTGACGGCGGTGTACACCGGCGTGGGCGTCTGTGAGCCCGAGGACGTGGTGGCCAACCGTCTGGACCCCTGGCACGGGGCCTGGTTCCACCCCTACTCGTTCGTCGACCTCACCGTGGCCGGCGCACCGGACGGTCCGGGCGGGAGCGCGGAGGGCTCCGCCGGGGACGGCTTCACCGTGGACGTGTCCTTCAAGGTGGCGGGGCGGCTGGTGGTCCCGGTGCGGGCGGTGTTCACCGCTCCCGAACCACGCACGGTCGTCATGCGCATCACCGAGGGCGAGGGGGCGGGGTCCGTGGTCGAGTCGCACGCCACTCCCCTGGGGCCCGACGACTGGGGACGGCCCCGTACGGCGGTCGTCGAGGCGGTGGTGGCGGCGTCCGGCCGTCCGGGGTTCGCCCTGGCGCGCGGTGCGGCGCCGCTGCTGCGCCCGCTCGTACGGGCCGCCGCCGGGCGGCTGTGGCGCGACGACCTGGCCTACGCGGAGCGACGCTGGTCGTTGCGTTCCACGGGGCGTTTTCCGGGCTGAGTTCCACGAGGTGCTTCCCCGGCCGGCCGGGCGGCCGGGCGGGTCGGGCGGGTCACGGGCGGGTCCGGTCCGCGGTCCGGTCGGCCTCGCCGCCGGCGCCGAGGAGCCCGGTGTGCCGCAGGGGGTCCTGGGCCTCCAGCCGGGCCAGTTCACGGCGGGCCACCCGCAGCACCACGGGGGGCAGCGCGGCACGCGTCACCTGCGCCAGGCGCAGCCAGCGGGGCACGTAGACGGCCGTGCTGCGGTGTTCCACCGCCGCCCCGAGCCGGGCGGCGACCTGGTCCGCCGGGTACAGGCGCCGGGCCGGCGGCGGCATGTGGCCGCGCAGCTCCCGCAGCACGGGATGGCGGTCCGCGTCGCGGATCATGTCGGTGTCGGTCCAGTTCAGGTAGCCGATGCCGACGGCGACGCCGTGGTGCGCCACCTCGGCGCGCAGGGAGTGGGCGAAGGCCTCCACGCCCGCCTTGGAGGCGCAGTAGGCGCTCATCATCGGGGCGGCGCCGATCGAGGCCAGCGAGGCGACCTGGAGGTGGTAGCCCTTCGTCGCCAGCAGGTCCGGCAGGAAGGCGCGGGCGGTGGCCGCGCTGCCGGTGAGGTTGACGTCGATCACGCGGCGCCACAGGGCCGGGTCCGAGGTGACGAACGGGCCGCCCTCCGCGATCCCGGCGTTGGCCACGACGGCGGAGGGGGTGCCGAGGTGCGTCCTGACCCGTTCGGCGGCCCGCTCCAGCGCGGCCTCGTCGGTGATGTCGAGCTCGCACACCCACGCCGGCGTGGGCAGGCTCTCCGCCACCGCCTCCAGCCCGGACCTCTCGTGGCCGAGCAGCGCGATCCGGGCACCGCGCCGGGCCAGGTCGCGGGCCAGGGCCGCGCCGACCCCGCGTGCGGCGCCCGTGACCACGACGGTACGGCCACGCAGCGGGCCGCCGCTCACCGGTCGCCCCCTTCGCCGGACGGCGGGCCGGTGTCGGGGCGGGCGGTGTGGTCGGGGTGGCCGGCGGTCCGGCGGGCTTCCTTCATCTCGGCCTCGTAGAGGTGGTCCCGGCCCTCGGCCAGTTCCTCGACGGCGGCCTGTTCGAGCTCCTTGAACGGACGGTAGTACGTGGCGTCGTAGGCCTCGACGACCTGGAACGTCCAGTGCCCGGGGATCACGTTGCGGCCCAGCACCTGGGTGCGCACCGTCTCCGCCCAGTCCGGGTGCCCGGCCTCGCGCAGCAGTTCGACCGTCCGGTCGAGTTCGAGGTCGGCGGTGCCGGTGAGCTGGTGGAAGCTGTAGAGGTGGCCCCGGGCCCGCTCGGTCGTCTCCAGTGCCTTCGACAGCGAGCCGAGCGCCTCCACCATCTCGTCGCTCACGCCTTCGGGGCGCCGGTGGGCGGGGTCGGGGCCGTCGTCGTGTCGGGTCATCGTCCCGCCTCCGTCGGTCGTGATCGGTGGGGTCGTGCGCGCCGGTCATCCACCGCCGCTGCCGCCCGCGTCGGGTTGCCGGCGGCCGGTGCGGTCGCGGCGGGCCAGCAGCCGCTGCGCCTTGGCCAGTCCCGGCGCGAAGGGCCGGCGCAGCGCGGCGCGTGCGGCGTTGGCGCCCGGCGCGCCGTGCACGCCGCCGCCCGGGTGGGCGCCGGCGGACGCCAGGTACAGGCCCTTGACGGGCGTCTCGGGGCGCCCGGTGCCGGGGGCCGGGCGGAAGAAGAGCTGCTGGTGCATGGCCGCGGTGCCGCCGTTGATGGCGCCGCCGTGCAGGTTCCGGTCGAGGGACTGGAGGGTGGGCGGTGCGAGGACGCGCCGGGCCCTGATCGTGGACCGGAAACCGGGCGCGAAGCGTTCCACCTGGTGCTCCACGCGGTCGGCCATGAGCTCCCGCTCCTTGGTGTCCCAGGTCCCGGTGAGCGAGTCCCCGCCCGCGTCGCCGGTGATGTCGTGGGGCACGTGGGTGTAGGCCCACGCGGACTCGGTGCCCCGCGGGGAGCGGGACGGGTCGGAGGTCGTCATCTGGCCGAACAGGCAGAAGGGACGGTCGGGGACGCTGCCGGTGGCGAGCTGGGCGGCGAAGCGGGTGAGTTCGTCGATGCCGTCCGCGAGGTGGACGGTGCCGGCGCCCGCGGCCTGCTCGCAGCTCCAGGGCACCGGGCCGTCCAGCGCCCAGTCGACCTTGAAGGTGGCGAAGTCCCACTGGAAGCGCCGCAGGTCGTCCAGCATCTGGGCGGGAACGTCCGCGGGGCCGAGGAGTTCGCGGTACAGGGCGGGCACGGCCACGTCCGCGAGGACGGCGCGGCCGGCCGCGAACGTCTCGCCGTCGGCCGTGCGCACCCCCGCCGCCCGGCCGTCGCGTACGAGGATCCGTTCGACGCGCCTGCCGCAGCGCAGCACCCCGCCCTGCGACCGGAGGCGGCGCGTCAGGGCCTCGGTGAGGGCTCCGGCGCCGCCGGCCGGGACGGGGAAGCCGTAGGTCTGTCCGAGCATCGACATCAGCCAGCCGAAGCCGCCGCTGCCCGCGGCCTCCGGTGCCAGGTCGGCGTGGAGCGCGTTCCCGGCCAGCAGCAGCCCTCCGCCCTCGCCGCGGAACTCCTCCTCCCCCAGCCGGCGCACCGGCAGGACCAGGGTGCGCGCCATGCGCAGCCCGCCCGTGCCGCGCAGCCGGACGGCCAGCCGGGCCGCCGGGCGGACGGGCGGGAAGGGGGTGAACAGGGCGTCGAGGAGGGCGGGGCGCAAGGTCTCCCACACGTCGTGCAGCCGGTACCAGGCGGCTCCGTCGCCCGGTGCGAAGGCCTCCAGGGAATCGGCGGTGGCGTCGATACGGCGGTCGAGCACCGCGCACCTGCCGTCGCTCAGCGGGTGGGCGAGGACCTGCGGGGCGTGGCTCCAGCGCAGCCCGTGGTCCTCCAGGCGCAGCCCGGCGAGGACCGGGGAGGCGGCGGCGAGCGGGTAGAAGGAGCTGCAGAGGTCGTTGACGAAGCCGTGCTCCACTCCCTGGTCGTGGCGTACGGCTCCGCCGGGCTCCGGCTGTTCCTCCAGCACCTCGACGCTCCAGCCGGCGTCGGTGAGCAGGTTGGCCGCGACCAGTCCGTTGGGGCCGGCCCCGATCACCACGGCGTCAGGCACGGGCGCCTCCCTCGTCGGGGGCCGGTGACACCACCTGGCCGAGGGAGCGGCGCCGCTCGGCCTCGGCCGCGTCGGTCTCACAGATCCTCGCCAGCCTGGCGAGCATGGCGCGGTGACGGATCTGGATCAGGGCCTCCACGGCCACGTTGTGCAGCGCGCCGCCCGCGCCCCGCAGGGGGTGTTCGTCCACGACGACCAGGCAGTGGTCGCCCCAGGGGCGCAGTTCGATGGCGATGCGGGCGGTGCCGAGGGGGCCGGCCTTGGCCTCGAGTTCCAGCGCCTCGCCGGGCACGCAGCGCCGGACGACGGTCTCGTTGGTCAGGCACAGGGGGCCGAGGCGGACCTCGTAGCCGATCGCCGAGCCGAGCTGTGGCCAGTGTCCGTGCACCGGTTTCGAGGAGGATGTGCCCACGACCCATTCCGCGTACCGGGTGCCGTCCTCCAGGACGGTCCAGACGGACCGCGGGCTCGTGCTGATCAGACGATGACGGACCGCCACTTCGGCCTCCCGTGTCCGTGAGGGATGTCGGTCAGCACTGGGTGCCCCTTCTGGGCGGGGTCAACCGGTGACGTGGCTGGTGCTTGTGGGGTGCCCTGGGTCGGTGTGGGCCGGGGGTGATCGCGCTGCCCGGCGCTTGCGGGGTGCCGTCGCGCCCACCCGTGCCGCCCTGCGGCACGATTGCCCGCGGAGAACGGAGGCGGCCTCGTGCCCGCGGAGAACGAGGGCGGCCTCGCCCACCCGTGCCGCCCTGGGGGTACCTCCCGGGCCTTTAAGGCACTGGGGGAGGCACGACTGCCCGCGGATTGCGGAGGGTGGCTGCCCGCGGAGGACGCGGGATGCGGCTGCCCGTGGTCAGGGCGGCGTGTCTCGGGTGGGGGCCAGGGCCCAGCGGATGGTCGTGGTGAGGGCTGTGCCCAGGGGGTGTACGCAGATGCTCTCGGCCGGGGGGATGCGGGGGAGGCGGAGGGCGCGGGAGGCCCAGACGGGGAGCAGGGAGACCGCGTTGGCGGCGAGGGCGCCGTACGGCAGCCTGGCCAGCAGGGGGACGGGCGGGTGGAGCAGCAGGAAGCGGGCGGTGGAGCGCGCCTCGGGGGTGGCGCGCAGCTCGCCGCGGTAGGCGGCCAGCCGCTCGGCGAGTCCGGCGCGGTCGACCGGCGGGTCGGGCACGCCGAGCGCGGTGGCGATCCGCGCCATGTCGGCGACGTACGCGTCGCAGCCCTCCTCGTCCAGGGGGCGGGCGCCGTAGCGCTGGTGGGCGCGCAGGAACATGTCGACCTCGGCGACGTGCACCCAGCACAGCAGGCGGGGGTCGGACGCCCGGTACTCCTCGCCGTCGGCGGTGGTGCCGCGCACCGTCTCGTGGACCGCCCGCACCCGGTCGACGGCCCGCTGGGCGCTGTCGGCGGTGCCGTACGTGGTGACGGCGAGGAAGGTGCTGGTCCGCTGGAGGCGCCCCCAGGGGTCGCCGCGGAACCCGGAGTGCCCGGCGACGGCGGCCATGGCCAGCGGGTGGAGCGACTGCAGCAGCAGGGCCGACAGCCCGCCGATGAACATCGACGCGTCCCCGTGCACCCTCCTGACCGGCCGGTCGGGGCCGAACCAGCGCGGGCCGGGCGTGCCGTGGATGCGTGCGCGGTTGTCCGGGCCGTCCGGCCCGGCGACCCGGGAGAAGATCGCGTGACCGATCCGGTCGCGCAGCACCGAGCCGCCTTCCGTCAGCAGTCCCATGGCCCGCTCCGCCTCCTCGCCCACGACGCCCCACGCACCCGGCATGTACCCGGCCGGGCGGCTAGGGAACGTCGCCCCTCCAGTCGTACACCCGGGCGCCGGTGTCGCGGGGCGCGTACACCGCGCGGCCGCCCGCGCCGTAGCGGCCCATCTCGGTGGGCAGGCCGACGCCGTGCCTCAGTTCCGTCTCGCTGCGGCCGGTGACGTCCAGCAGCAGACCGTCCAGCGGGCCCCCGGCCAGCTCCACGTACGACCTCCCCTCGCGCGGGCCCGGATCGTCGTGGTCCGCCCCGTAGACCCTGCCGCGCATGAACTCCAGTTCGTCCATACCGGCAGGATGGCACCCGGCACTGACAACCGGGCCTACGCCTCGTGCGCGCCCGCCGCCCAGGGCTTCGGCGCCCGTCCCCCGCTCCAGGCGAGCAGGGCCTCGCGGTTCACGCACACGATGCCGCACTGCTCGGCGTACTCGACGGCCGGCGCGGTGAAGTCGCTGGTGGTGACGACGAGGGCGACGTCCGCCCCGTGGACGGTGAAGCAGGTGCCGCCGAAGCGCTGGAGGTCCTGCGAACCCACCTTGTTGTCGTCGCCGTAGCGCTTGCACTGGACGACGAGGCGGCGGCCGTCGGGGGTCAGGGCCGTCACGTCGGCGCCCAGGTCCCCCGCTCCCCCGACGACCTCCACCCGCGCGCAGCCGTCCCGCACGCACAGGCCGGCTATCGCCGCCTCGAACTCATCGGGGTCCAGGACGTCGTAGTCGTACGTCTCCCCGGGGCCCGGGACGCCGTCGTCGTGCGCGCGGACCGGTGCCGGCGCCGGCGCCGGCGTGTCCAGGGCGTCGAGCGCCGTCGTCGTGGCCTGTTCCAGGGCCTCGCCCGCCCGGCGGGCGATCCTCGCCGCGGACAGCCGCCGCCGTCTGCGTCCGTGGGCCAGCAGGGTCGCGGCGGCCACGCACAGCAGGACGACGGCCCACACCGGGCGCCGCTGCACGACCGGGGCCAGCACGCGCACCGCGAGGCCGACGGCGATCAGGACCGTGGCGAGCAGGCCGAAGGACACGGCCGTCGCACGCAGGTCGAAACGCCGCCCGCGGGGTGTCGGACGCGTACGGCGCTGGGGCATGGTCACCGTGGTGGTTCCTCTCTCTGGCGGCCGGCACGAAGTGCGCCCGGGGTCAGGCGGACCCGCGAAGATCACGTACGCCGTCTGCCCGGGATCGGGCCGTTCACCGGCGTGCCGCACGCCGGCTCGGGGTAGAGGCGGTGTGTGCTGACTGCGGCAACCAGGGAGGCGGACGGTGGACTGGCGGAACTTCGCGCGGCAGATGGCTTCCATGGCGCGTGATCTCCTGGCCGAGCACACCCTCGACTCGACCCTGGAGCAGATCTCGCGCAAAGCGGTGGAGCTCGTCGACGGCTGCGACGCCTCCGGGATCCTCGTCCTGCGGGGGGACCGGGTGAGTTCGCTGGCACCGACCGAGCAGCTCGTGATCGACAGCGACCGCCTCCAGGGGAACCTGCGCGAAGGGCCCTGCTTCGACGCGGCCCGGCCCGACCGGGCCGAACGCGTCTTCCGCATCCCCGACTTCACCGCGGACCCCGAACGCTGGACGTCCTTCGTGCCGCGCTGCCGGGAGCTCGGGGTGGGCAGCATGATGGGTTTCCTGCTGTACACGCGGGAGGAGGAGCTGGGGGCCCTCAACATGTACTCCCGCAAGCCGGGGATGTTCACCGAGGACAGCGAGACGGCCGGCTGGCTGCTGGCCTCCCACGCGGCGGTCGCCTTCTCCACCGCCAAGACCGACGCCCAGCTTCAGGACGCCATCACCACGCGGCATCTGATCGGCGAGGCGATGGGCATCCTGATGGGCCGCCACCAGGTGACGGAGGACCAGGCCTTCGACATCCTGCGCACCCAGTCCCAGCGCACCAACACCAAACTGCGCGAGGTGGCGCGCCGGGTCTGCGAGACGGGCACCCTGGAGCAGTGACCGCCCGGCGGCAGGCGCTCAGCGGCTGCCGGTCCAGTTGTGGGCGACGTCGATCACGAGCCGGCCGTCGAGCCGCAGCACCCGGAACGGCAGCCGCGCCCGCGCACCGAGACCGATCTGGGTCTCGCCCTCGAAGCTGCCGGCGAACCGCGCGTCCCTGAACGTGCGGTACCCGGCGAGGTCCACGCCCGGCAGGGGGCGTCCGGCGCGCGCGGGATAGGTGGCCTCGCCGGTCTCGGGGGCGTACGCGGGCGCGGCCACCCGCACCTCGAGGACGGCGCCGCCGGAGACGGGGATGTGCCGGCCCGATCCGTCCTGGTGGAGGCGGTCGACGTACCGGACCGAGTAACCGATGCCGTCGCGGGCGGCGCCGGGCAGGTCGACGACCATGCGGTCGTAGCAGGCGTGCCGTCCGGTCCTGACGTCCCGTACCGGTGTGGTCGTGCTGCCGGAGCCGGTCTCGGGCAGGCTGCCCCAGCCGGTCGGGCACGCCGTGGCCCGGGCCGCCGCCGTCGGGGCGGCGGCGGCCGGGGCCGTCGCCGTGGTCAGCGTGGCGCCCACGAGCACGAGAGTCGCGCAGATTGTTCTCTTTCGAAGCATTTTCGGCCCCCTGGGCTCGCATCCTTCTGGTATCGGGTGAGACGACCGGGATGACCGAAAGGTTGCGGCTCCGCCGCGCCGGACCGTCCGGCATGGCACATGCTGGTGGGGAGCGAACGGATGTCCCGTGCGTCCGCACCGGGAGGGTGCGACATGGATGATGCAACCGCCGCACCGCGCGGGGAGCGGCCGGCGGACGTGCCCGGCCGCGACGCCGGGAAGAGGCCGGGCGCGAAGGAGTTCCGGACTGCGCATCCGGCGGCCCGGATCGAGGACGCGCTCGCGGAGCCCGTGGTGGCGGCGGTCCAGGACATCGGAGGATACGGCGGACTGGTGTACCTGCGTTCGCGGGACCGGCGCTCGCTGGTGCTGTGCGTGGTGGCCGGCGTTCCGCGGTCGCTGCTGATGACCTGGTGGCGGGTGCCCGTGGGCGGCGCGCTGCCCATGTCCGAGGCGTACCGCAGGAGCGAGAGCCTGTGGCTGCCGGACGAGCGGGCCATGATGCTGCGCTTCCCGCAGTTCACCGCCGCGCTGCCGTACTCGTTCGGCTCCGCCTTCCACCCGGTGCACGTCGACGGCGAACCCGTGGGCGTCCTGTCCGTCCTGCGGTCGGCCGCCGGGGAGCCGTTGGACGAGCAGGTGGTGCGGGCGGCGCTGCACGACGCGGGACGGGACATGGAGGAGCGCCTCACCGGCTTCGCCCGCCGGATGCCCGGCAGGGAGGGCGCGGACGCCGTCGCGTACGGCATCGACTACGACGACCAGCCGGTCAGCGTACGGCTGCCCACGCCGCCCGCCCGGGCCGTGGCGGTCGGCATGGTCGAGTGGGACCTGGACAGCGACCGGTGGTCCGGGGACGACGACGCGCTGTCCCTGCTGGGTGTCGCCCGGGAGGAGTTCGGCGGCACCATGGCGGAGGTCGAGGACCAGGTGTGCCCCGACGACCTGTACGAACTGCGGGCGGGCCGGCGGGAGGCGGCGGGCACCGGGCAGATCAGGGGCCGGCACTTCAGAGTGCTGGACGAGGCCGGGGACGACGGACGGGTCCGCTACCGGCCGGTCGAACTGTGGGGGCACGTCGTACGGGCGGAAGGCGCCGCCCGGCTCCTGGTGGGCGCCCTCGTCGACGCGGCCGGCGGGGTCACCGCGGCGGAGGCCGCCGAGCGGCTGCCCGACGGGGTGTTCTCCCTGGACCAGGACGGCCGGATCGTCTACGCCAACCGTCGCTGCCAGGAACTGCTGGACTGCGACCTGGAACACATGCTCGGCCACTACCCGTGGGACGTGCTCGCCTGGCTGCGCGATCCGGCCTACGAGGACCGTTACCGGGCGGCGATGCTGTCGCAGGAGCCGGTGTCGTACCTGGTGCACGCCCCGGACGGCGTCTGGCTGGGGTTCGTGCTCTATCCCGGGGTGCACGGGCTGACCGGCCGCGTCTTCCGCACCAGCGCCCCCGCAGGGGCCGAGCCGGGCCGGGCCCTGGCCCCGTCCGGCAGGGAGACCGCGACGGCGCCGGAACTGGTCGCGACGGCCCGCGCGGGGGCCCTCTACCACGTCGTGCAGATGGCCAGCGTGCTGACCGAGGCCGTCACCGTCCGGGACGTCTGCCTGGCCGTCGCCGAGCAGCTCCTGCCCGCGTTCGGCGCGCAGGAGATCGCCCTGTACACGATCCGGGACAGCCGGATGTACCTGCTGTGGGAGTCCGGTTATCCGGAGCATTTCCTCGAGAGTTTCGAAGGGGTGCCGCTCACCGCGAACCTGCCCGGTGTGCACGCCCTGACCACCCGGCTGCCGCTCTTCTTCGAGTCGCCGGAGGCGCTGGTCAACGCCTACCCCCAGCTCCTCCTGGACCCGATGAACGCCTGGGCGTTCCTGCCGCTGATCGCCTCCGGCCATCCGGTCGGCTCCTGCATCCTCGGCTGGAACGCGCCGCACCGGTTCACCCCCGAGGAGCGCACCGCGCTGACCGCGCTGGGCGGGCTGACCGCGCAGGCGATGGAGCGGGCCCGGCTGTACGACGCCGAGTCCGCCGTCGCCCGGGGGCTCCAGGAGGGACTGCTGCCGCACCGGCTGCCCGCCATCGACCGGATGCTCACCGCCGGCCGCTATCTGCCGGGCACCCAGGGCATGGCCATCGGGGGCGACTGGTACGACGTGATCAGGACCGGGCGGGGGGTGGCGCTGGTCATAGGTGACGTCGAGGGGCACAGCGTCGGGGCCGCCGCCGTCATGGGACAGCTCCGCAGCGCGGTGCACGCCTTCGCCGCCAGCGGCCGGCCGCCGCAGGAGGTCATCACCCACACCAACCGGCTGCTGGCGGAGCTGGAGACGGACGTCTTCGCCACCTGCTGCTACATCGAACTCGACCCGGCCACCGGCCGCGCCCTGGCCGTCCGGGCGGGCCATCCGCCACCCCTGCTGCGCCACCCCGACGGGCACACCGAGAGCCTGGACCTGCCCGGTGGCGTGCTGCTCGGGGTGCAGCCGGAGGCCGTCTACCCGGTCACGGAACTCACCCTGGCCCCCGGCAGCGTCCTCGCGCTGTACACGGACGGGCTCGTCGAGACGCCCGGCGGTGACATCGAGACGGGCATCGAGGTGATCCGCCGCTGCCTGGCGCGCAGCCGCACCGACTCGGTCGAGGAGCTCGCCGACCGGCTGATCAGAACGGCCCGCCGGACCGAGGACCGCCCGGACGACGTGGCGCTGCTGCTGACGGCGTACGACTGGCGGCCCGGCCGCTGACCGCCGGACGGGCGGTGCGTGGGTGGCGCGGAGCAGGACGGGAGGGCCGCCCGCCCGCCAAGGGGTACGCGCACGCCTCCCCCACCGGCGAAGGCGCACGGCGCCCCTGCTCCGCACACCACGCCTGACGCGCACCGTGGGCGCGTTCCCCCGCACCAGGGCGCGGAGGCGGCCTCACAGGCAGTAGCGCACCAGCCACTCGTCCGGGTCGTAGGCGCTGCGGGCCGGATCCGGCGCGACGGCCGGGCGCTCCTCGACCATGTCCTCCGCCCGGACCGGCTCCGGGAGGCGTCCGAAGCGGGCGTGACGCGCGGTCGCCGCCGCGTCCGTGTCCCCCTGGTCCTCGTGTGTGCGCACGGTCCCCTCGTCCACGGCGACTCCCCTCTCGCGGCCTCGACGCCAAGTGTCACACACCGGTGACCGGAAGCATGGCCTCCGTCACAGCCGATCGCGGCCGGTACTGATCAACTTCTCGCATGCGCAGCAGCTCCCTCCCTCTTGTCCTCGTCCTCGCCGGCGCCCTGTCGGTCACCGCGTGCGACGCGCGTGCCGAGCCGACGGCCTCCGGCGCCTCCTGCACGGGGCGGCCCTCCGGCACGGACACCGAGCTGGAGCGGGACGGGGTCCGGATCACCGGGTTCGACGGCGGAAGCGGGGGCTGTGTCCTGTTCGAGGTCACCCACGCGGAGACCGAGCCCTTCACCTACACGGTCACGTTCGACCTCCTCTCCGAGACGGGGCACGTGCTGCACAGCGCCAGGGGGGTCGTCGAGGACGCGGCTCCGGGCCGGACGGCCGCGGGCAGGGTCGCGCTGAGCGAGTCGATGGCGGGCCCGCGGGAGGTGAGCCGGGTGCGGATCTCCAAGGTGCGCGGCGTCCCGGCCGACGAGGTGCCGTCCCCCGGCGGCCCGTGTCCGGACTCGGGTGTCCGCGTGTACGCGGACGAGGCCAACGCCGCCATGGGCCTGCGGGTGGTGTCCGTGCGTCTGGAGAACTGCGGCACCCGGCCCTACCCGCTGCACGGCTATCCCGACGTCCGGCTCCTCGACGAGGACCACGAACCGGTGGAGGGCGTGCGGATCCTGCGCGACGGCGGTTCCGTCGCCGGCGGCACCGGGGCGGACGGCCCGGCCCTGCCGCTCGTGCTGAAGCCGGGCGAGGGAGCCTGGGCCGGCCTGGTGTGGCGCAACACGGTCGAGGCGGGCGCGCCCGTCGACGTGCCCTACGTGCGGGTACGGGCGAAGTCCGGCGCGGACCCGGTGACGGTCGTCCCCGAACTCGACCTCGGGACGACGGGGAAACTGGGCGTCGGCCCCTGGAAGAAGCGGGAGGAGTAGGCGGGGGTAGCCTCCCGGCCGGATTGGTCCCCGACGACGGGGCGGAAGTGGACCTCTCGGCGGGCCGCCGTCCTTTCTAGCGTCGGTGCCATGAACGCCGCCACCACGCGCGGGGCCCTGCTCGCCGCGCTCGCCTGTGTCCTCGTCGGAGGCTCCTTCACCGCCAACAGCGTCCTCGGCGACTACCCGTACGCGGGCGGTCAGTTCCTGCGGTACGCGCTGGCCTGTCTGCTGCTGGTCCCCCTGGCCGGCCGGGGCTCGGCCGCGAAGCTGCGGTCGCTCCCGCCCCGCCTGTGGGCCAGGCTGGCGCTGCTCGCCGCGGTCGGCATGGTCGGGTTCAACCTGGCCGTCCTGGCCGCGGAACGGACCGCGGAACCGGCGGTGCCCGGCGTCTTCGTGGGCTGCGCGCCCGTGGTGGTCGCCGTCCTCGTCCCCCTGCTGGAGGGCCGGCGACCGCGGCGGACGGTGCTGTACGGGGCGTCGGCGGTGGCCGTCGGCGCCTTCACCGTGCAGGGCTGGGGGCGTACGGACGGGGCGGGCCTCGCCTTCTCGCTGTGCGCGCTGGTCGGGGAGGTCGGGTTCGCCGTACTGGCCGTGCCCGTGCTGCGGCCCCTGGGGCCCCGGCTGCTGTCCGCCGTGGTGTGCGGTGTCGCCGCGGTCGAGTCGGCGGCGGCCGGGCTGCTGCTCGACGGGGCCGCGTGGCTGCGCCGCCCGGACGGGGTCGAGGCGACGGCGCTGCTGTGGCAGGCGGTGGTGGTCACCGTCATCGGCTTCGTGTGCTGGTACATGGGCATGCAGCGGATCGGTGCCGAGCGGGCCACCCTGTTCTCCGGGCTGATCCCGGTGGCGGCCGCGTGCACCGCGCCGCTCGTCGGTACCGGGTCCTACGGTGCGGCGCAGGCGGTGGGCAGTGCCCTGGTCGGCGCCGGGGTCGTCCTGGGGGCCGGCGCGGGCTCTCGTCGTCGACGTCCCGTGAGCGTTTTCCGCCCCCGCCGCCCCTTCCCGTCCCGACCTGGGACTCCGCCCCGGACCCCGTTCCTCGAACGCCGGAGGGACTGAGGACCTACGAACGCCGGAGAGGCTGAAGATCAGCCTCTCCGGCGTTCGGGGTGCCGCGGAGGGTCAGGCTCCGCGGCGCACGCTCCGCAGGACGAAGAATCCGAAGATCACCAGCACTCCGCCCAGCGCGGCCGGCCAGAGCTGGGTGCCGGTCTCGGCGAGGCTGCCGCTCTCGCCCTGTGCCCGGGACTGGTTCTCGGTGCCGAGTTCGGGGAGGCTGCCGGGCACCTCGGCGGCCTGGTCCGCCTGGCCGCCGTCGTCCTTGCCGCCCTCGTCCCTGCCACCCTTGTCGTCACCGTCCTGGTTCCCGGCGCCGGTGTCCTCGGCCGGGGTGGACGCCTTGACACCGGGCTGCTCGGGCTCCTCGGCGGCCGGGGTCTCCGACGGCTGCTCCTGTCCGCCGTCGTTCTGGTTTCCGTCGTCGTTCTGGTTTCCGTCGTCGGCGGGCTTGTCGCCGCCGTCGTCCTGGTTGCCGTCACCGTCCTGGCCCGGGTCGCCGGGCGTGGCCGTGGGCTCCTCCGGCTGCTGGGGCTCCTCACCCTGTCCGCCGTCACCACCGCCGTTGCCGCCTTCACCGGCGCCGCAGGTGCGGCCCTCGTTGATGCAGGCGACGACCTCGTTCATCAGGTCCTCGTCGAAGACGTTGATGAAGTCGCCGTGGTCCGTGATCGGCTTGTGCAGCTGCTCCGGGAAGGAGTCCACCGCGAACAGCGGCGTCGTCCTGCCGCCGTCGTCGAGGCTCGGCGCGTCGACGTCGTAGACGATGCGCTGCACCAGCTGCGGCACGGGCTTGAAGCCGGACGGGCAGTTGCCCGCCTCGTCCGCGAACGCCATGTGCGTACGGTGGTTGGCGCTGTCGATGTTGCGGCCGTCCCAGCAGCTCTGGAAGTCGAAGCTGCGCACCACGTCACTGCCCTGCGGGCACAGCGGGTACTTGTCCGTGAGCTGACGGTCCTCGAAACCGGTGCAACTCCAGGAGGCGTTGGCGTTGGCGGGGCCGTTGACGAACGACTTGGCGTCGCCGGTGATGATGCGCAGCAGCCGGGGCATGGCGGTGACCTCGCCCTGCGGGTTGCCCACGAAGGTCAGCGTGACCTCCTTGGGCGTGACGATCTCACCGACGTTGCCCTCGATGCCGCCGCCCGGGGACTCGGCGTCCTGCTCCCGGGTCCCGTTCTGCAGCCGCAGCACGGGCCAGTAGTACGACGACTTGTCGCCCTGGTCGGCGCAGCTCGTGTCCGCCTGCGCCAGGTCCTCGTCGCTGGAGAAGGCGTTGGTGGCCTGGTTGCCGATGTAGTCGTGGAAGTGGTGGGCGCCGTTGCCGACCCCCGGGGCGGCGATCACGTTGTCCGAGTTGAACAGGCCGTTCTCGTTGACACCGCACTCGCTGGTGAAGGTGCCGCGGGAGGCGTTCTCCGTCTGCTTCGGCCCGGTGACATCGGGCTGGACGCTCTCGATGTCGACGTAGTCGCCGGCGACGGGCCCGTTGCCGGCCTGACCGCCGTTTCCGCCCTGGTCCTGGCCCTGCTGGTCCTGATCCTGCTGGTTCTGATCCTGCTGGTCCTGGCCGTCGCCTCCGTCGCCCGCCTGCTCGCCCCCGTCGCCGGCGCCCTCCTGCCCGGCGTCCGGCTGTGCGGCGTTGCCGGACTCGCGCACGGCGCAGTCGGCGAGTTCCTCGAGGCCCTCGGGCCGGTCGCCGACCCGGTCGATGGCGGTCCCGATGCGGGCCAGGGCCGCGGAACGCTTCTCCTCGAGCGGCTTGGCGATCGCGTTCTCCGCGAAGCCCGGGTCCTGGCGGAGGGCCTCGGCCGACTCCCCGATCCGCTTGTACGCTTCCGCGATCTGCGCGTCCAGGCCGGCGAGTTCCTTGTCCACCTCCGCCCGCGCCTCCTCCGGCACCGACGTCAGTTCGGTGGCCACGTCCGGGCAGTCGATCGTGGCGCCCGAGAAGACCTGCGCCCGGCCGTCGCCCTGCCCGCCCTCCTCCGTCGCGGAAGCGTAGACGTTGGCCGCCATCATCCCGCCGCCGCCCAGGATCAGGGCGAACGCGGCGAGAGTCGCGCGCTGTTTGGGGCGTCTGCGTGTGTTGCGTGCCAAGGCAGTACTCCTACGCTTCTGTTGCGGGGGGTGGGCAGGGGATTCCCACGCCCCATACGCAGGCGGGCCGCAGCGTGTTCAAAGGACTCACGGTTTCTTCGCGGAACCCCGGAAGGCCCCGGCCCCGCGCGCACCCGATCCCCGCCAAACTCACGCGGTCCGGCGGGGACCCGGGGACGGGAGCGGTGAAGTGCCGGTGAATCAGCCGAAGTTCACGTCACTGCACAGGAAGTACGTCTGGTCCATGTGCGAGGCCTGCCAGATCGTGTAGACGACGTGGCGGCCGCTGAGGCCGGAGGTGCTCACCGGGATCGAGTAGTTCTGGCCGGGCGCGTACGAGCCGGTGCGGGCCACCTGCCGGAGGTCGTCCCAGCCCAGCTGCTCGGTGGTGGGGTCGAAGCCCTGCCGGGTGACGTAGACGAGGATGTAGTCCGCGCCGTGGCTGGCCTGGTCGTGCAGCTTGACGGTGAAGTCGTCGCTCACGTTCGTCGTCTTCCAGGCTCCCACCGCGTCGAGGGAGTCGTAGCGCCCGCCCTCGGTGCGCCCGCCGCTGCAGAGCTGGCCGTCGGGGACCACGGCCTGGAAGTTTCCGGCGGAGCCGTTGCGGTAGAGGCCGTTCCAGTTCCACATGGCGTTGGGGTCGTCCTGCCACGCCTGCCAGCACATGGGGTCTTCCTGGGCCATCGCCGGGTTCTGGAAGTCGCTCCCCCAGCGCTGCCAGCAGCCGTAGTTGCGGGACGCGGGGTCGATCACCGAGCCGTGGGCGACGGCGGTACCGCTCCAGGGGATCAGACAGAGCAGCGCGGCGACGGCCACGGTCAGGGCGAGTGACAGGCGGGACCGGAGCGCTAATGCATCATGACCATGCCAAGTCATGGATTCCCTCTTTCCGCTGTGGGGGTTGATCGCGGGGACGCGGGCATGCGCTCCCACGGCGATCATGGGAGCGCTCCCAACGCACAGGCTGCGCCCGCCGGAGCGGAGCGGCAACGCGCATTCACGCCACTTCCGCGCGAGCGGTGGCGCGTTCGATGCGTTCGACGGAGACGGGCGCCGGTCCCTCAGAGCCCGTCGAGGTCGTGCGTGGTACGGCCGAGGCAGACGACCGAGTCGTCCATCGGCGCGTCGATCTCCTCGAAGCCCATGCGGTCGTAGAAGGCCCGGGCGGGCTTGTTGGCCGTCGCCATGACGAGGTGGACGGACGGCACTCCCCCGTCCCGCAGGGCCCCCAGGAAGGTCCGCATCAGCTGCCGGCCGTAGCCGCGCCCCTGCCAGTCGGGCAGCAGGTCGATGTGCAGATGGGCCGGCCAGTCGGCCAGCTCCGGGACGATCATCCGCTCGGGGTGGTGCAGCAGCCAGGCGATCGTCTCGTCCGGAGTGGCCGGCGGCCCGGACGGCTCGGGGTGGCGGTCGCCGACCAGGGGCAGCCACGCGGCCCGGAAGGTCCTGGCGAAGCGGACGGTGTCGGCGGCGCCGACGATGTAGCCGACCGCCCGGCCCCGGCCGTCGTCCAGCACGAACGCCAGCTCCGGCTCCAGGTGGACGTACGGCGCGGCGAAGGTGTCGGGGAAGACGGTGGGGTCGGTGTAGTGGGGGCGGCTGTCCTGGCCGTTGTGCGCGGTGCGGATGCAGATGTCGTCGAGGGCCTGCCGGTCCTCGCGGCGGTACGGGCGGATCCTGGGGGACTCGGTCATGCCTGGCATCCTGCACGTCTTGGGAGCGCTCCCACAACCTCTTTCCGGCCAGGTCGGGGCACGGGTCCCTGGCTTAGCCCTCCGGCCCCTGGTTACCCGGGGGGCATGAAGCTGCATATCCCGGGGCGGAACGACCGGCAGACCCACGAGAGCGCGACGGACGAGCCTCGTCCGGATCACCGGACCGGCGCGGCCGCGGACGAGCCCCGTCCGGGCCACGGGGCCCACGCGGCGGCGGACGAGCCCGGGCCCAGCGACGAGGTGGAGCGGGCGGCACCGGACACACCGGGCAAGCTGCCGAAGGGGGCGTGGGGCTCGGCGTTCAAAGGCAGTCTGCGCGAGTTCAAGGACGACGAACTCACCGACCGGGCCGCCGCCCTGACGTACTACGGCGTGCTGTCGCTGTTCCCGGCGCTGCTGGCCCTGGTCTCGATCCTGAGCCTCACCGGCGAGTCCACCACGGACAAGGTGCTGGAGAACCTCCAGGAACTCACCGCCCCCGGCGCGGCCCGCGACATCATCACCCAGGCGGTACAGCAGTTGCAGGGCACCGCGGGCGTCGGCTCGATCGTGGCGGTCGTCGGTCTGGTGCTGGCCGTCTGGTCGGCGTCGGGCTACGTGGCGGCGTTCATGCGCGCGGCGAACGCGGTCTACGACATCCCCGAGGGGCGTCCGGTGTGGAAGGTGCTGCCGGTACGGCTCGGGGTGACGGTCGCGCTGATGGTGATGGCCGTGATCAGCGCGCTGATCGTGGTGTTCACCGGCGGGCTGGCCCGTCAGGCGGGCGACCTGCTCGGTCTGGGCGACACCGCGCTGACCGTGTGGTCGATCGCCAAGTGGCCGGTGCTGGTCGTCCTGGTCACCATCATGATCGCGCTGCTGTACTGGGCGGCCCCGAACGCCAAGGTCAAGGGGTTCCGGTGGATCACCCCGGGCAGTTTCCTGGCGCTGGTGATCTGGCTGATCGCCTCCGCCGGGTTCGCCCTCTACGTCGCCAACTTCGGGTCGTACAACAAGACGTACGGCACGATGGCCGGTGTCATCGTGTTCCTGATCTGGCTGTGGATCACCAACCTCGCCATTCTGCTGGGGCTGGAGTTCGACGCGGAGATCGCCCGGCAGCGGGCCATCGCCGGGGGTCATCCGCCGGAGGCGGAACCGTACACGCAGCCGCGCGACACGCGCGCCTGGGACGAGGAGGACCGACGACGGATGGACGAGACCTGACGCCGCCCGAGGCGGGGCTCAGTCCATCAGGCCGGCGGCGAGCGTGGCGCCCAGTTCCCAGCACCGCTCGACGTCGGCCTTGCCGGGCTCACCGGTGACCGTCACGCCGTCGGCGGCGCGACGCCAGCCGAGGCCCGTCGTGATCGACTCGATGCCCCGCACCGCGCCCGTGACGTCGTTCCCGCCGTGGACGTAGTACCCGAAGGGGCGGCCCCGGGTGGTGTCCAGGCACGGGTAGTAGACCTGGTCGAAGAAGTGCTTGAGCGCCCCCGACATGTAGCCGAGGTTGGCCGGGGTGCCGAGGAGGTAGCCGTCGGCGTCCAGGACGTCGGCGGCGGTGGCGGACAGTGCCGCCCGCCGCACCACCCCGACCCCCTCGATCCCGTCGGCGCCGGCACCGGAGAGGACGGCCTCGAACATCGCCTGGCAGTTGGGCGAGGGCGTGTGGTGGACGATCAGCAGAGTCGGCACCCCCCGACCCTGCCGTGCCGGTCCGCGTGCCCGCAAGCCGCCACGGCCGGTGTCGCGTTGTGGCGGCGGGGCAGGAGTGGCACGATGCCCCGCATCGGTACGCGACGGACGGGGTGCGTCTTGGTCGACGAGGATCACGGGTCACCGGCGGCGGCGGTGTTCGACGCGCTGGGCGGCGAGTACGAGAAGGCGTTCGCCTCCTCGCCGGCGCACCGGGCGTCGCTGGACCGGCTGCTCGAAGGGCTGGCGCCCGGCAGCAGGGTGCTGGACGTGGGCAGCGGGACGGGCCGTCCCACGGCCGCGGTGCTCGCCGGGGCGGGGCATCGGGTGCTGGGCGTCGACGTGTCCCCGGTGATGGTGGGGATCGCCTCCCGGCAGGTGCCCGGGGCCGAGTTCCGGTGTGCCGACATCCGCCGGATGCCGCTCGAGGACGGTTCGTTCGACGCGGTCTGCGTGTACTTCGCGCTGCTGCAGATGTCGCGGGCGGAGCAGTCGGAGCTGGTGCGCCGGCTGGCGCGGGCGCTGCGGCCGGGCGGCCTGTTCGCGCTGGCCACCGTGCCGCTGGACGTCGAGGGGTTCGACGGCGTCTTCATGGGACAGGACGTGCGCGTCACCAGTTTCGCGGCCGAGGACGTCATCACCCTCGTGCGTGAGGCGGGCCTGGCGGTGGAGTCGCGGGAGAGCGTGATGTTCACCCCGACCCATCCCGACGCCCGGCCGGAACCACAGCTCTTCCTGCACTGCCGCCGCGAGGAGGCGTGACCCCTCGGGCGGCCGGTTCGGCGGATCGCCATGACTGCCCGGCGTGAAATCAGGTACTCGCATCCCACTTCCCATCGGAGAGCGAGGTAGCCGACGCATGTCGCAGGTAGAGGAATCGATCGAGGTCGACGTCCCCGTCCGCACCGCCTACAACCAGTGGACCCAGTTCGAGAGCTTCCCGGAGTTCATGGACGGGGTCGAACGCATCGAACAGCGCAGCGACACGCTGACCCACTGGGTGACCAAGGTCGGGGGCGTGGAACGGGAGTTCGACGCCGAGATCACCGAGCAGATCCCGGACGAGCGGGTCGCCTGGACCACGGTCGACGGTGAGGCGCGGCAGGCCGGTGTCGTCACCTTCCACCGGGTGCGGGACACCACCACCAAGGTGATGCTGCAGATGGACTTCGATCCGCAGGGGGTGGCCGAGAGCGTGGGTGACAAACTCGGCTTCGTCAAGCGGCAGGTCGGCGGTGATCTGAAGCGGTTCAAGGAGTTCATCGAGCGGCGTGGACTGGAGACGGGGGCCTGGCGCGGCGAGGTCTGAGCGTCGTGGTGACGGGGCCGGGCGGGTGTGCCCGGCCCCGTCCGCGCCTTCGCGCGGGCCGGCGCGGGATGCCGGACAGGACGGTGTGCGCCGCCCGCCCGCCGAGCGGTCGCCGTCGCGGCTCAGCCCGTCATGCGCTTGCGCCAGGCCGGTTCGACCTGGCTCCACTCGGTCTCCCATTCGGCCAGGCGCCGCAGTTGCAGCCGGGCGCGGGCGAGCCGGCCGACGAGCAGGACCAGTCCCCCGGCGGCGACGGCGACCGTGATACCGGCCATGACGATCTGGAACTGCGCATCCGCGCCGTCGGGCGGTGCGGAGACCAGCCGGCCCGCGGGGTCCGTCCACACGGTGACCTCGGTGCCCGCCGGGCTCCCCGGGTCGACCTCGGCCCGGCCCGTGCGGCCGGTGCCGTCGGGGGCGGTCCACCGCACCTTGGCCCATACGCCGCCGTCCCCGTCCCCGTCCTGCGTCACCGACGCGGACGGCCCGGCGGCGTCCTCGGCCAGTACGGCGGGGACGGGGGTGGTCCGCTCCCGGCGCTCGGCGAGCGACCCGTCCACGGCCCCGGCCGCCGTCAGACCGGAGAGCGTCCCGAGCAGCAGGGCGAGGACGACCGCGGCGAGCACCAGCCAGGCCTCGGCCAGATCGCTGCGGCGGCGCAGCGGGTTCCTCCGCCACCGCCACAGCCGCACCCTCCGTGGCCTCGCACCCTGCGTCCTCGCCATCGGAGGTCACCTCCTCGCGCGGGTAACGAACGGCGCCTCACTCCAGGGTGGACCCGGTCGCCCCTCTCCCGCACGGGCCGAACGGCCCGGTCCTCCGGCGCGCCCGTCAGACCGTCGGGTGCACGGGCACCACCTCGTGCTGCGGAACGCCGAGGACGACCTTGAGCGCCCCGGTCTCGGCGGCGTTGCCGAAGACGTCGTAGGCCTCCTGCATGTGGTCGAGCGGGAACGTGTGGGTGACCAGCCGGCGGGTGGGCAGCCGGCCGGCGGCCGCCATCCGCAGCAGGGTGGGGGTGGAGTGGGTGTCGACGAGTCCGGTGGTGATGGTGACGTTCTTGATCCACAGGTCCTCTAGGTGCAGCGTGGCGGGCGCGCCGTGCACACCGACGTTGGCGACGTGCCCGCCGGGCCGCACCATACGGGTGCACAGCTCGAAGGTCTCGGGGGCGCCCACCGCCTCGACGACCACGTCCGCGCCGAGCTCGCCGGTGAGGTCCGCGACGAGCTGCTCGGGGCCCTCGCCCGCGTCGGCCACGGCGTCGGCGCCGAACTCCTTCGCGGCCTGGAGCCGGGAGGCGGCCACGTCCACGGCGACGACGCGTTCGGGACCGAACAGCCGGGCGGTGGCGATCGCGGCGAGCCCGACGGGCCCGGCGCCGACCACGACGACCGTGTCACCGGGACGGACCCGCCCGTTGAGCACGCCCACCTCGTAGGCGGTGGGGAAGATGTCGGCCAGCAGCACGGCGTCCTCGTTGTCGACGGCACCGGGCAGCGGGTACACCGACAGGTCGGCGTAGGGGACGCGCACGTATTCGGCCTGGGTGCCGTCGATCAGGTGGCCGAGGACCCAGCCTCCGCCGCCCCGGCACTGGCCGTACATGCTCTCGCGGCAGTAGCCGCAGCGCCCGCAGGCGGAGATGCAGGAGACCAGGACGCGGTCCCCGGGGCGTACGGTGCGGACGTCGCCGCCGGTCTCGACGATCTCGCCGACCGCCTCGTGGCCGAGGACGGTTCCCGGGCGGACCTCGGGCACGTCGCCCTTGAGGATGTGCAGGTCCGTGCCGCAGATGGTGACGGCGTCGACGCGGACGATGGCGTCGCCGGGTTCCTTGACGGCCGGGTCGGGGACCTCCTCCCAGGCGGACTGCCCGGGGCCGTGGAAGACGTAGCCCTTCATGTCTGTCCTCGCCCTTCTCGGTCTGCGGTGGGTTTCGGCGTCGGGCGTGCTTGCCCGCGTCGGCGGGGTTCCGGGTGGGGGCCGGGGCGCCCCGCACTTCCAGTCTGGGCGCGGGGCGTCGGATTCGCTCGGGGCGGGCGGTTCCCTGTCGCGCCGTCGGGGCGGTTCCGTGGTTTCACGCCCCGCGTCGCGCGGGTGTCCGAGCCTTTTCTCGCCCCCGCCGCCCCTTCCCGTCCCTGGGGGCTTCGCCCCGGACCCCCTTCGCGCCCACGCGGCGGAGCCGCACATCGGCACAGCCCCGCGCCCCCGAGGGTCAGGCCACCGGGCGGGCGATGCCGCTGCCCAGCAGGTGGCGGGTCTGCCTCACGGAGTCGCCCAGGCGGAGGGCCAGGCGGGAGGTGAGGGCGTACAGGTGGCGTACCGCTTCGAGGCGTTCCAGGCGTGGGGCGAGGGCCGAGAGGGTGATGGCCAGGGCGACGCCCGCCCAGGCGACCGGGCCGAGCGGGGCGCAGCCGAAGAAGTGGCTGACGCCCGGGGTCTGGACGAGGGCGGCGAGCACGGCGGCGGAGCCCAGGGCCGTCACCCACACCAAGGGGCTGTGGCGGCGCCCGGAGAGGGTCTGCACCAGCTGGGCGCCGACCACTCCGCACAGGGCCATCGTGGTGGAGCGGCGTTCGGTGCCGGGGGTGAGGCGGCCGATCAGATAGGCGGTGACCGCGCCGAGGCAGGTGGTGACGCCGCGGCGCCGGATGGAGCGCAGCAGGGGCGCGCCGAGGACGTCGAGGCCCATCGGGCCGCTCGCGGCGTGCGCCGCCGTCGACGGGTCGTCGCTCGGTGTCACCGCCACCGCCATGGCGGGGAACATGTCGGTGAGCAGGTTGACCAGGAGGAGCTGACGGGTCGACAGCGGTGAGGAACCGGCGAGCAGGGTGCCCAGCACGCTGAAGCCGACCTCGCCCGCGTTGCCGCCGATGAGGATGCTGACCGCGTCGGCGACGCTGCGCCACAGCGCGCGGCCCTCGCCGACGGCGTCCACCAGGACGGACAGGTCACCGGTGGTGAGTACCAGGTCGGCGGCGTTGCGGGCGGCGGCGGAGCCGCGGGCCTCGATGCCGACGCCCACGTCGGCGGCGCGGATGGCCGCGGCGTCGTTGGCGCCGTCGCCCGCCATCGCCACCACCCGGCCGGCCTGTTGCAGGGCCTCCACGACGTGGAGTTTCTGCTCGGGGGCGACGCGGGCGACGACTCCGGCGCCGTGCAGCGCGCGTACCCGGTCGGAGCGGCCCATGGCGACCAGGTCGTCCCCGGTGACCACCTCCGTCTCCTCGGGCCAGCCCAGTTGCAGGGCGATGGCGCGGGCGGTCTCCGGGTGGTCGCCGGTGAGCATGACGGGCAGGATGCCGGCCCGGCGCAGTTCGGTGAGCAGCTCCCGCGAGGTGTCGCGCGGTACGTCGGCGAGGGCGATCAGCCCGGCGAACTCCAGGTCGGCGAGGTCCGCGTCGAGCTCGGCGTCCGCGTCGGCCCCCCGGCGGGGACGCCGGGCGACGGCGAGGACGCGCAGTCCCTGGCCCGCCAGGGTGTGGGCGGTGCCGGCCGCCCGCTCGGGGAGGTCCCGACAGGCGGGGAGGACCGTCTCGGGGGCGCCCTTGACGACGAGGAGTGCGGTGTCGCCGTCCCGGCCGACGGCCGCCGCGTAGCCGCGGCTGGCCTCGAAGGCCAGCTCGCCGTCGGCGGTCCAGCCGGCGTCGGGCGGGGCGACGTCGAGGACGGCCTCGTCGGTGGCGTGGGCGACCCGGCGCCCCTCGCCGGTCTCCTCCTGCGGGCAGGCGCGCGCGGCGAGCCGTACGACCGGTACGGCGTCCTCGGCGTCCGGGGCGAGGACGGTGCCGTCGGCGGTGGCCACCCGGACCAGGCGGAGCCGGTTCTCGGTGAGGGTGCCGGTCTTGTCGAAGCAGACGGTGTCGACCCGGCCGAGCGCCTCCAGGGTGCGCGGGGTGCGGACCAGCACGCCGCGCCGGGAGAGCCGGCGGGCGGCGGCCATCTGGGCGACGGTCGCGACCAGCGGCAGCCCTTCGGGGACGGCGGCGACGGCCACGGCGACACCGCCGCTGACGGCACGCCGTACCGGGCTGCCGCGCAGCAGGGACAGCCCGGTGACCAGCGCACCGCCGGTGAGGGTCACCGGGAGGGCCTTGCGGGTCAGTTCCTGCAGGCGGGCCTGGACCCCGGCGGGCGGCGGAACGCGGGCGGCCAGGGCGACGGCGCGACCCGCCTCGGTGCGGTCACCGGTGTCCACGACGAGCGCGTCGGCGCGGCCGGCGACGACGGTGGTGCCCTCGAAGACCATGCAGGTCCGCCGGGCGACCGGCGCGCCCGGGGTCGGGTCCAGGTCCTTGGCCACGGGCAGCGACTCGCCGGTGAGCGACGACTCGTCGACCTCCAGCCCGTCCGCCTCCAGCAGCCGCGCGTCCGCCGGTACGACGTCGCCGGCGCCGAGGCTGATCCGGTCCCCCGGCCGCAGCCGGGCGGCGTCGACGGTGACCGTGCGCCGGGAGGTGTCCTGCCGGCGGGCCTTGGGCCGCTGGTGGACGGCGAGCCGGGCGAGCGCCCGTTCGGCGCGCAGCCGCTGGAGGCCGCCCGCGACCGCGTTGATGTCCATGGCGCCGACGACGAGCAGCGCGTCGACGAGCGAGCCGAGCAGCGCGGAGGCGACCGCCCCGGTGGCCAGGACGGGGGTGAGCGGGTCGTCGAGCTCGCGGCGGACGGCGCCGGCCGCCTGCCAGGTCCAGCGGGCGGGGGCGGCCGCGGGCGTGCGGGCGAGCCGCGCGGCCCGCTGCCGGGAGCGTTCGGCGAGCAGGGCGATTCCGGTGGGTCCGGTGGGTTCGGCGTCGGTGCGGGTGCCGCGCAGCAGCTCGTGCGCCTCGTGCGGTTCCAGGGCGTGCCAGGGCACGTGCAGGCGGGGTTCGGGCGGCGTGGCGCGGGCCACGCGCAGGCCTTCCGTCCAGCCGGTGAGCAGGGCGCCCGCCGCCGCGATGTTCACCGGGGCGTGCCGGGTGAGCCGCTGCCACAGCCGGCCGCCGGGTGTGCCGCCGCGGGCCACCATCAGCCCGGACAGGGCGGCGCCGGCCCGGGCCAGGGTCTGCGAGCGGCGGCCGACCCGGCGGGCCGCCGGGACGGCCGCCAGCAGGCGCCAGACGTCGGCCAGTCCGTTCGGGGCGAGCGCGTCGGCGCCCCAGGCGAGTGCCGAGCGCGCGTCCGTGAGGGCGATCGCCACGTCGCCGGCGGGCAGTCCGTCCGCCACGTCGTCGTCGCCGTGCGCGGCCACGCGGGCGACGCTCACCACGATGTGCCCGTCGTTCTGCAGCGCCCGTACGACGTCGCCGAACGGCAGGTCGGCGGGGGCGGCCTCGTCGGCGAGGCGGGTGATGTCCTTCAGGTCGGAGCCGCCGGTGACCACGATGTGCAGTCCGGCCCGGCGGGCCGCGTCGAGGACGGCCTCGGCGTAGGGGTCGACGGGGTCCTCGAACAGTGCGGGCCCTCCGTCGGCGGGCCGCGTCCGGCCGCGCAGGGCGTCGGCGTGCAGGACGAGGGAGTCGGCGATCTCCAGTTGCCGCAGCCGTTCGGCGCTGCGGACCAGGACGCCGGACCGGGCGAGGTGGGTGCCGAGGACCGCGTCGAAGGCGGCGGGGCCGTAGCGCGCCGCCTTGGGGGAGCCGGCGAGGACGGCTTCGGCCGCCTCCCGGGTGTCGTGGGTGATGAGGAGGGTGGCGGCGGCGCCCGCGACGCTGCCGGTGCCGGCGTGGGCCGCGTACGCCTGGGCGGGCGTCACCCGCAGGGGCGGGCGGGTGCCGTCGGGGCAGGGGATGCTGGTGCGCCGTTCGAGGCAGACGTCGTCGTGCAGGGCCTCGAAGGCGGCGGCCCGGGCGGCCGCCTCGGTCAGCTGGCCGGTGCGCAGCAGTCCGTCGAGCACCAGGGACGCCGGGGACTGTCCGGCGCCGTGCGCGGCGGCGTTGGCGGCGGCGAGGAGGAGTTCCATGCCGCCGCGGCCGAACCGCTGCCGCAGCAGGGCGCGGAAGCGGGGGTTCTCGCGCAGCAGGGTGACGGCGGCGGTGACCGCCTTGGGGCTGCGGGGCAGGCCCAGTGACCGGCCTGCCAGGGCGCCGGCCGCGCCGGCGGCGTCCAGCAGCAGCGCGGTGGCGGCGACCCGCACCTCGCGGGGGTCGCCGGGGTGGGCCGTGTCGTCCTCGTCCTCGGGGCCGGCGTCCTCGGTCAGTCCGAGGCGGGCGGCGAGCGCGACGGCACGCTCGGTCACGCGGTCGCCGGCCGTGTCCGTCACGGCGGTCACCACGAGCCGGGACAGTCCTTCGTCCCAGTACGCCGTCAGCACGTCGGGGTGGTCGAGCAGTTCGGCGGCGACCTTGCGGGCGAGCGGGGCGGCGGCGCCGTCCGGGTGCCGCAGGGCCAGGTGGACGCGGTGTCCGGCCCGCCAGTGCCGGCCGCCGCCGAGGGCGTTGCGGGCGACGTGGCCGAGGCGGCGCGTCGTGTCGTGGACGGACGTCACGCCCTGTGCGGTGCCGCGGGCGGCGCCTGCGGCGACTCCCGCCACGGCCCCGGCGAGGGGGGCGACGTCGAAGCGTGTGAGCATCTGCGGGGTCCCGTTGATCGTGGCTCAGCCGGTGTGACGGGCGTCGCGCGACTGCCCGGGTGCGCTGCCCCGGTCCGGCTCGGGGTGTCCGCCGTGGTGCCGGGTGGCGTCGGCGTTCTGTTCGAGCGCCGGGGCGGTGTCCCCCGCCCCGGCGGGCTCGTCGCCCACGGGGTGCTCCGCCCGGCCGCCCGGGTCCGGGCCGGGACCGGGGTGTCCGCCGTGGTGCCGGGTGGCGTCGGCGACCTGTTTGAGGGCCGAGGCGGTGGCGGTGTCGCCCACCTTGGCGGGCTGGTCGTGCACGGGGTGTTCCGTCCGGCCGGTGCGCTCGCGGGAGGGGGTGAGCCGGTCGCCGGGGCCCGTGGGCGGGCGGTCGGCCGGTGTTCGGTGTCGGCCGTCCGCGTCGGCCGGCGGCTCCGCGTCCGGCTCGCCGGCGGACTGCGGTGCGAGGCCCTCCGCGCCGCCGTCGGGCCGCTGCGCGGGGCGCGGCTGGGTGAGCCAGGCGACGGCCGCGCCGGTCAGCGCCACCGGCCACTCGACGACGCCGGCCACGCCGAGCACCCCGGCTCCGGCGTAGACGGCCATCCGGCGTCCGCGCGGGGAGACCGCGCCGATCGCGTCCAGGGCGCCGCCGGTCACCCTTCCCACCTGTTCCGCGCCCGGCAGATGCCGCAGGCCCGAGGCGACGGCCCGCAGGGGCTGCGGAAGATCGGACGGACGGGACGTGTCCTGCTCCATGTCGGCCTCCACGGGCGAGTCCCTCACGGGCACTCATCACCTTCCCTGCCTTTTGCACCATATTCAGCCGTGACCGACCGAAGCGCCTTTCTTGTACGCCCTCGGCGGCGAGGGCGCCGCCTTTCCCCGCGCCCGTGTCGGAACGGGAACGCCGGGTACTAGGTGCAGGCACACAGCGGCCGTACGGACCGTCCGGCCGGCGAAGGGAGTGGTCATGACGGAGAACGGCGAGGACGCCACGCTCGCCCGGCCCCCGGGGACCCGGGAGCTCCGTCTGGCCACGGACGCCCCGGGACCGGCGCCGGCGCACACCGTGCGGAGCGGTGCGCGGGACCTGGAGGACGACCCCGAACTGCCCCGCGACCGCAATCAGGCGATCCTGGAGGCGGCCAAGCAGGTCGGCGCGGTGCTCAAACGGGGCGGGCACCTGTTCGCCCTGGCCGGCAGCGTCGCCGTCCACGCCCACGGCGGCAGCGGGAACCTCCAGCACGACGTCGACTTCTGCGTCCGGCCCGAGGACGCCGAGGCGGTGGCCGCCACGCTCCGCGAGGCCGGGCTGACGGTGTACACCCCGCCCGAGGACTGGCTGATCAAGG
This sequence comes from Streptomyces sp. NPDC053426, assembly GCF_055585405.1. Classification (NCBI taxonomy): domain Bacteria; kingdom Bacillati; phylum Actinomycetota; class Actinomycetes; order Kitasatosporales; family Streptomycetaceae; genus Streptomyces; species Streptomyces sp. NPDC053426. Next base: position 41,261 of record NZ_JBVJKE010000014.1, on the reverse strand, counting down.
CCACCTGCTTCGGCCAGGACGTGGACATCATCTTCGAGCTGGCGCACCGGCCCGTCTCCACCGAGATGCTCCGGCGGGCGCGGGAACTCCCGGTGGAGTCGGTGCGCATGCCGGTCCTGGCGCCCACCGATCTGCTGACCGGCCTGCTGGCCGCCTTCTCGGAGCACCACTGCGACTTCGGGGCCGTCCTGCCCATCGCCCGCGCCCTGCGCGAGAAGGTCGACTGGGAGCAGGTGCGGCGCGACTGCGGGGACGATCCCATGCCGGCCGCCTTCTTCTTCCTCCTGGAACGCCTGAACGTCATCTGAACGTCCGCGGAAGGAACGCTCATGAACACCCAAGACGCCGGATCCGCAGGCGGCACACCGGCGGCGGCGAGCCCGGAGTACCGCGTCGCCCACCTCCAGGACCGTCTCGCCTCCGGCGAGCTCGGCGAACTCGGTGTGCGGATCGAGGTCCGCGGCGGGACCACCGTGCTGGTCACCGGGACCGTCCCCTCCGCCCGGTGCCGCGAGGACGTCCTGAGCGCCGTACGGGAGGAGCTCGCCGGGCTCGAGGTGCACTGCGACGTCGTGATCACCGAGACCTCGTCGCCCGACCACGCGGAGGAACTGTCATGATCCGGATCGCCGCCGTCGGGGACATCCACATGGGCCCCGAGACCCGGGGCGCGCTCCGCCCCGCGTTCGACACCCTGCCCGAGTGCGCCGACCTCCTGCTGCTGGCCGGGGACCTCACCCGGCACGGCACCGTCGAGGAGGCCGGCGTGGTGGCCGACGAGATCCGGGGCCTGGGGGTCCCCGTGGTCGCCGTGCTCGGCAACCACGACCACCACGACGACCGGCAGGACGAGGTCACGGCCGTCCTGCGGGACGCCGGCGCCCATGTCCTGGAGGGGGAGTCGGCGGTCGTGCGGGCCGGTGACGCGCGCGTCGGGGTGGCCGGCACCAAGGGGTTCGGCGGCGGGTTCGTCGGGGCGAGCGCCGGGGAGTTCGGCGAGCCGGTGATGAAGGAGTTCGTGCGCCTCTCCCGCCGGTGCGCCGACGGCCTGCGGGTCTCGCTGGAGAAGCTGGACCAGGAGGGCTGCGACGTCCGGATCGCCCTCACCCACTACTCCCCCGTGCCGGAGACCCTGGCCGGGGAGCCGCTGGAGATCTATCCGTTCCTGGGCAGCTATCTGCTGGCCGAGGCGATCGACACGGCCGGCGCCGATCTCGCCGTGCACGGGCACGCGCACGCCGGCAGTGAGCACGGCATGACGACGGGGGGCGTGAAGGTGCGCAACGTCGCCCAGCCGGTCATCGGCCGCGCCTTCCACGTCTACCACCTGCCGGTCCGCGACCGCGTGGGCGCCGGCAGCGGCACGGGGGCGGCCACCGTCTGAGCCCGCCCACCGTCCCAGCGCCGCCGGTCGCACCGGCGGCGCTTCTCTCTGCCCCGGGGCCGGGTCCGTACGGGGCCTCTCGTGTGAACACCCCGCAAGGCGCGCACACTGTGCGCATTTTGTCTGCTTAACATACGGGCTCCGTGTCCCGTGATCCGCGTCGCCCCGCACGCGCACGCACCCGGGCACGGTCGCGCTCGCCTGCCCGCGTCGCCGCCGGCCTGCGCCTCGCGTCCCTCCCCGCCCGGCCCCGTACGAGAGGACACCAGATGGCGCTGTCGGGCCGTACCGGACCGTCGTCCGCGCTCGCCCTCACCCCGCACGACGCCGAACTGCGCGCCGCCGCACGGCATCCGGCCCGCCGTCGCTTCCTCACCCTCACCGCCGCGGCCGCCGCCCTCGCCTTCACCACCGACCTCCCCGCGCGCGGCGCCTTCGCCGCGCCCCGGCTCGACGCGGCCCGCGTCACCGAGGACCCGTTCACGCTCGGCGTCGCCTCCGGGGACCCGCTGCCCGACTCGGTGCTCATCTGGACCCGGCTGGCCCCGGCCCCCTTCGAACCGGACGGAGGGCTCGGGCGGCAGCGGGTGGAGGTCTCCTGGGAAGTGGCGCTCGACGAGGCCTTCGTCCTGGTCGTGCGGCGGGGCACCGCCCTCGCGCATCCCGAGTACGCGCACAGCGTGCGCGTCGACGTGAAGGGCCTGGAACCGGGCGGCCACTACTACTACCGGTTCCGTACGGGCACCTGGATCAGCCCCACCGGCCGCACCCGTACCGCTCCCCCGGCCGGCGCCGACGCCGCGGGCCTGAGACTGGCGGCGGTCGCCTGCCAGGCGTACCACGACGGCTACTACACGGTGCACCGGCACCTCGCGCAGGAGGACGTCGACGTGGTGTTCCACCTCGGCGACTACCTGTACGAGTACGCCGTGAACTCCGCGGGCGGCGCCCGCGGTTACACCGACGTCGTGCTGCCGGCCGTGTTCGACCGCGAGACGACGACCCTGGCGGACTACCGGATGCGCTACGCGCTCTACAAGAGCGACCCCGACCTGCGGGCCGTGCACGCCGCCCACCCGTTCGTCGTCACCTGGGACGACCACGAGACCGAGAACAACTACGCGGGCGCGATCGACGAGAACGGCAGCGACCCGGCGCTGTTCCTGCCCCGCCGCGCCGCCGCCTACCGCGCCTACTGGGAGAACCAGCCGCTGCGCGCCGACCAGCTCCCCGAGGGTCCCGACGCCCGGCTGTTCCGCCGGCTGCACTGGGGCACCCTCGCCCAGTTCGACGTCCTCGACACCCGCCAGTACCGCTCCGACCAGGCCTACGACGACACCCCGCACGTGCCCGGACCCGAGTCGGACGACCCGGCGCGCACCCTCACCGGGGACGCCCAGGAGCGCTGGCTGCTCGACGGGTGGGGCGCGTCGACGGCGCTGTGGAACGTGATGCCCCAGCAGGTGTGCTTCTCCCAGCGCAAGCTGGACCTGAACGACGGGGCGAAGGTCTCCATGGACGCCTGGGACGGCTACCGCGCGAGCCGCGGCCGGCTGGTCGCGGGCGCGAAGGCGGCCGGTGTCGACAACTGGCTGGTCCTCACCGGTGACGTCCACGTCGCGTACGCCTTCGACATCAAGGACGACTTCGACGACCCCGGCTCCGCCACTCTGGGCACGGAGCTGACCTGCACCTCCGTCGCCAGCGGCCGCGACGGCGCGGAGCACCCGGCCAACCGGGACACCTACCTGCGGGCCAATCCGCACCTGAGGTTCTACGACGGCCGGCGCGGCTATGTGCGCGTCGAGCTGGGCCGGGAGAACGCGCGGGCCGATTTCCGTGTCGTGCCGGTCGTGACGACGCCGGGCGCCGGCGTCTCCACGGCCGCATCCTTCGTCACCGAGGCGGGCTCGCCGGGTCTGACGCCGGTGTGACCCGTCCGGGTGGCCGCCGGCGCGCACCGGTACTGCACTCGGGTCCGTTCGGGTCACCGACGCGGTGAATCCGGCGTGTCCCGACATTGTGCCGGTTCTCACGGGCAAGGTCTGAGTCGCCTCCGCAGCTTCACCACCCTTGAAGGAGACGTACCGAATGGTCCTCAGACACGCCCGGGCCGCGCGCCGGTCGGCGTTCACGGCGCTCGGCGCCCTCGTCCTCGCCGGACTCCCCTACGCCGCGGCGGCCGATGCCACGCCCGTGGCGGGGCCGACGCCCGGCGCCGCCCAGACCCTGGGCGCCGACCGGCCGTCGCCCCATCTGCTCTCCGCCCTCCGGCGCGACCTGAAGCTGGACGAGGCCCAGGCCTCCGAGCGGCTGGTCAACGAGGCCGAGGCGGGTTCCCGGGCGGGCCGGCTGCGCAACGCGCTCGGCGACCGGTTCGCCGGTGCCTGGGTGCGCGGCAGGACGGCCGAGCAGCTCACGGTCGCGACCACCGACGCCGAGGACGTGCCGGCCATCGAGGCCGAGGGCGCCACGGCCAAGGTGGTCCAGCGGACGCTGGCCGGCCTGGAGGCGGCCAAGGCGAAGCTGGACGCGGCGGCCGAGCGCGTCAACACCCTCGACACGCCCGTCTGGTACGTCGACGTACCGGAGAACCGGATCATGGTGCAGGCGACGAGTCAGGAGGCCGGCGACGCCTTCGTCGAGGCCGCGGGGCTCGAAGGGGCGGACGTCGGCATCCGGATGACGACGGTACGGCCGCGCCTGCTGCAGGACATCACCGGCGGCGACGCCTTCTACATCAACGACTCCGCGCGCTGCTCGGTCGGCTTCTCCGTGACCCGGGGCGAGCAGCCGGGCTTCGTCACCGCCGGTCACTGCGGCAGGGCCGGCGCGACCACGACCGGGTACGACCGCACCGCGCAGGGCGTCTTCCAGGCCTCCGTCTTCCCCGGCGAGGACATGGCGTGGGTGGCGACCAACGACCAGTGGACGCCCACGCCCGACGTCAAGGCGCAGGACGGCCAGGAGGTGCAGGTCACCGGTTCGGCGCAGGCGCTCGTCGGGGCGTCGGTGTGCCGTTCCGGCTCGACCACCGGATGGCACTGCGGGACCATCGAGCAGCACGACACCAGCGTCACCTACCCCGAGGGAAGGGTCGACGGGCTGACCCGGACGACGGTGTGCGCCGAGCCGGGCGACTCCGGCGGGCCGTACGTCGCGGGCGCGCAGGCGCAGGGTGTCACCTCCGGCGGTTCCGGTGACTGCACCAGCGGCGGTACGACGTTCTACCAGCCGGTCAACCCGATCCTCAGCGACTTCGGGCTCACCCTGACCACCGCCGCCGCGCAGACGGCGCCGGACCAGCAGGAGGGCGGCGCCGAGGCGTGGACCGCGGGCCGGGTCTACGAGGTGGGCGCCACGGTGACCCGTGACGGTGTGACGTACCAGTGCCTGCAGACCCACCAGGCGCAGGGCGCGTGGGCGCCCGCCGGCACTCCGGCGCTGTGGCAGCGGCTGTGACGGCATGACCGTACGGCGTCGGCGTCGGCCCCGTGCCGGCGCCGGCGCCGTTTCCGCGCGTCGCCCCGCTGTGGAAGTACGGATCGCGCCCTGCGGAAGGGCCGAAGCGCCCGACCGCTCCGATCGGACAAATCGCTCCACTTTCCCGGACTTGCTTTCGTCGCTTCTTCAACGGGCCGGGGACGCACGGCGCGTCACGAGGAGACGGCGGGCGGGCGTACGCCGGACAGGAGTACGCCGCTGTGCGGGCGGGTCGGGACCCGGTGCAGCGGGATCGTGAGATTCTGCTCCGGCACCGTGTACTCCATTCGGGCGAGCCGCACCGCGAGCGCCTCCAGCACACCGACGGTGATGCCCTCGCCGGGGCAGCGGTGGCCGGCGGCCGGGTCGCCGCCGCCCTGCGGGATCAGTTCGTCGCGCTCCACGGGCCGTTCGAGGAAGCGCCGCGGGCGGAAGGCGTACGGATCGCCCCACAGCGACTCGTCGTGGTTCTGGCCGTACACGTCGAGCACCACCAGTCCCCCGGCCGGGACCCACTCGCCCCGCCAGTACAGGTCCCGGGCGGCCAGACCGCCGAGGAACGGCACGAACGGGTAGAAGCGGCGCACCTCGTGGGCGAACGCGGCGGTGAACGGGACGTCCCCGCCCGCGAGCGGCGCCCGGTGCTCGGGCCACTTGTGCAGGGCGTGCGCGGTGAAGGCGACGAACCAGGCGACGGCGGTCGTCGGGCGGACGACGTTGAGCAGTTCCACCGCGGCCGTCTTCTCGTCGAGCTCCCCGCCGTCCGCGTCGCGGTGCCGGCACACCAGGTCGAGGACCGAGTCCTCGGGGGCGGTGACCGCGCCGGACCGTACGTCCCGCACCAGCCGGCCCAGCCGGTCCTCCTGCCGGGCGCGGGCGCGCCGGGCCCGCAGGTGGCGCGGTCCGGCGGTGGCGAAGCCGTCGACCATGGCGATCATGTCGCGGGCCGTCGCCTCGGCTCCGGCGTCGGCCGGCGGTATGCCGGCCCACCGGTGGACCCCGGTGGTGAGCACCGTGCCCGCCTCGTCGAACAGTACGACGGAGCCGCGCCGGCCCCAGGCGGGTACGGCCTCGTCCCAGGCCTCGGTCACGTGGTCGACGAGGCCGGCGATCCGGCCGGGGGCGAGCAGCGGCAGGAACAGGGACTTGCGGGTGCGGTGGGCGACGCCGTCGAGGGTGTGCACCGCCTCGTGGCCGAACAGGGTGGCGAGCACGGGTTCGGGGATGGCGCGGTGCCGGTGCACGTTCTGTTCGTCGTAGAAGAACCGCACCGCTTCGGGGCCGCGCAGGGCGAGGGCGGGCCGGCCCAGGATCCGGGTGCGGACCACGGGTCCCGGGGTGTCGCGCATCCGGTTGGGCAGCCAGGCGTAGCCCTCGGCCAGCAGCGGCAGGGTGCGGTCGAGCAGGGGGCGGCTGAGTACGTCCATCGCCGTCGGGTGCCCCGGGAGGACGGCGGGACACTCCGGGCGGGGCGGGGCCACCCGTTCGGATGTGGCCCAGGCCACGTGCCGAAGGAGGTCGGGGTCATATCGGGGCGGGTGGGGCGGCGGCTAGCGTTCCGTGCGCTCCTTTCACCCCAGCAGTTCGGGCGGCCCGGCAGTGCAAGCAGATCTCTCACCGGTCATCGCGGCGACGGCGCAGTGGCTGACGTGTTCCTTTCCCGCGCCCGGCGGGGCGCTGGCCGTCGCGCTGTGCGAGGCGCAGGCGCGGCAGGCGGTGACCGTCGCGGCGCGGCTGCGGTATCCGACGGAGATGGACGTCGCCCTGGTCGGGCTGGCGGGGCCGGGGGGTTCGGGTCGGCTCGACTGGGTGACCGGGGCGGACGGGGGCGACGGTGTCGCGGGGGACGCCTGGCGTACGTGGGTCGACGAGGTGGTGGCGAGCTGGGCGGTGTGTCTGCTGGCCGACACCGAGCTGGCCGGTCTCGCGGTGAGCGCGCTGGCGGGGGGTGCCGGGGCCGCCGAGTTCCGTCGGCTGGTGGCGCCCGATGAGGCGGATCGGCGGGCGGCGGCGTTGCTGCGGCATCCGGATCTGGTGGCTCCGGTGGCGGGGCTCCACCGGTCGGGGCTTCTCGGGCGGCTCGATCCGGATGCCACGCTGGTGACGTGACCTTGTGGCTTCCTGCCGGGCCCCGGTGTCCGCGGGGTCCTGTGCGCGGGTGCGGGGCACGCGGCTGCCCGTGGGAACGGCGGCACGACTGCCCGCGGGAACGGCGGCAGCCACTGCCCGCGGAGGGCGCGGCTCGTGAGGGGTCACGTTCTGTCATTCACTGGAATGCAGTAGGCGAGCGGGCCGTGGGTGGGGGCGGGGGTCAGGGTGGGCGGTATGAGTACCGTCATATCGCGGAAGTGGGAGCACGTCGTCGTCACCGGCGGGGCGGGATTCGTCGGGTCCCATCTGTGTACCGCCCTGCTCGACGCGGGCGCCGCCGTCACATGCGTGGACGACCTCAGCACCGGCCGCCCGGAGAACATCGCCCCGCTGCTCGAACGGCCCGGGTTCACGCTCGTACGGGCCAACGTGGCGCAGGAGCTGCCGGTCGACCGGCCGACCGACCTGGTGCTGCACTTCGCCTCCCCCGCCTCCCCGGCGGACTATCTGCGGCTGCCGCTGCACACCATGGAGACGGGCAGTCTCGGCACCCGCAACGCCCTGAAGCTCGCCCAGGACGCCGAGGCCCGCTTCGTCCTCGCCTCCACCTCGGAGGTCTACGGCGACCCCCAGCAGAATCCGCAGGACGAGCGGTACTGGGGTCACGTCAACCCGGTCGGCCCGCGCAGTGTCTACGACGAGGCCAAGCGCTTCGGCGAGGCGCTGACCACCGCCCACGCGGAGGCCCGCGGCACGGACACCTGCATCGTGCGGCTGTTCAACACCTACGGCCCGCGGATGCGCGGCCACGACGGCCGCGCCGTACCGACCTTCGTCCGGCAGGCCCTGGCCGGCGAACCCCTCACCGTGACCGGTGACGGACTGCAGACCCGCTCGCTGTGCTACGTCGACGACACGGTGTCCGGCGTCCTCGCGGCGGCCGCCCACGGCATGCGCGGCCCCGTCAACATCGGCAACCCCGGCGAGATCACCATGCTGGGCCTGGCCCGTCTCGTCGTCGCGCTCGCGGGTTCCCGTTCGGAGGTCCGCTACGTCGAACGCCCGGTGGACGACCCCGCCGTGCGCTGCCCGGACATCACGCTGGCCCGTGACAAGCTCGGCTGGGAGCCCCAGGTGGCCGCCGAGGAAGGGCTGCGCCGCACGATCGACTGGTTCCGCGCCGAAACCCGCCGCTGAGCGAAAGGCCCGTCCGCCATGCGCATCCTCGGCATCAACGCCCTCTTCCACGACCCCGCGGCCGCCCTGGTGATCGACGGGCGGACCGTCGCCGCCGCGGAGGAGGAGAGATTCTCCCGGCGCAAGCACGGCAAGCGCCCGCTGCCGTTCTCCGCCTGGGAGCTGCCCGAGCGGGCCGCCGCCTGGTGTCTGGAGCGGGCCGGGCTGCGTCCGGAGGACCTCGACGCGGTCGCCTACTCCTTCGACCCGGCGCTGGCCCGCCCCGCCGACGCGATGGGCCTGGACGACCCGTGGGACCATCTGCGGCTCACCTACGCGCGGGAGGCCCCCGGTTTCCTGCGGACCGCGCTGCCCGGACTCGACCCCGGCCTCGTCCGCTTCGTACCGCACCACATGGCGCACGCCGCCTCCGGCGCCTTCGCCGCACCGGACGCCGGGGACTGCTCCGTGCTCGTGCTGGACGGCCGCGGCGAGCGCGCCTCGCACCTCGCCGCCCGCCGGGTGGGCGACCGGCTCGAACCCCTGCGCGCCCAGGACCTCCCCCACTCGCTCGGCCTGGTCTACGAGGAACTCACCGAGCACCTGGGCTTCCTGCGCTCCTGTGACGAGTTCAAGGTGATGGCCCTCGCCTCCCACGGCACCCCGCGCATGCTGCCCGAACTGCGCCGGTACGTGTATCCGACCGGCGACGGCGGCTTCCACGCCACCGGTGTGCCCTGGCACGAACTGTGCGCGCCGCGCGGCGCGGACGAGCCGTGGACCCAGGACCACGCCGATGTCGCCGCGAGCGCGCAGGCCGTGCTGGAGGAGACCCTGCTGGACCTGGCGCGCTGGCTGCACGGCCGTACCCACCACGATGTGCTCACCCTCGCCGGGGGCGTCGCCCTGAACTGCGTCGCCAACTCCCGTATCGCCCGCGAGGGGCCGTTCTCCCGGGTGTGGGCGCAGCCCGCGGCCGGGGACGCGGGGACCGCGCTCGGCGGCGCCCTGCTGCTGTCCGCCGGCGCCGGTGACGGGCCCGAGCCGATGACCGGCGCCGACCTCGGCCGGGACTGGACCGACGCGGAGCTGGCGGCGTGGCTGAAGACGGCCGCCGTCCCCTTCGAGCGGCCGGCGGACATCGCCGCCACCGTGGCCCGGACGCTGGCCGGCAACGGCATCGTCGCCTGGTTCCAGGGGCGCAGCGAGTACGGTCCCCGGGCGCTCGGTCACCGCTCGCTGCTGGCCCACCCCGGGCACGCGGGCAATCCGGAGCGGCTCAACGACGTCAAGGGACGCGAGCAGTTCCGGCCGGTGGCGCCGATGGTGCTCGCGGAGCGGGCCGCCGAGATCTTCGACGGGCCGCTGCCGAGTCCGTACATGCTGTTCGTGCACGACGTGGCCCCCGCCTGGCGGGACCGCATCCCGGCCGTGGTGCACGTGGACGGCACCGCCCGCATCCAGACGGTCGACGCGGCGCGCGAGCCCCTGGTGGCGCGGATGCTGGTCGAGTTCGAGCGGCTGACCGGGCTGCCCGTGGTCGTCAACACCAGTCTCAACACGGCGGGCCGGCCGATGGTGGACGATCCGCGCGACGCCCTGGAGTGCTTCGGCTCCTCCCCCGTCGACCTCCTGGCCATCGGCCCGTACGCGATCCGGCGCGGCGATCTGTTCCGCTCCGGCGCTGACGGCGAGGGTTCCCGGTGACCGGGCCGGCCGCCCCGGGCGGGGAGTACGCAGTGGTGGTGCCGACGCTCGGCCGGCCCTGCCTCGGCCGGTGTCTGCGGGCACTGGCCGAGGCGGACGGGCCCGGCCCGGCGCGGGTCGTGGTGGTCGACGACCGCCCGGATCCGGCCGGCGCGCCGCTGACCGCCGCCGTCCCGCCGGCGCTGCGCTCGCGCACCCTCGTCGTACCCGGCGGGGCGCGGGGCCCGGCCGCCGCCCGCAACACCGGGTGGCGGGCCGCCGGGGACGCGCCGTGGGTCGTCTTCCTCGACGACGACGTGGTGCCCGGCCCCACCTGGGCCGACGACCTGGCGCTCGACCTCGCCGGGGCGAGCGTCGCGACCGCCGGGATCGCCGCCCGGATCGAGGTGCCGCTGCCGCCGGACCGGCCGCCCACCGACTGGGAGCGGGGCACCGCCGGGCTGGCCCGGGCCCGCTGGATCACCGCCGACATGGCGTACCGGCGCCGGGCGCTGGAGGCCGTCGGCGGGTTCGACGAACGGTTCCGCAGGGCCTTCCGGGAGGACGCGGACCTGGCGCTGCGGGTGCTCGACGCCGGCTGGACCCTGTCCGAGGGCCGCCGCACCACCGCCCACCCGGTCCGGCCGGCCGGGCGCTGGATCTCCGTACGGCTCCAGGCGGGCAACGCCGACGACGTGCTGATGACCAGGCTGCACGGGCGCGGCTGGTGGCGGCGGGCACAGGCACCGCGGGGCCGGCTGCCCGCGCATCTGGCGCTGACCGCGGCGGGCCTGACGGCGGCGGGCTGTCTGCTGTCCGGCCGGCCGCGTACGGCGGTGGCGTGTGCCACCGGGTGGCTGGCGGGGACCGCCGAGTTCGCCCTCGCCCGGATCCTGCCGGGTCCGCGCACCCGCGACGAGATCGTCACGATGGCCCTCACCAGCGTGCTCGTCCCGCCCGCCGCGACCTGGCACTGGCTGCGCGGCCACGTCCTGCACCGCACGGCGCGGTCCCGCCCGCACCGGGCCGGTCCCCCCGCGCCCGCGCACTCCCCGCCGGCCGGCGAACGGCTCCTGTCGTGACCCGCCCGTCCCGCCGGCCGCCCCCGGTCGCGCCCCCTCCGTCCGTGGCCCCCCGCGGCCGCACCACCGGCTCCCCCGGGACCGCGTCCGGGCCGACGGGACGCGCGGCCTCCGCCGTGGCGGGCCTTCGCGCCCAGGCCGCACGACCACGAGGGGGAGACCGTCCGGTCCGGTGGAAGGCCGCGGCCGGGGCAGTCGGCGTCCGGCCGTGGTGGTGGGCCGGGGTGCCGGTGAACATTCCGCCGCGGCCTGCTGTGCCGCGACCGATCACGGAGGTGCGCCCATGACCCCCGCTTCCGGCCCGCTCGCCCCGGGCGTGCTGTCCATCGCCCTGGTCTCGGAGCACGCGAGCCCGCTCGCCACCCTCGGCGGGGTGGACGCCGGCGGGCAGAACGTCCATGTCGCCGCCCTGGCCGGGGCACTCGCCGACCGCGGCCACCGCGTCACCGTGCACACCCGCCGGGACGCGCCCGGTCTGCCCGACCGGGTGACGCTGCGTGAGGGCGTCGAGGTGCACCACGTCCCGGCGGGCCCCGCTCAGCCCGTCCCCAAGGACCGGCTGCTGCCGTACATGGACGAGTTCGGGCGCCGACTCGCCCGGGAGTGGCGGGCTCGCACCCCGGACGTCGTGCACTCGCACTACTGGATGTCGGGACTGGCCTCGCTGGGGGCGGCCCGGGAGCTGGGGCTGCCGCTGCTGCACACCTATCACGCGCTGGGCACGGTGAAGCGCCGGCACCAGCGGGCCGCCGACACCAGTCCGCCGGAGCGGATCGGCCGCGAGACCGAGGTGGGGCTGGGCTGCGACCGGATCGTCGCCACCTGCCGGGACGAGGTCGCCGAGCTGGTCCGGATGGGTGTGCCGGCGTACCGGATCGGGGTCGTGCCGTGCGGCGTCGACACGGACCGGTTCACGCCGGTGGGCCCGGTCGCGCCGCGCGGCCCGTTCCGGTACCGGCTGGTGCAGCTCGGGCGGCTGGTGCCGCGCAAGGGCGCCGCGGTGTCGGTGGCCGCGCTGGCCCGGCTGCCCGGCACGGAGCTGCTGGTGGTCGGCGGGCCCCCGCCGGAACTCCTCGGCGACGACCCGGAGGTGCGGCGGCTGCGCGGCGTCGCGCGGGACGCCGGGGTCGCCGACCGGGTCCGGTTCACCGGCGGGGTGGACGCCGGTCGGGTGCCGGCGCTGCTGCGCTCCGCCGACGTGGTGCTGTGCCCCGCCGACTACGAGCCCTTCGGGATCGTCCCGCTGGAGGCCATGGCCTGCGGCCGTCCGGTGGTGGCCACCGCGGTCGGCGGCCAGCTCGACACGGTCGCCGATCCGGGCACCGGCCGGCTGGTGCCGCCCGGCGACCCCGAGGCACTGGCCGGGGCCGTGGCCGGCCTGCTCGCCGATCCGGCGGCCCGGAAGGCGTGCGGGGTGGCCGGCCGTCGCCGGGTGCTCAGCCGCTACGGCTGGGCGCGGGTCGCCGCGGCCACCGAGGCGGCGTACTGCGAGGTCCTCGACGCCGAGCCCGCCGCGACCGGAACCGGCTGAAGGGCCGACGCCCGACGTTGGAAGGAGGTGCGGGTGCCGCCGCCGTCCCCCCGAGGCGGCGCGCCCGGGACGCCATGACCGAAGACTCCGCCCTCGAAGCCGCCCACGCGCACTGCCGGTCGCTCCAGGAGGCCCTCGACGGCTTCCGCCGAAGCGGCCTGCCCCGGATCGCCGACTGGGGCGGACGCCTCGCCGCCGTGCTCACCGACGGCGGACGGCTGCTGGCCGCCGGCAACGGCGGCAGCGCCGCCCAGGCCCAGCACCTGACCGCCGAGCTGGTCGGCCGCTACCGGCGGGAGCGGCGCGCCTACTCGGCGCTCGCCCTGCACGCGGAGACCTCCAGCGTCACCGCCATCGGCAACGACTACGGCTTCGACCACGTCTACGCCCGCCAGGTGACCGCCCACGGGCGGCCCGGCGACGTGCTGATGCTGCTGTCCACGTCGGGGCGCAGCGCCAATCTGATCGCGGCGGCGGTGACGGCCCGGCGGGCCGGGCTGCGGGTCTGGGCGCTCACCGGGCCCGGCCCGAACCCGCTGGCGGAGGCCGCGGACGAAACGCTGTGCGTGGCGGCGGGCAGCACCGCGACCGTCCAGGAGACGCATCTGGTCGCCGTACACCTGCTCTGCGAGTGTTTCGACGCCGCCGTGGCCGCGCCCCTCGCGCGCGGTGCGGCGGCCGTCCCCGGGAGGATGTCATGACCGGTCCGAAGCCGCTGGTGGTGGTGGGGGACGTCCTGCTCGACGAGGACATCGAGGGGGTCGCGACCCGGCTGGCCCCGGACGCGCCCGCCCCGGTCGTCGACGTCACCGGTGACCGCCGGCATCCCGGCGGGGCCGGGCTGGCCGCCGCGCTCGCGGCCCGCGGCGGCCGGGACGTGGTGCTGGTGACCGCGCTCGGCGACGACCCGGCCAGCGAGGCCGTGCGCCGGGAGCTCAGCGGACGGATCCGGCTGTTGGAGCTGCCGCTGCACGGCACGCTGCCGGTGAAGACGCGGGTGCTGGCGGGCGGGCGGCCCGTGGTGCGCATCGACCGGGGCGGCGGGACCCCGGGCGAGCCGGACGACGCGGTGCGCGAGGCGCTCGCGGGCGCGCACGCCGTCCTCGTCGCGGACTACGGACGGCACACCGCGGGGGCCGTGCGTCCGCAGCTGGAGGACGCGGCCCGGCACACGCCGCTGGTGTGGGACCCGCATCCCAAGGGCGACCCGCCGGTACCGGGGGCGCGCCTGGTCACGCCCAACGCGGCGGAGGCGGTCGCGCTGTGCGCCGGTTCGCCGGGGGTGCCGGGGGCGTCGCTGGGTGCCTTCGCCGAGCGCGGGGCGGAGCTGGCGGAGCGCTGGCGGGCGGCGGGCGTCGCGGTGACGCTCGGCGAGCGCGGGGTGCTGCTGACCCGGCCGGGCGGGGGTACGCCGATGCTGATCCCGGCGCCCTTCCGGGCGGACGGGGATCCGTGCGGCGCGGGTGACTGCTTCGCGGCGACGACCGTCGCGGCGCTGGCCGACGGGCTGCTGCCGGAGGAGGCGCTGCAGCGGGCGGTCGCCGAGGCGGCGGCGTTCGTCGCGGCGGGCGGGGCGGGGAATCCGGACCTGTGGCACGCGCCGGTCGTGCCCGGTCCCGCACACGGGTCCGCCGCCGCCGACGCGTTCGAGCTGGCGGAGGGGGTGCGGGCGCGCGGGGGGACGGTGGTCGCCACGGGGGGCTGCTTCGATCTGGTGCACGCGGGGCACGTCGGGCTGCTGGAGAGCGCGCGGCGGGTCGGGGACTGTCTGATCGTGTGCCTGAACTCCGACGCTTCGGTCACCCGGCGGAAGGGGGCGGGGCGGCCGCTGACGCCGGCGGCGGACCGGGCGAGGGTGCTGGCGGCGCTGGGGAGCGTGGACGCGGTGGTGGTGTTCGAGGAGGACACGCCCGAGGTGGTGCTGGAGCGGTTGCGGCCCGATGTGTGGGTGAAGGGCGGGGACTACTCCGTGCAGGAGTTGCCGGAGGCGGGGGTGTTGCGGGCCTGGGGCGGGCAGGCGGTGGTGCTGCCGTATCTGGACGGGCGGTCCACGACGTTGCTCGCCCGGCGGGCGGCGCGGGCGGCGGAGGTGGCCCTTCGGGCGTCGGACGGGTGAGCGGGGGGTGGGGCGGGGAGGTTTTCGCCCCCGCCGCCCCTTCCCGTCCCGTCCCCGGGGGCGCTGCCCCCGGACCCCCGCTCCTCAAACTCCCCCCAAAGGGGGCACCCCCGGAGGGGCTGGTGGTCACGCCGCTGTTTGCAGGGCCTCGGGGCGGAGAGCGACCGGGGCCTGGGCGCGGCGGGTGTGGAGGAGGTGGCCTGCCGCTATCGAGCCGGCGATGATCAGGCCGCCGGTGATCAGGGCGCCGCGGGGGCCGGCCAGTTCCATGAGGAGGCCCAGGGCGGGCGGGCCGCCCAGGCTCCACACCGTGCCGATGCTGCCCCAGACGCCGAGGACGCGTCCGCGCAGATGGGCGGGCGGGTCGGTCTGCAGGACGGCCGTTCCGGCGGTGTCGGAGACGGACTCGACGACGGCCATGGGCAGCACCAGCACCAGCAGCACGGCCAGCGACGGTGACATCCCGGCCACCACCTGCAGCAGCGCGCCCGTCGCCGCGAGGGCGCCGACCAGCCGCACGGACGGCCGGCGCAGCCGCGCGCCGAGCACCGCGCCGAGGATGCCGCCGACCGCGAGGACGGTGGACACCGTGCCGAACGCCCCGGCGCCGCCCGCGAGCGGCCCGGTGACCAGGACGGCGAGGGTGAGCCCGTAGTTGCGGCCGAAGACCGCGCTGATGCCGGTCACCCCGGCGAGCGCGAGCAGCCGCGGCCGGCGGGCGAAGAAGGCGATCCCCTCGCGGACGGTCATGGCGCTCTGCGGGCGCTCGTCCTTCCCGCCCTTCTCGACGACGTGCCGGACCGCCCCCGCCGCCGGGCGCAGGAAGGGGATGACCGCGGTCACGAACAGGAAGGAGAACCCGTTGGCGAAGTAGGCGGCGGCGGTGCCGAGGAACCCGACCGTCACTCCGGCGAGCGCGGCGCCCGCGAGCCGGCCCGCGTTGAACACCAGCGCGCCCACGCCGATGGCGGAGGGCACGTCCTCGGCGGGGACGAGGTCGTTGCCCAGCAGGGCGCACGCCGGGTTGTCGACGGTGGCGATCACGCCGGTGACGGCGGCCAGCACCATCAGGGACGTCATGTCGAGCCGGTCCAGTGCCACCAGGGTGGCCGTGGTGAAGGCGATGACGGCCAGCAGGGCCTGGCTGACGGCGGCCGTCAGCTTCCGCGGCCAGCGGTCGACCGCCGCGCCGCCGAGGACACTCATGAGCAGGGCCGGTGCGGCCTGCACGGACATGGACAGGCCCGTGGCGGCGGCGGACCCGGTGATCTGGAGGACCAGCAGGTTCTGCACCGTGAGCTGCATCCACGTACCGGCGTTGGACACGAAGTTCGCGACGGACCACCAGCGCATGCTGCGGTGCCGCAGGGAGCGCCAGGGCGAGCGGGACTCGGGCTGGGCAGGGGGGAGCGAGGAAGACACAGGCGCGCTACTCGGGAGGACGAGTCGGAGGACTCAGCGGAAGGGGCGCGGGAAGCGGAACGCCGGCTGCGCTGCTCGGCGGCTCCCGTCACCCGGAAGGGCGCGGCCCATCGTGACAGAAGGGACCGCCGAGTCGGTTCCGAGCAGCCGGTGATCAGGGGGACGCGGGTGTCAAATGTGTCTTCACGCGGGGGACTTGGGACGTGAGTGTGGTTGATCACAGGGGGTGGGGACGCAAAGGGAGGGGCCCGTCACCTGTGTGACGGGCCCCTCCCTCCGCGTCCTCGCGTGCGCCTCCGGTGTCAGCCGAGCTTGCCGCGTCCGCTCAGCGCGTCCCGGACCCGGTCCACCATGCCGGCGCCCGGTGCCAGCAGCTTGTTCGCCGGGGGCTTGTCCGGGGCGGACGGGTGCGGCCGGGTCGGGGCGGTCTTCTTCGCCTGCCGGACCTTGTCGCCGAGCCGGTCGAGTGCCTCCGGGGAGCAGGAGGCGCGCAGCATCGGGAACAGGTTCTGCTCCTCGTCGGCGATGTGCTCGCGGATCTCGCTCATCAGCGCGCCGATGAGCCGGTCGAACTCGGGGTCGCCGGCGTCGCAGCCCTCCAGGTCCTTCATGGTCTGCTCGGCCGTGGCGTGGTCCTGGAGCTCGCGGTCGGCCAGCGCGTCCCCGTTCTCCACGTGCTCGCGCACGGCCGGATAGAGGTACGCCTCCTCGGCGACCGAGTGCCGGACCAGCTCGATGGTGGCCTGGTCGGCGTACGTCTTGCGGTCCTTGTGGCCGGGCGGCAGTGCCTCGATCTTGCCGAAGAGCTCCTCGACTTCCCGGTGATCGGTCACCAGTTCGTCGATGACGTCGCCTCCGTGTCCCATGTCCTTCTCACCTCCGGTTCGTGGTGGCACCCGGCCGGGTCCACCCGCCGACGAGTCCCCCCGGCTCCGGGGAGCTAACGCGGTTCGTGCGTCACGTCAGCAGGACAGCTTGGCCCGGACCCGGCCGGCCGCCGCGGCGGGGCCGGCCCCGGCCCGGACGGACCGGCGTACGAGGTGGGCGTCGCGGCGCAGGTCGTGGGCGGCGTGCCGGCTCCGCCAGAGCAGCGAGGGGGCGGCGCCGGTGTCGTCGGCGGCGATCAGCAGACCGCCGAGCATCGACAGGTTCTTCAGGAAGTGGATGCGCTGCTGCATGCGCTGACCGGGGTCCTCCTCCTCCCAGAAGCGGTGGGCGGCCAGCGTCGTGGGCACGAGCGTGACGGCGACGGCGAGCGCCGCCGGGCGGGACAGGCGTCCGGTGGCCAGCAGCAGTCCGCCCACGACCTGGACGGCACCGCTGAGGCGCACGGCGTCCTCGGTGCGGTCCGGCAGCACCGCGACGCGGTCGGTGACGGGCTGGACGACGGACTCCGCGATCGGGGCGACGTTCTGGGGGTTGCGGACGGAATCCAGCCCGCCCGCGACGAACATCGACGCCAGCATCGGCCGGCCGAGGACGCGCAACAGACTCATGCCTTCTCCTGGAGGTGTGGGTGGTGGGGGGTGCGCCGGGTTCCCCGCCGGGCGGGGACCATGCGGCGCGCCCTCACCAGAAGCGGGTGGTGAGCGCGGGCCGGTGGACGGCCTGGACGGCGTCGCGCAGGCACAGGGCGACGCCGATGGTGGTGCGCAGGGCCGAGGGCCGTACGGTCTGGGCGGTCTCCGTGGCCAGGACCAGCAGGCAGCCCGCCGCCTGTTCCACCACGGACACCGGGAGGGTGTAGTCGCTGTCGGCGGCCGCGCGGAACGCCTTCAGCGGGATTCCGGCGCCGTCCACGGTCCGCCGGGCGGCCTGCTCCAGATGGTGCGCGGCCTGTTCGCACAGCGTGGCGGGCAGGGTGAGGGTGCGCTGGAACGATGTACTCGTCATGCTCCGAGTGGTCCCCCGGCGCGGTTTCCTTCGATCCGCGGCGGCCGGGATTTCACCGTCCCGCGTGACCGGCCGGCGGCGGACGCGGGCGCGCGGGGAACCCCCGCCCTGGGCACGGCCGCTCGCCCGCGCACCCGTACGTGAGGAGTCCGTCCATGAGCTTCCCTCCCGGTCCGGCCCTCGGGGACGGTGACGGGCCCGGGGCCGTGGCGACCCGGTTCACGGGGCGGGCGGTGACCGGTGTGCGTACGCTGTCCGGCTCACTGGCCGAGGTCTCCCTCGACGACGGCCGGGTGATGGTCGTCAAGAGCGCCGACGGAGCGGAGGCCGTCCGCGCCGAGGCGGCGGGGCTGCGCCGGCTGGCCGAGGCCGGGGTGGTGCACGGCCACGACGCACGCCGGCTGGTCGTCGACCGGGTGGCGCAGGGCCCGCCCGGGCAGGAGGCGGCACCGCGGTTCGGCCGGGAGCCGGCCGCGCTGCACGCCGCCGGCGCGCCGGCCTTCGGGGCGCCGCCGCCCGGCGGAGGCGTTCATCGGGCTCGCCCCGATGCGCAACGTCACCGGCGACGACTGGCCCGGCTGGTACGCAGGGCGCCGGGTCCTGCCGTATCTGCGCCGGGCGGTCGACGACGGCACCGTCACCGCCGGTGAGGCGGGCGTCGTCGAGCGGGTCTGTGAGCGGCTGCCGGAACCGGCCGGGCCCGCCGAGCCGCCCGCGCGGCTGCACGGTGACCTGTGGAACGGCAATGTGCTCTGGGGCTCCGACGGGCACGTCCGTCTGATCGACCCGGCCGCCCACGGCGGGCACCGGGAGACCGATCTCGCGATGCTCGCCCTGTTCGGCTGCCCCCGTCTGGACGCGGTGCTGGACGGCTACCGGGAGGTGGCGCCGCTCGCCGACGGGTGGCGGACGCGCGTCGGCGTGCACCAGCTGTTCCCGCTGCTGGTGCACGCCGTGCTGTTCGGGCGCGGTTACGCCGTGCAGGTGCTCGCGGTGGCGCGGTCTGCGGCCCGTCCCTAACGGGTCACCACGTGCCGTTCGTCGGGGACGCAGTGGGTCATGGTGAGTCCCTCCACGTCACGGGGCGGGTTGTCGCCGAGACTGGCCAGCCGCTTGCGGTCCTCGTCGGTGAGGTCCTGGCTCGCCAGGGGCTCCAGATGGGCGACGTCCTCCGGCATGATGCCGAGGCCCTCGCCGACCCTGCGGCCGAGGTCGTTCTCGACCAGCAGGAAGTGCCACACCATGCGTTCCTGGACCGGCCGGTCGCACTGGGAGATCAGGTCGATGAAGTTCTTCACCAGGTCGTCGCGCTCCCACTCCTCCATCAGGCAGTACCGCTGGCCCGCCTGGAGGTAGTCATTGGTGCGCTCGATGCGCTTGCGGGTGAGCCGGCCCCGGATCTCCGGGCCCTGGTCGTCGTGCGTCGGATACTCGCCCTCGCGCAGACCGCCGGTGATCGACGGCTCGTAGTTCACGATCGGGTTCTCGCCGGCGCCGTCGACGAAGTACGTCATCTGCCCGTCGCGCTGGTTGGTGCGCACGTCCGCGTGCTTGGCCTGGTTGACCGGGAGCTGGAGGTAGTTCGGGCCGACCCGGTGGCGCTGGGTGTCGCTGTAGGAGAAGGTCCGGCCGACGAGCATCTTGTCGTCGGAGAAGTCCAGCCCGTCGACGAGCACGCCGGTGCCGAAGGAGATCTGCTCGTTCTCGGCGAAGAAGTTCCCCGGCATCCGGTTCAGCACCATGCGGCCCACCGGCTTCGGCGGGAAGTCCTGCTCGGGCCAGGTCTTGGTGTCGTCCAGCGGGTCGAAGTCCAGTTCCGGGTGGTCGTGGTCGTCCATCATCTGGACCAGCAGTTCCCACTCCGGGTACTCGCCGCGCTCCACCGCCTCGTAGAGGTCCTTGGTGGCGTGGCCGAGTCCCTCGGCCTGGACGTTCGCCGCGTCCTCGGCGGTCATGCTGCGCACGCCCTGCTTGGGCATCCAGTGGTACTTGACCAGCTTGGTGTTGCCCTCGGCGTCGACCCACTTGTAGGTGTTCACGCCGAAGCCCTGCATGTGGCGGTAGTCCGCCGGGATGCCGCGCGGGCTGAACAGGTTGACCAGCATGTGCATGGACTCGGGCGTCTGCGACATGAAGTCGAAGATGCGGCGCGGCTGCTGCTCGAAGGTGACCGGGTCGGGCTTGAGGGCGTGGATGACGTCCGGGAACTTGATGGCGTCCCGGATGAAGAAGACGCCCAGGTTGTTGCCGACGAGGTCCCAGTTGCCGTCCTCGGTGTAGAACTTCACCGCGAAGCCGCGGGGGTCGCGGGCGGCCTCGGAGGAGTCCCGGCCGCCGATGACGGTGGAGAAGCGGACGGCCAGGTCGGTGCGCTTGCCCTCCTCCTGGAAGAGCTTGGCGCGGGTGTAGCGGGAGACCGGCTCGTCGCCCCACTTCCCGTACGCCTCGAAGTAGCCGTACGCGGTGACGCCGCGGGCGTGCACCACGCGCTCGGGGATGCGTTCCCGGTCGAAGTGGCTGATCTTCTCCAGGAACTGGTAGTTCTCCAGCGTGGCCGGGCCGCGGGAGCCGACGGTGCGCTGGTTCTGGTTGTCGTAGACCGGATGGCCCTGCCGGTTGGTGAGTACCTTGCGGTCGTCGCCCGGAGCGGGGCCCCGGCTCGAAACGTCCGTCATGATCGTGGGCTCCTTGCGCTGCTCGACGTCCCTCCGATGCCGTCCGTACGAGGGCCATGCTGCCCCGCGTCACCACGGTCGGCGACTCGGGAGGCGGCCGGTTGCGCCAGGCCGGGTGAGGAACGGGCGGGGAAGCGGTGCCCCGGGACGGCGCGGGCCCGGCCGCCGTGGTCGTGCGCGGTGGCCGGGCCCGGTGAAGCGGCGCGCTCAGCCGCCGTTCAGGCGTGCGCGCAGCAGCCCCTTGCCGAGTTCCGCTCCCTTGCGGCTGTCCGCCTGGGCCTTGCGGAACAGGTCGGCGACCTCGGTGTCCTTGGCGCGTTCGGCGTCCTGGATGTAGCTCTCCAGGCGCAGTGCGTTGCTCAGGCACGCCTCGACGTACCAGATCAGGTTGTAGTCCTTGTCCTGCGTGCCGGTGACGCCGCCGGTCTCCGTCTCGCTGGTCATCCGGGCCTCCTCGTCGCGGTGCTCGTTACGGGCCCGTCCGCCTCGGTACGCGATGCCGGGGGCGGGCCTCCACAGCGGCGGCCGGGTACCCGTCCGCGCCGGAGGCACACAACGACGAAGGGGCGGGGGCGCGACCGGTCCCCCGTTCCGGTCGTGCCTCCGCCGTGTTGCCGAAACTATGCGCAGCGGGGCGGGCCTGTGTACCGCACCGGTGCCCGTTGTGGCCGCCGGAGGGCTCATCCGTGCACAACTGAGTCCGAAAAGCCCGGTTCACCCGTCCGTGAGGACCGGCTGTTCCAGGTCACCCGCCGCCAGATGGGCCAGGACGACCTCGTACAGGTCGGTCCCGGTGGCCAGCAGCTGGCGTTCCAGGACCGGTTCGGCGCTGCGCACGTGCTCGCGCACGGTCTGGGCGTGCACGCCCAGACTCTGCGCGGCCCGCTCGGCGTTGCCGCCGGCGGCGATCCAGGTGCGCAGGGTGCGGCGCACGTTCCGGGTGTCCCCCTCCAGCCGTCCCAGCAGCTCCCGCGCCCAGCCGCCGACGGCGGGACCGGCCAGCAGGTCGGCGAGGCCCGGGGAGTGCGCCGCGGGGTCGCCGGCCGCCTGCCCGTCCAGGAGGTTGATCTGGGTGTGCAGCGCCAGGTGCACCACGGCGCGGGCGGTGATGTCGTCGAAGTCCGCGCCGAGCATGGTCTCGACGCGTTCCATGCGGGCCCGTACGGTGTTGCGGCTGACGCCGAGGATCTTGGCGGTGTTGACGGCGGTGAACTCCAGGCCGAGGCGGGTGGTGGCGAGGAGTTCGGCGCGGGTGTGGTGCGGCAGCGCGTCGAGCGGGCGCAGCACCCGGGCCGCCCAGCCGCGCAGCGCGGCGGGGTCCATCAGCCGCTCCGGGTGGGTGCGTTCGGCGTACACGGCCGTCTTGTCGGCGCGGAAGCGCGCCACCGCCAGGGCGCTGACGGCCTGCCCGTACGCGGTGGCGGTACGGGCGAGGCTCTGCCACACACTGCCGCCGAGGAAGGTGTCCGGGTGCCGTTCGACCAGGGACCGCAGCTCGCCGGCGGTGGCCTCGCGGGGGCTGACGACGATCACGTGCCCGTCCATCGCCGGGCAGCGCACGACCAGCGCCTCCTCCCGCGTGGTGTCCAGGCACTCCGCGGCGAGCCGGTCGCGCAGGGCGGGCGCGGACTCGACGACGTAGACGCAGGCGGTGTCGGCGTCGAGCAGGCCTGGCCAGAGTCCGGCGGCGACCCGGCGGGCGGCGACGGTGTCCTCGACCATCAGCAGCTGCAGGATCGCGAGGCGCAGATCGGCGGTGGCCCGCCGCAGCCGGTGTCCGGCGGCGTCGGTCTCGTGGGCGGTCAGCAGGAGTTCGATCACCTGGGCGGTGTGCGTGACGACGTCGGAGGTGTGCCGGTCGAAGGGGGCCTCGCGGGAGACGGCCAGCACACAGGTCCCCGAGGGGTGCCCGATCCTCACCAGGCGCACATGGCGGCCCTCCCCCTCCCAGGCGGCGGAGGCGATCCGGCCTGAGCCGAGGTCGGCGACGAGGGACTCGTCCAGCGGCAGCCCGGTCCCGGCGAGCAACGCCCCGGCGGCGTCCTGGAGGGACACCTCCGCGTGCGCGGTGGCGGCCAGCCAGGCGACGACCCTGCGGGCGTCCCGCCCGGCCGGACGCAGGTGTTCGAGCAGCTCCCGCGCCCACGCCGGATCCTCCCCGGCCGCTTCCGGCGTCCGCCGGATTCCGTCTTTACGGCCTGCCACCTCGGCCTTCCCCTCGTCCGTTCGTCGTCCCCGGCCCAGGTCAGGGACGTTACCCCACCCGTGCACGCGCCTCATCCCGGCGCGTCGGCGCACCGGCCGTGAGGGCGGCGTGCGGGGTCCTGGCGCGTGGGCGGCATAAGCTCGGTGAATGGCGAAGTACTTCGACGTGCACCCCGACAATCCCCAGCCGCGCACCATCGCGCAGGTCGCCGAGAGCATCCGCTCCGACGCCCTCGTCGCGTACCCCACGGACTCCTGCTACGCACTCGGCTGCCGTCTGGGCAGCCGCTCGGGCATCGACCGGATCCGTACGATCCGCAAGCTGGACGACCGGCACCACTTCACCCTGATGTGCCGGGACTTCGCGCAGCTCGGCCAGTTCGTACGGATCGACAACGACGTGTTCCGCGCGGTGAAGGCGTCGACCCCGGGCAGCTACACGTTCATCCTGCCCGCGACGAAGGAGGTGCCGCGGATGCTGCTGCACCCCAAGAAGAAGACGGTCGGCGTGCGCATCCCGGACCACGTCGTCACCCAGGCCCTGCTGGCGGAGCTCGGTGAGCCCCTGCTGTCCAGCACCCTGCTGCTGCCCGGCGAGGACGAGCCGATGACCCAGGGCTGGGAGATCAAGGACCTGCTCGACCACCAGGTGGACGCGGTGCTCGACTCCGGCGACTGCGGCACCGAGCCGACCACGGTGATCGACTTCTCGGGCGGCGAGGCGGAGATCGTACGGCGGGGCGCCGGCGACGTCACCCGGTTCGAGTGAGGGCGCCGTGCCGTCCGCCGCGCCCGGCCGGCGTGCCGCGACGGGCGTGATCCACACCCTTCGGGAGGAAGCGCGGTCATGACCGCCGTACAGGGAACGTCCGTCGGCATCCGCACCGGGGACGGCACCGCGGACGCGTATCTGACGCATCCCGCCGACGGGGGGCCGCGGCCCGCGGTCCTGTTCTACACGGACGCCTTCGGGCCGCGTCCGCGGCTGCGGGCGATGGCCGACCGGCTGGCGGGGGCCGGGTACACCGTCCTGGTGCCCCATGTGTTCTACCGGAGCGGGCCCGCGCCGGTGGCCGAGCTGCCCGAGTTCATCGACGACGCGTCGCGGGGCCGGCTGCTGCGGCGCCTCATGCCGGTGATGCGGCGGCTCACGCCCGAGCGGGCGATGCGGGACGCCGGCGCGTATCTGCGGTGGCTCGCCGGCTGTCCGGCGGTGGCCGGCGGTCCGGTGGCGGTGACCGGTTACTGCATGGGCGCGGCGCTGTCCCTGCGCACCGCCGGCACCTACCCGGACCGGGTGGCCGCCGCGGCCGGGTTCCACGGCGGCCGGCTGGCGACGAACGCGCCGGACAGTCCGCACCTGGTGGCCGGCCGGATCACCGCCGAGGTGTACTTCGGCCACGCCGACCAGGACCACTCGCTGCCCGAGGAGCAGATCGAGCGGCTGGAGCGGGCGCTGACGGATGCCGGTGTCCGGCACCGCTGCGAGGTGTACGCCGGGGCGCCGCACGGCTACACCCAGTCCGACACGGCGGCGTACGACGAGGAGGCGGACGAGCGTCACTGGGCGGCGCTGCTCGGCCTGTTGGCGCGCACCTTCTGACCACCGCCCCCAACTCGGTGCCGTACGGCGATG
Organism: Streptomyces sp. NPDC053426; assembly: GCF_055585405.1. Taxonomy (NCBI): domain Bacteria; kingdom Bacillati; phylum Actinomycetota; class Actinomycetes; order Kitasatosporales; family Streptomycetaceae; genus Streptomyces; species Streptomyces sp. NPDC053426. The sequence goes on along the minus strand of NZ_JBVJKE010000014.1, from coordinate 16,881 downwards.
GTTCACCGCCCCCCGCTCTCCGTCCGTCCACCGCACCGTTGTTACGGTGCACCGGTGTCCGACTCTTCACGTGTTACCGCCGAGGGCGCCGGCTGGGGCACCGCTGAACGCGGTGCGTACCGGCGGCTGATGCCGAACGAGGTCGAGAAGATCTCCTGGCTCGACCCGCGCATGCTGTGGGCCGCCCGCAACGGGGTCCTGGCCTCCTGGTTCGGCGACCCCACGGGAGACACCCGCAGCCGCTGGGTGGCCCAGCGGGAGGCGGCCGGCGCCCCCGCCGACAAGGTGATCCGGCGTGACGATCCGGACCGGTTCTCGTTCCTGGTGATCGGCGACACGGGTGAGGGCGACGAGCCCCAGTACGCGGTGGTGCCCGGACTGCTCCAGGAGGGCCGGGACACCGCCTTCGCCGTGCTCGCCAGCGATGTGATCTACCCGGTGGGCAGCGCCGACGACTACGGCACCAAGTTCTTCCGCCCGTACCGGGACTACCAGGCCCCGATATACGCGATACCGGGCAACCACGACTGGTACGAGGACCTCGGCGGCTTCATGCGCGTCTTCTGCGACGACGCCCCGCCGCCGCCTCCGGGACCCGCGCCGCGCCCGTTCAGCCGGGCCCGGCTGCGCTCCCTGCTGTGGCACCGGCCGCGCGCCGGGGACGGCGGGCGCCTGGACGAGGCGCGCGGGATGCGGTCCGCGCCCACCCAGCGGGCGGTGCAGCCGGGGCCGTACTGGGCGATCGACGCCGGACCGGTGCGGATCGTCGGCATCGACACGGGACTGCTGGGCACGGTCGACGCCGAACAGGGCGCGTGGCTGCGGGAGGTCTCCTGGGGACCGCGCCCGAAGATCCTCGTCACGGGCTCGCCCCTGTACGTGGACGGCGAGCACCACCCGTGCCCGATCGAGGGCGGCGGCACCGTCGACGACGTCGTCCGCGACCCCGGCCACCACTACGTGGCCGCGATAGGCGGCGACATCCACAACTACCAGCGCTACCCGGTGCGGCTGGACGACGGCCGCACCCTGCAGTACGTGGTGGCGGGCGGCGGCGGGGCGTTCACCCACGCCACCCACACCATCCCCCGGGTGGACGTCGCCGGTGTCACCGAGCGGGACTTCCGCTGCTATCCGCTGCGCGGCGACTCCCTCGCCTTCTACAGCGGGCTCTACGGGCGCCGGCTGCGGCTGCGCCGGTTCTTCGCCCTCACCGACGCCGAGGCGATGGCCGTGATCGCCGAGCGCCTCGGCATCGGCCCCACCCGTGCGCCCGGCGCGCCTGTCCGGGTCACCCGCCGGATGCGGCTGGTCGCCGGGCTGCTCGGCACCGGCCGCCGGCCCGACCGGGGCAAGCGGCTGCGGCTGCCCGTGCGCAAGGCCTACACGTCGCTGTTCTCACCGGGTTCGGCCACCTACAGCCCGCCGTTCTTCAAGTGCTTCCTGCGGCTGGACGTGAGCCCGGAGGCGATCCGGCTGCGCTGTCACGCGGCCACCGGCCACCGCGCGCAGGAGATCGCCCCGCCGGTCGAGGACGAGGTGACCATCCCCCTCGGGTGAGCTACCAGCGGCCGGGGGCGGTACCGGTGAGGGCTCGCGAGGGCCGGCCGTCCACGCCGACGGGTACGTCACCGGCGAGCATCACCCGGTGCATGATCCGCGGGTGGTCGAGGTGGGCGGTGTCCCCCGGGGCCAGGTGGATGGTGGCCCGGTTGTCCCAGAAGGCCACGCTGCCCGGCTCCCAGCGCAGCCGCACGGTGTACTCGGGCCGGGTGGCCTGCTCCAGGAGCATCTGGAGGACGGCCGCGCTCTCGGGGCGGGACAGGCCGGTGATCTGCTCGACGTAGTAGCCGTTGACGAACAGCACCCGCTCCCCGGTCTCCGGGTGGACGCGCACCAGCGGGTGCTCGGAGGCGGTCTGGTTCTCCAGCAGATGGCGCAGATAGGCGTCGTCGCCGGGGCGGGGCTGATAGCCGACCCCCAGCCGGTGCTCGGCGCGCAGCCGGTCGGCGAACTCCCGCACCGGGGCGGAGAGTCCGGCGTACGCCGCGGCCAGGTTCGACCAGGTGGTGTCGCCGCCGTAGGGCGGGACGGTCTCGGCGCGCAGGATCGTCGCGGCCGGCGGGTCGACGCGGGCGCCGTGGTCGCAGTGCCAGCCGCGCAGCAGGGTGTGGCGGCGGCGCCTCAGCCACTCGTCGTGCTCCATGCCGAAGCGTCCGCCGAGCTCCAGCCGGTCGGCGGTGGTCTCGATCTCGGGGAAGTCCGCCGGCGATGCCTTGCCGCGCCGGGGCAGCACGACCGGTTCGCCGAACCGGCGGGCCAGCGCCACATGCCCGGCGTGGTCGAGGCGCTGGCCGCGGAAGAACACCACCTTCCAGCGCAGCACCGCCGCCCTGATGGCGGCGGTCACGGCGTCGTCGAGGTCACCGGCGAGGTCGACACCGGTGATCTCGGCCCCGATGTGCCCGGCCACCGGACGCACCTCCACCGCCGTGCCCTCCCCCGTGCCGTCCCTGTGCGTCGTCATGCGCTCCCCACTCCGTCGGTCGTCCCCACCGGTCTCCCTACCCGTCCGGTTGATCATTGACCCCCTCGTCCCCGACGCTGGGAGGACGACACTGTCAACGGGAAGGCACCCTGGTGAGCAGCATCCCGAGCCACACTCTCAACGACGGAACCACGATCCCCGCCCTGGGCCTGGGCACCTGGCCGATGGACGACGCCGAGGCGGAGCGGGCGGTGACCGAGGCCCTGCGGATGGGCTACCGCCTCGTCGACACGGCGGCCAACTACCGCAACGAGACCGGTGTCGGCCGCGCCGTGGCCCGGGCCGGCGTCCCGCGCGAGGAGGTCGTCGTGACGACGAAGCTCCCGGGCCGGCACCACGGCTACGAGGAGACCCTCGCCTCCTTCGAGGAGTCCCGCGCCCGGCTCGGCCTGGAGTACGTCGACCTGTACCTGATCCACTGGCCGCTCCCCCGCGTCGACAAGTACGTCGACTCCTGGAAGGCCATGGTCAAACTGCGGGAGGACGGGCTCGTCCGGTCCATCGGCGTCTCCAACTTCACGCCCGCCCACATCGAGCGGCTGGAGAAGGAGACCGGGGTGCTGCCCTCGGTCAACCAGATCGAGCTGCACCCCTTCTTCCCGCAGGAGGAACTGCGCGCGTACCACGCCGACAAGGGCGTGCTGACCGAGAGCTGGAGCCCGCTCGGCCGTGGCTCGACGCTCCTGGACGACCTGGCCGTGGCCGCCGTCGCCGAGGCGCACGGGGTCACCCCGGCCCAGGCGGTGCTGCGCTGGCACGTCCAGCTGGGCGCGCTCCCCGTCCCCAAGTCGTCCGGCCCCGAGCGGCAGCGCGCGAACCTCGACGTCTTCGGCTTCGAACTGGACGCCGCCCAGATGCGGACGATCGCCGACCGCGCCCACCGGAGGATCGGCGGGGACCCGGAGGCGCACGAGGAGTTCTGACCGGGCACCCGCCGCCCGCGCGGGCGGCGGGTGCGCACGGGGGAAGGACCGAGCTGCTCGCCGTGCCCACGCGGGGCCGTCCGCCGGGGCACGAGGAGTCCGAGGGCGTGAGGCGGCGCGGCGGGTGCGGCGGGGGCACGGCCCTCGTCCGGGACCACGGCACGCACGGGCCGCTCGGGCACGCCACGTTCCGGCCGCACGGCGAGAACGCCCTCGCCGCCCGCTTCCGCGGCGCGGGGAGGCGTGGCTCCTCGTCCGGGCGGGGCCGGAGGGGGTGCCGGGGGCCGCGGCGCCTCCGGTCAGCGGCGAGCGCGGTCGGCGCGCGCCGGCCGGCCTTCGTCCGGGTCGCCGCGGGGTTCGGCGGGGACCGCGCGGCGGATCACGGCTGCGGCAGCGACTGCTCCGCCCAGATCGTCTTGCCGCCGTCCGTCTGGCGGCTGCCCCAGCGCTGGGTGAGCTGGGCCACCAGCAGCAGTCCGCGTCCGCCCTCGTCATAGGCGTGGGCGCGGCGCAGATGCGGTGAGGTGGAGCTGGCGTCGGCGACCTCGCAGATGAGGGTGCGGTCGCGGATCAGCCGCAGCTGGATGGGGGGCACGCCGTACCGGATGGCGTTGGTGACCAGTTCGCTGACGACGAGCTCGGTGACGAAGGCGATCTCGTCCAGCCCCCACGCGGCCAGCCGTTCACCGGCCCACTGCCGGGCGGCGGCCACCTCCTCGGGGTCCGGCGGCACGTCCCTCGTGACGACCTGATCGGCGCCCAGGGCCCGGGTGCGGGCCAGGAGCAGCACCACGTCGTCGCCGGGCTCCTGCGGCAGTACGTCCTTCAGCACGCCGTCGCACAGGGACTCCAGCGAGTCGGCGGGCACCGCCAGGGCGCGGCGCAGCTCGTCGGTGGCGCGGTCGATGTCGCGGTCGCGGCCCTCGATCAGGCCGTCGGTGTAGAACGCGACGACGGAGCCCTCGGGCAGCTGGAGCTCCGTCGCCTCGAACGGCAGCCCTCCGACGCCCAGCGGGGGGCCGGCGTTCACAGGGATGAGCCGGGCCGTCCCGTCGGGCAGCACGAGGGCGGGCGCGGGGTGCCCGGCGGCGGCCACGGTCAGGCGGCGGGTGACGGGGTCGTAGACGGCGTACAGACAGGTGGAGCCCAGCTCGGCGACGTCCTCGCGGTCGTCGGCGGCGAGATGGGTGACCAGGTCGTCGAGGTGGGTGAGGAGTTCGTCGGGCGGGAGGTCCACGTCGGCGAGGGTGCGTACCGCGGTGCACAGCCGGCCCATGGTGGCCGTGGAGGGGATGCCGTGGCCGACGACGTCACCCACGACCAGGGCGACCCGGCTGCCGGCCAGCGGGATGACGTCGAACCAGTCGCCGCCGATGCCGGCCGCCGACGCGGTGGGCAGATAGCGGTGGGCGACCTCGACGGCGGCCTGTCCGGGCAGCCCTTTCGGCAGCAGGCTGTGCTGGAGGGTCAGCGCGGTGGTGCGTTCGCGGGCGAAGCGGCGGGCGTTGTCGACGCAGACGGCGGCGCGGCTGGCGAGTTCCTCGGCGAGCGTGGCGTCGTCGTCGGCGTACCCCTCGGGGTGGACGTTGCGGACGGCCACCGCGACGCCGAGGGTGGTGCCGCGGGCGCGCAGCGGCACGGCCAGCAGCGAGTGGATGCGGTCGGCCGGGGCGGGGACGCCGCGCCCGGCCATCCACTGATCGAAGTCCGGCTCGCCGGCGCGGGCGAGCACCGCCCTGCTCTCCCGCAGCGCCCGCGCGGGCGGTGAGCAGGGCGGGTAGACGTCCGTCTGGCCGAGGCGCACCGCCGTCTCGGGGGCGCCCTCGGCGGCGGAGCCGTGCGCCACCCGGCGCAGTACGACCCCGGTGTCCGGCCGGGCCGGGGGTTCGTCGGCGCCGAGGACCCAGTCGTGCAGGTCGACGGTGGCGAAGTCGGCGACCGCCGGCACCAGGATGGCCACGAGTTCCTCGGCGGTGCGGACGACGTCCAGGGTGGTGCCGATGGCGGTCGCGGCCTCGTTCAGCAGCGCCAGCCGCCGTCGGGCCCGGTGCTGCTCGGTGCTGTCGAACGCCGCGAGGGCGCCGCCGACCACTTCGCCGGAGGAGTCGCGGACCGGCCACATCTCGACGTTCCAGGCGTGCGACCGGGCGCAGGAGGGCGCGCGGGTGAAGCTCTGATAATGCAGGGGTTCGCCCGTCTCGGTGACCTCGCGCAGATGCCGGTGGAAGCCGCGGCTGTACTCGGCGTCCTCCACACTGTCCAGGTACGGCAGTCCGACCAGGTCCGTCTCGGGCCTGCCCATCATCCGGCAGGCGACGTCGTTGAGCCGCAGGTAGCGCTGCTCGGTGTCGAAGACGGACATCGCCAGGGACGCCTGCTGGAAGGCCCGCTCGGCCAGGGAGGTCTCCGCCGCGTCGGGCGGTTCGGCGGTGATCAGGTGTCCGGCCGGGGCGCCCCGCGCCCCCTGCAGGGGCCGGACCGTGAGCCGGGCCGGTACGGGGTGGCCGTCGCGGTGACGCAGTGTGACCGGGCCCGACCGCAAGGGGGCGCGGGGCGGCGTGTCCTCGGCGAGCAGCGCCCGTACGGCCCGTCCCACGGCCTCCTCGGCCGGGTGTCCGGTCAGCCGCCGGGCGCCCTCGCTCCACCCCGTCACGATGCCGCGGGCATCGACGACCATCGCGGCGGAGGCCTCATCCATTCGTCCAGGATCATCCCGTTGCGGGCCCGTATCAACCGCGGCGGTCCGCCCGTGCGTCCTATGGGCGGAGCGCGGCGAGCGCCCGGTCCGCGTGGGTGTTCATCCGCAGTTCGCTGCGCACGACCTCCAGGACGGTGCGGTCGGGGCCGATGACGAAGGTGGCCCGTTTCGTCGGCGCCAGGGCGATGCCCCGCTTCACGCCGAACCGCTCGCGGACCGTGCCGTCGGTGTCGGACAGCAGGGGCATGCCGAGGGAGTGCCGTCCGGCGAACTCCGCCTGCCGTTGGACGGGGTCCGAGCTGATGCCCACCGGCCGTGCGCCCACCGCGGCGAACTCGGCCGCGAGGTCGCGGAAGCGGCAGGCCTGCGCGGTGCAGCCGGGGCTGAGCGCGGCCGGGTAGAAGAACAGCACCACCGGCCCCTCGGCGAGCAGCTCCGAGAGCCGGCGGACGGTGCCGGTCTCGTCCGGGAGGGCGAAGTCCGGGGCCGTGTCGCCCTTCTCCACCCGTCCGCTCACGACCTGCCCTCCGCGCCCTTGGCGACGCCGCGCGCCCACAGCACCAGCGGCACCTGCAGGGGCAGCCGGCCGAGGGCCGCGGCCCTCTGCGGGGCGGGGCGGTGCCGCCAGTCGACGGCCATCTTGACGTTGGCGGGGAACACGCCGACGAAGAAGGCCGCCGCGGTCAGCGCGGCGGCCTTGCGGGTGCGGGGCAGCGCCAGGCCCGCGGCCAGCGCGAGTTCGACGGCGCCGCTGGCGTGGGTCCAGGTCCGGGGCGAGCCGGGCAGGGAGCGCGGCACGATGCGGTCGAACCGGCGCGGGGCGGCGAAGTGGGCGGCGCCCGCGGCGGCCAGCAGGCCGGCGAGCAGCAGGGGCGAGCGTTCGGACCGGGACACGGTTCCTCCTCTGATGACCTGCCGCGGGATATTACCCGACGGTAAGTACGGTGAGGTGCCGGCCTCGGGACCCGCGGCCCCGGCACCGCCGTCAGGCGCTGCGGGCGTGTTCCGGCTCCTCGGCGGCGGCGTGGGCGAGGAAGTCGTCGACCATGCGGTGGAAGAGGGTGGCGAGCTGCCGCAGGTCGCCGGGCGACCAGTCGGCCAGGGCCGCCTGCATGCCGCGGACCCCCGTCTCCCGGATCCGGGCGATGGCCTCCCGGCCGGCCCCGGTGAGCTCGATGCGCTGGGCGCGGCGGTCGTCGGGGTCCGGGACGCGGGTGACGTGGCCGGACTTCTGCAACTGCTGCACCGTGCGGGTGACGTGCGAGGCCTCCACACCCAGCCGGGCGGCCAGCTCCCCCGGCCGCATCGGCTCGGCGTCCGCCATCTGCCGCAGCAGCGCGACGGCGGCCCGGTCCAGCGGCACACCCGCCAGGGCCATCAGCCGCTCGTGCTGACGTGCGCGCGTACTCAGGTAGGTGAGGCGGTGGAGCGCGCGCTCGATCTCGGCCACTTCCTCGGGGGCGGGGACGTCGGGTGTGGACATGCACCGCACTTTACCATCTCATTGCGTAACTCAATCAATCGCCCGCCCCCGCACGGCCGCCGGCCCGGCCGGCGTCCCGGGTGATCCCGGACCCGGCGCGGCGAGTGTTGGGCCGCGCTTCACCAGCGGTACGCCTGCGTCCTCTTGGCATGTATACGTCCAGCCGGGATGCTGAACTCCCCATTCCCCCACAGCCGTTGGCTGCGCCCGGACCATGAGGAGGACGCAGTGCCGTCGAGCACGTCCCGAACGCACCGCAGGAGATGGCTGACCGGCCTCGCCGGCGCGGCCGCGCTCGTCATCGCCTTCCCCGCCACCGCCTTCGCCGCGCCCCCTCCCGCCCTGCCGGCCGACGCGGACGTCCTGGAGCGGACGTACCAGCCCGCCTACGACTACGACACCGACGGCTGCTACCCGACAGCGGCGATCGGCCAGGACGGCTCCGTCAACACCGGCCTCAAACCGACCGGCGCCCTCAACGGCGACTGCCGTGACGCCTCGGACCTGGAGAACACCAACGGCTACTCCCGCTCCACGTGCAACAACGGCTGGTGCGCCGTCGTCTACGCCCTGTACTTCGAGAAGGACCAGGCCCTGCCGGGCGTCAGCCTCGGGGGGCACCGGCACGACTGGGAACACGTCGTGGTCTGGGTGCAGAACGACACCGTGCAGTACGTGTCCACGTCCAACCACGGGTCCTTCACGGTCCACGCGCGCTCGGCGGTCCGCTTCGACGGCACGCATCCGAAGATCGTGTACCACAAGGACGGCATCGGCACCCACTGCTTCCGCCTCGCGGGGCCGGGCGACGAGCCGCCGGAGAACCACAAGGGCGACTGGCAGTACCCGGCACTGGTCGGCTGGAACGGCTACCCGGCGGGGCTGCGCTCCAAGCTCAGCTCGTACGACTTCGGCAGCGCCCACTTCGGCCTGAAGGACGGCAGCTTCGCCTCCCACCTCGCCGCGGCCAAGCCCTCCGGCATCCCCTTCGACCCGAACGCCTGACCGTACACGGCCCGTTGACGCCGGGGCGCCGTTCGGCGTCCCGGCACGGGCCGGCCCCTCCGAGGGTCCATGAGGGTCTATGGTGTCGGCATGTCCGCCCCCGAACTGATCCGTATCGTCTCCCGCGACTCGCCCATGGCGCTCGCCCAGGTGGAGCGCGTCCGGGCCGAGCTGGCCGCCGCCCGTCCCGGTGTGCGCACCGAGGTCGTACCGGTGAAGACGACCGGGGACAAGTGGCTCGGGGACCTGTCGGCGGTGGAGGGCAAGGGCGCGTTCACCAAGGAGGTGGACGCCGCGCTGCTCGCCGGTGAGGCGGACCTCGCCGTGCACTGCGTCAAGGACGTGCCCGCCGACCGGCCGCTCCCGGCGGGCACGGTGTTCGCCGCGTTCCTGGAGCGGGACGACATCCGCGACGCCCTCGTGCACCCGGACGGCCTCTCCCTGGACGAGCTCGCGCCCGGCACCCGGATCGGCACCTCCTCGGTGCGCCGGGTCGCCCAACTGGCCGCCACCCACCCGCAGCTGCGGTGCGTGCCGCTGCGCGGCAACGCCAACCGGCGGCTGGCGAAGCTCGCCGCAGGGGAGGTGGACGCCCTGCTGCTCGCGGTCTCCGGCCTGGAGCGCATCGGCCGCGCCGACGTGATCAGCGAGGTGCTCTCCCCCGAGGCCATGATGCCGCCCATCGGCGCGGGCATCCTCGCGCTGCAGTGCCGTGAGGGCGACACCGGTCTGATCGACGCGGTCGGCGCCCTCGGCCACCCGGACACCCATCGCGAGGCCGCCGCCGAACGCATGTTCCTGCACGTGCTGCAGGGGCACTGCAACAGCCCGATCGCCGGCTACGCACGGGGGGACCGCGGCGGCGAACTGTCCCTGCGGGCGTGCGTCTTCACCCCGGACGGCAAGACCCGGCTGAACGCGCACGAGTGGGCGGGACGGCTCGACCCGGCCACGCTCGGCACCTCGGTCGCCGTGGCGCTGCTGCGTCAGGGAGCCCGCGAGATCATCGACGGCATCCCGCACTGACGCGACGCTCAGGCGGTGCCTTCCTCCGCCTGTTCCTGCAGGAAGACGCTCACCTGCTGGGCGAGGCTGTCCCGGCACGCGCCCGCGGGCGCCCCCGCGGGCCCCTCCTGCACGCCGATGCCGCCCGTCCACAGCCGGCGCCCGGCCCACTCCTCGTCGACGCGCAGCTGGACCTGGACGTCGACCTGGCTCAGGGCCGCCTCGGGACCGGCCGCGTAGAGGACGGCGGTGGCGCGGCGCAGCGGGTAGACGTCGAATCCCTCGATGAACTGCGAATTGCGCCAGTCGATGAACGCGCTCTCGCCGTCGGGGCCGGTCCGTACGTCGATCTGGCCGTCCTCGACGTGAACGGAGAAAGGCCGGTCGCCGCGATTCTCGACGGTCACGCGGACACTGAAGTACGTCAGCCCCTCGGCGGCGTCGTCCCGTCCCCTCGGCGGTTCGCCGGTTTCCAGACGGTGGACGCGGACCCGCAGACCGGCATGCTCGTCGTACTCCTGCCAGTCCCCGACCACGTTCGGCTCGTACACAGTGCACCTCTCGACTTCTGTCCGGTGCTTCCTATCTGTGGCCTCGGCGCACTGTCAAATGAGCGGAATGCGCTGTGGTCAGGCGGTTCGCCCGATCTGATCGGTGATCAAGCGCTGCGCTGGAGGAATCCCCCGGCCGGCCGGCCGGCGGCCGGCGGGGGCGTGCCGCACATCACGTCCGACGCCGTGATCACCGGCGCGCCGTCCGGGCGGTCCGCGACGGCGGGGACGGGCCGGCCCGAAGCCACCCGCTCCGCGGCGGGGAATTTCACGCCGTGAATTCACTCGATTTCACACCGTGCGCTTTCCTGTGATTTTCTCCGCCGAATTCCGGAAGGCGTTTTGGAACGACGGATCACGGGGAAGGGAATTCTCAGTGCTTCGGACAGGAGGCACGTCCGTGGGAACCGCTTCGCCGGCCGCGGGCCTGTCGTGGTCCGAGCCGCCGCTTCCCACGGGGTCTGTCCATCCGGCACCCCGCTCAGGGAGGTGCGCGCGATGCGTACCGTCAGTCCCAGGAAGCAGCACCCCCACGACGACGCCCCCGACACGGCGGGGGACTTCGCGCGCCTGGCCCGGCTGCCCGAAGGGCCCGAGCGCAGGATCCTGCGCGACGCGCTGGTCACGGCCTGGCTGCCCATGGCCGAGCGCATCGCCGTCCGTTTCCGGGGCCGCGGTGAGACCCTGGAGGACCTGTACCAGGTGGCGGCCCTCGGTCTGGTGAAGGCGGTGGACCACTACGACCCGGCGCGCGGCAACGCCTTCGAGGCGTACGCCGTGCCGACGATCACCGGCGAGATCAAGCGCCACTTCCGCGACCACATGTGGACGCTGCACGTGCCGCGCCGGGTCCAGGATCTGCGCAACCGTGTGCGGCACGCGGCGAAGGAGCTGGCGCAGACCGCTCCGGGCCGCTCCCCCACGGTCGCCGAGATCGCCGCGCACACCCTGCTGACCGAGAGCGAGGTGCGCACCGGGATGGAGGCCCTGGAGTGCTTCTCCGCGCTGTCGCTGGAGGCGGAGCTGCCGGGCACCGACGGCTACGCCCTGGGCGACGCGATCGGCGGCCCCGATCCGGCCTACGACACGGTCGTCGACCGGGTGGCGGTGCGGCCCTGTCTGGAGGCGCTGCCGGAGCGCGAGCGGCTCATCCTCTATCTGCGGTTCTTCCGGGGGATGACGCAGAGCGACATCGCCGAGCAGCTCGGCATCTCGCAGATGCACGTCTCCCGGCTGCTCAGCGGCTGCTTCGCCCATCTGCGCGAGGAGCTGTTCGCCGAGGCCGAGGCCGGCTGAGCGGGGCGGGCCCCGCGGGGTGCGTCAGCCGTCCGGCGGCGCGCCCGGGATCTGGGTGGGGCCGAGCCGGTCCAGGACCTCCTCCAGCACCGTCCGCACCTCCGCCGGCAGGAGCCCGGTGCGTCCCCAGACGAGGATCAGGTCGGCCACGTTGCGGAGTTTGATGTTCGTGCGCTGGGAGACCTCCTTCAGCACGGTCCAGCCCTGGTCGGGCGAGACCCGCCCGAGCGCGACCATCATGCCGATCGCCTGGTCCACCACCGCGTGCGAGACGACCGCGTCCTTCAGCTGCTGGACCTCTTCCTCGAGCTGGAGGATGCGGTCGGCGCCCCCGTCCGTGGGCATGGTCACCTCCGGGTCCGGTGTGCCGCTCTCGTGGTGCCTTCGCATAGTGCTTGAGTGCCTTCACCCAGTGTCCGATCCATCCATCGTCGCCACTGCGGCCGCCCTGCGCCACCGGGGTGGTCCGGGGCGGCGGGGCCGCCGTTTCGGTGCCGCCGCCGGGGTACTCGGCAGGCGCCCGGAGGGGTACCCGGCGGACACTGGTGCCATCCGGGTGGCTGCCGGGCCGACGAGATCAGGACGCGACTGTTATGAACCACGACATGCCCTCCCCCGCCGGCGCAACGGACGTCTTCTCGACGCACTCCGTGTTCGGGGCGCCCTGCTGGGTGAGCCTGACCAGCCGCGACATGAAGACGACCGAGGAGTTCTACGGGGCCGTGCTGGGCTGGGAGTGGCGTCCGGTGCGCCTCGGCGACCGGTTCCGCATCGCCCTGTCCGAGGGCCGGCCGGTGGCCGGGATCGCCGGCGTCGCCGGCATGTGGCAGATGGCGGTGGCGTGGACGCCGTACTTCGCGGTGCGCAGCGCCGACGAGGCCGCGGCACGGGTGCAGGAGCGCGGCGGCACCGCGGCGGTCGGCCCGATCTCCCTGCCGCCCGGACGCGCGGCGCTGCTGGCCGACCGGGACGGGGCGACGTTCGGGGTCTGGGAGGGCGAACTGTTCACCGACTGGCCCACCTGGCGCCGCGCGCAGCTCGCGTTCGTCCGGCTGCACACCCGCGACGCCTTCGACGCCGCGATCTTCTACGGCGGGGTCTTCGGCTGGGCGTCCGACGAACCGGGCTGCGTCGAGGTGCGCTACGAAGGTGAGGAAGTGGTGCTGCGCAGCGAGGGGAACGTGGTGGCGCGGATCGAGTCGGGGGCGGCGGAGTCCGCTCCCGACCCGACGGTCCGGCCGCACTGGCAGGTGCACTTCGCCGTGAAGGACGTGGCCGCCTGTGCCCGCGCCGCGGAGCGGCACGGCGGCAGCGTGCTCTCGCTGGGCGCCGACGAGGCCGTGCTCCGCGACAACGAGGGCGCCCAGTTCACGGTGACGTCACGCCGCGAGCGCTGAGCCCCGCAGAACCCGCCGGTCACTCCGACGTGCGGGACGGGCGGGACAGCAGGACCAGGCTGCGGGGGCCCACGGTGAGGGTGGTGCCGGCCTTGTGCTCCGCCTCGTCGGGGGTGCCCTCCGGGTCGGCGGTGTCGACCAGGGCCGTCCAGCGCTCGCCGTAGGAGACGGGTGGCAGGCGGAATCCGACGGGCTCCCAGTGGCTGTTGAGCAGCAGCAGGAAGGAGTCGTCGACCAGGCGCCGGCCGCGCGGGCCGGGTTCGGCGATGGCGTCGCCGTTGAGGAACACCCCGACCGAGTGGGCGTCGGAGCGCCGCCAGTCGTCGTCGGTCATCTCCCGCGCGTCGGGCAGCAGCCACACCAGGTCGGGCAGCGGCTGGTCGGCGTGGCGCACGGTCTCGCCCCGGAAGAAGCGGCGGCGGCGCAGCACGGGGTGGGCGAGGCGCAGCGAGATGAGCCTGCGGGTGAAGTCCAGCAGGTCGCGCTGTTCGCCGGTGAGCCGCCAGTCGATCCAGCTGATCTCGTTGTCCTGGCAGTAGGCGTTGTTGTTGCCGCGCTGGGTGCGGCCCAGTTCGTCGCCGTGGGAGAGCATCGGGATGCCCTGGGAGAGCAGCAGGGTGGCGAGGAAGTTGCGCTGCTGGCGGGCGCGCAGTTCGAGCACGGCCGGGTCGCGGGTGGCGCCCTCGGCGCCGCAGTTCCAGGACCGGTTGGCGCTCTCGCCGTCCCGGTCGCCCTCGCCGTTGGCGTGGTTGTGCTTGTCGTTGTACGAGACGAGGTCGCGCAGGGTGAAGCCGTCGTGCGCGGTGACGAAGTTGACGCTGGCGCGGGGGCGGCGCCGGTGGTGCGCGTACAGGTCGGAGGAGCCGGTCAGCCGGGAGGCGAACTCGCCGAGGGTGTGTTCCTCCCCGCGCCAGAAGTCCCGTACGGCGTCCCGGTACAGGCCGTTCCACTCCGACCACAGCGGGGGGAAGTTGCCCACCTGGTAGCCGCCCTCGCCCACGTCCCAGGGTTCGGCGATCAGTTTGACGCGGCTGATCACGGGGTCCTGCTGGATGAGGTCGAAGAACGCCGACAGCCGGTCGACCTCGTGGAACTGCCGGGCCAGGGTGGCGGCGAGGTCGAAGCGGAAGCCGTCGACGTGCATCTCGGTGACCCAGTACCTGAGCGAGTCCATGATCAGCTGGAGGACGTAGGGGTGGCGCATCAGCAGGCTGTTGCCGGTGCCGGTGGTGTCGTAGTAGTGGCGCCAGTCGCCGTCCACCAGGCGGTAGTACGAGGAGTTGTCGATGCCCCGGAAGGAGAGCGTGGGGCCCTTCTCGTTGCCCTCGGCGGTGTGGTTGTAGACCACGTCGAGGAGGACTTCGAGTCCGGCCGCGTGCAGGGTCTTCACCATCTCCTTGAACTCGGTGACCTGCCGGCCGCGGGTGCCGTGGGCGGCGTAGGCGTTGTGCGGGGCGAAGAAGCCGATGGTGTTGTAGCCCCAGTAGTTGACCAGGCCGCGGCTCTGCAGCACACCGTCCTGGACGAACTGGTGGACCGGCATCAGCTCGACGGCGGTGACGCCGAGCGAGGTGAGGTGCTCGACCACCGCGGGGTGCGCCAGTCCGGCGTAGGTGCCCCGGAGTTCTGCGGGGACGTCGGGATGGGTGCGGGTGAGGCCCTTGACGTGGGCCTCGTAGATCACGGTGTCGGAGTAGGGGCGGCCGGGCCGGGTGTCGTCGCCCCAGTCGAAGGCCGGGTCGGTCACCACGCCGAGCATGGTGTGTCCGGCGCTGTCGGCGGGGTCGGGGCCCTGCGGGGCGCGCTCGTACAGCGAGGGGTGGTTGTCGATCTGGCCGTCCACCGCGGTGGCGTAGGGGTCGAGGAGGAGTTTCGCCGGGTTGCAGCGGTCGCCGGCCGCCGGGGCCCAGGGTCCGTGCACCCGGTAGCCGTAGCGCTGTCCGGGGCCGACGCCGGGGAGGTAGCCGTGCCAGACGAAGCCGTCGACCTCGGTGAGCCGTGTGGTGGTGTGCCGGCCGTCGTCGTCGACCAGGACCAGGTCGACGCGTTCGGCGACCTCGCTGAAGAGCGCGAAGTTGGTGCCCTCGCCGTCGTAGGACGCACCCAGCGGGTAGGGGCGCCCGCTCCAGGCGGGCGCCCCTTTCCGGTTCTGTCGCCGGGTCACCGGACCTCCTCCAGGAGGCCGCCCGGCGTTCGTACCCGGCCGGTGAGCGTGGCGACGCTCACCTCGCGGGGGAGGTCCAGGCCCTCGCTCTCGCGCGGGTCGGGCCCGGTCGGCACGAGGGGGACGCGTTCGCCGGCGCGGGCGCGCTGCGAGAACCAGATGACCTTGCTGCCGTTCTCGGTGGCGCAGCAGCCCCAGCCGTCGCTGCTCGCCGCGATGTGCTCGAGACAGCCGCGCAGTTCCTGGTCGGGGCGCAGGGCGCGGTTGTTGTCACCGATGGCCGTGATGAGGTGCTGGCCGTTCCACCACATCTCGATCGACGTGTTCTTGTCGGTGGCGTGCTCGTCGATGGCCCGCAGCAGCATCTCGGCGCCGCCGCAGACGGGCTCCATCAGATTCTCCAGGTCCCAGAACCGGAGGTGAGCGGCCAGTATGCGGCTGACCTGTCCCACCCTCTCGGGGCTGACTTCCACGTCGAGGTGGTAGTAGCAGGGCACTGCGGTCTTCATGGTCGTTGGCTCCTCACGCGAAGCTCTCGTCCGTCCTCGCCCCCGCGGGGCGAGCCCCCGAACACGGAACGTGAGCGGGTATCGCTTCTGAGTCACTTTTCAGGGTGAGGGGGTTGGTCCGTTCGTGCAACACGAGCGCACATCCGTGACTCCTGGGGCGACGTCCGGGCGGAGGCGGCCGCGGCACGCCACCCCAGGTGGTTGAAAAGCCAACAAGACGTTGCGTCATCACCCGTGCACCATGTGTGAAGACCTCGATCGCCGTTACGGGTCCGTGCAGCTGCGCGCACGGCCGCCGCCCGACCGTCGGGACAACGCACCTCGAATCGAGCCCCGGAAAGGTGAACGGCGCCATGCTGCTACCCGCCAAAGCCGAAGTTGCCCGGCAGTTGCGTCGGTACCGGGCCTGGGAACGCGTGATGCTGGCGGCCCCGACCGATCACACGGTCCGGGCCACCTTCGAGGACGCCGGCTACACCCTCTGTGTGCTGATGGGCAAGCGCTGCGCGCGGGAGGCGGCGGACGCCGCCGAACGGTATCTGCGCACCACCCTCGTCACCTATCTGCAGGAACAGAACGACACGCCCCGTCCGGCGGCCGCGGTCCGGCGGGGACCGCCGGCCGTCGGGCGGCGCTCCCCGGCGGGAAGGCAGTGACCTTCCCGCCGCTGTTTGGTCCCACGCCCGGGCGTCCGCCCGGGCGTCGAGCACTGCGGAGGTGCACAGACCCATGAAGACGACCCGGACCATCGGCCGTGTCCCGGTACGGGACGTCCGGCCGTCCGTGGACTGCGGCAGGCGGCCGGCCAAGGCCGTCGTGGGCGAGACGTTCGAGGTCACGGCCACGCTCTTCCGGGAGGGCCACGACGCGGTGGCCGCCAACGTGGTGCTGAAGGATCCCGAGGGGCGGCCGGGGCCGTTCACGCCGATGCGGGAGCTGGCGCCGGGCAGTGACCGGTGGGGCGCGGAGGTCGTCGCGGACGGCCCGGGCCGGTGGACCTACCGCGTCGAGGCGTGGGGCGATCCGGTCACCACCTGGCGCAGGACCGCCGGCATCAAGGTCCCGGCGGGCATCGACACCGGGCTGGTGCTGGAGGAGGGCGCCGACCTCCACGAGCGCGCGGCCGCCGGGGTTCCGCGGGACGACGGACAGGCCGTGGTCCTCGCCGCGGCCGAGACCCTGCGGGACGACTCCCTGCCCTGTGCCACCCGGCTGGCGGCGGCGTTGACGCCGGAGGTGGACGCGGTGCTGGCCCGGCACCCGCTGCGGGAGCTGGTCACCAGCAGCGACCCGCTGCCGCTG